>NZ_JBHXLL010000056.1:0-56329 GCF_042721415.1 Kitasatospora sp. NPDC058444 | reverse complement strand
ACGCTTCCTTCGGACCGCCTTCCAGCGGACCCTCCGGGCTTCGTTCTTTCGTGTTTCCAGCTTATCAGATGTTTTCCGCTCCGTTTTCCGGAGTTCCATTCATCCGATTTCCCGTAACTGGCCGGGTCCGCTTTTCGCGACGTCCCCCACACTAACCCATTCCGAGTTGCTACTCGAAATTCACGCTCACCCACTTGGCGGGAACGCCAAGGGACCCATTTTCATGGGGACCAGAGTGAGAGTGGGTCTTGCTGGTGGGATGGCCGCTCCAGCGACTCGTTCAACACTAGGCCACCTGGACGACATCGTCAAACGTCGAGGGCCGGATCTGTCCAGATCCGGCCCTCGATACTCAAAGCCGCAGCTCAGAGCGGGTGTGTTTCAGCCAGTCCGCAGCCGGCCGGCTTGTCGGCCAGCCCGGTCGACCAGCCCGGTCGACCGGTCAGCCGGCGGCGACCAGCTCCGCCGCCGCCAGGTTGCGCTTGCCGCGCCGCAGCACGAGCCAGCGGCCGTGCAGCAGGTCGGCCTCGGTCGGCACCGCCTCCTCGTCCGTCACCTTGACGTTGTTGAGGTAGGCACCGCCTTCCTTGATCGTCCGGCGGGCGGCCGAGCGGCTCGGCGACAGGCCGACGGCGACCAGCAGGTCGACCACCGTCTGGAGCTCGGACACCTCGGCCTTCGGGACCTCCGCCAGCGCGGCGGCCAGCGTCGGGGCCTCCAGGTCGGCGAGGTCGCCCTGGCCGAACAGCGCCTTGGACGCGGCGACCGCGCGCTGGTACTGCTCCGCGCCGTGCACCAGCGTGGTGAGCTCCTCGGCGAGGGCCCGCTGGGCGAGGCGGGCGGCGGGGCGCTCGGTGGTCTCGCGCTCCAGCTCCTCGATCTCCTCCTTCGAGCGGAAGCTGAAGATCCGCAGGAAGTTGGGGATGTCCCGGTCGTCCGCGTTCAGCCAGAACTGGTAGAAGGCGTACGGGGTGGTCAGCTCGGGGTCGAGCCAGACCGTGCCGGACTCGGTCTTGCCGAACTTGGTGCCGTCGGCCTTGACGATCAGCGGCGTGGCCAGCGCGTGGACGGACTTGCCCTCGGCCTTGCGGATCAGATCCGTGCCGGCGGTCAGGTTGCCCCACTGGTCGCTGCCGCCGGTCTGCAGGGCGCAGCCGTAGCGGCGGTTCAGCTCCAGGTAGTCCATGCCCTGGAGGATCTGGTAGCTGAACTCGGTGTAGCTGATGCCCGCGTCGGAGTTGAGCCGTCGGGCGACGGCCTCCTTGGCGATCATGTTGTTGACCCGGAAGTACTTGCCCACGTCACGCAGCAGGCTGATCGCCGACATCCCGGACGTCCAGTCCAGGTTGTTGACCATGCGCGCCGCGTACGGGCCCTCGAAGTCGAGGAAGCGCGAGATCTGGCCGCGCAGGCGCTCGACCCAGCCGGCCACCGTCTCGGGGTCGTTGAGCACGCGCTCGGCGGTGGGCTTCGGGTCGCCGATCAGGCCCGTGGCGCCGCCGACCAGGCCGAGTGGGAGGTTCCCCGCCTGCTGGATGCGGCGCATGGTGAGGATCTGCACCAGGTTGCCGAGGTGCAGGCTGGGGGCCGTCGGGTCGAAGCCGCAATAGAACGTGACCGGACCGTCCGCGAACGCCTTGCGCAGTGCGTCCTCGTCAGTGGACAGGGCGATCAGCCCACGCCACCGCAGCTCGTCGACGATGTCCGTCACGGTCACGCTTCTCCTTCGATCGGGCGTCCGCCCAGTGCTGGCCCGGTTCGATCGGGCTCCGGGTCGGTACGACTCCAGCCTGATAGAGCCTACGCGGTTCCGGCCAGCGAGTTTTCCCGAGGCACCCCACCGGGTCGGGTGGCCCGCTCCCCCGGGCCCCTCCCCGATACCGGAAATTCCGTTGTTCGACGGCTACGGGCCCATTCAGAGTGGTTCCACCGCCGTGCGGCGGCAGTGACGTGTGTGGAGACGGTCGTGCCGCCGTGGCACGCCCGCGGGAAGGGTGTGCCGAGTGCGCAACACGCTGGTTCTGAACGCGAGCTACGAGCCCCTGACGACGGTGTCGCTCCAGCGCGCCGTCGTCCTGGTGCTCCAGGACAAGGCGGTGGTGGAGCAGGCGCATCCGCTGCGCTCGATCCGGGGTACGGGCGTGGCCGTCCCGGTGCCCCGGGTGATCAGACTGCAACGGTACGTACGGGTGCCGTTCCGACAACAGGCTCCGTGGTCGCGGCGGGGTGTCCTGGCCCGGGACCAGCACCTGTGCGCGTACTGCGGCCGGCGGGCCACCACGGTGGACCACCTCCAGCCCAAGTCGCGCGGCGGTGCCGACAGCTGGATGAACACCGTCGCCGCGTGCGCGGAGGACAACCAGTACAAGGCGGACCGCACACCGGAGCAGGCCGGGATGAAGCTGCTGCGCCGGCCGTTCGTGCCGACGCCGCAGGCCAGTCTGATGCTGGCGCTCGGCCTGCGCGGTTCGGAGGCCCGGGACCTCGCCGACTGGCTGCCGGCCGTGCCGGGCCGGCCCGTCCCCGCGGCGTGAGGCGTCCTCGGCCCGAGGACGCTCCAGGCGTCCGGACGGCAGCGGGCGGGGCGGCTCGGGCGCGGAACCGAAGGAGCGTGGAAACGAACAGGCGTGGAACCGAACGGGCGCGGAGCGGGGCGGAAGGCCTCAGTCCTTCGCCTGGTACCCCGCCGCCGTGCCGTAGTTGGCCGAGTGCTCGGGCACCACGACCACCTGCCCGCCGCCGATCAGCACCCGTCCGGAGATCAGCAGTGAGCCGGTGCCGGCCGGGAAGTTGCCGCCGGTCGCCTCCTGGCCGCCCGCCAGCGGGAACCGGCTGAGCCGGGCGGGCTGGTCGCGGCGTTCGTCGGCGGCGAGCACCAGCGACCCGCCGTCGATGCCGACGGCCCGGACGGCACCCTTCGCGGCGGTCGGCGCCTTCCAGCGCTGTTTGCCGGTGTCCAGGTCGTAGCCGACCGCGGACACCGGCCCGCCGCCGTTCGGCGGCTCCAGGGTCGTGACCATCGTGCGGCCCTCGAAGTACACGCCGGAAGTGGCCGAAAACGTACCGTGGGCGACGTCCAGTCGGCCGCCGTCGACGGTCACCGGGATCTCGGCGGCCGGGTCGCCGCCCGTGCCCCAGGCGAACACCCGGTCGTCCTCGGGCTTCGCGCCGGTCGTCAGGACCACGGACGGCTCGGCGGACAGCACCGTCACCGTCTTCGGCTGGTTGTTCAGGCCCCGCCACCAGCTGACCTTGCCGTCCGCGACGTTCAGCGCGACGGCCTGGTCGGCGGGGGTCGAGTCGGCGCAGGAGGAGGCGACGAGCACGGTCTTCCCGCTGACGCCGCCGGACAGGGTGCAGAACTTGCCCTGGCCGGTGTACTGCCAGACGTCCTTCCCGTCGGCCGACTCCCAGGCCAGCACCCGGTCGTCCCCGACGGCCACCACCTTGTCCTCGGTGACACCGACCCGCGCCGAGTAGGCGCCCTTGGCGTCCGAGAGGGTCTTGGTCCACGCGGTCTTGCCGGTCTTGGTGTCCACGGCGGTCACCAGCGTGCAGGGGCTCTTCGGATCGGCCTGCGGACGGAACAGCGCCGCGCCCAGGCCCGCCCGGTTCACCCCGGCCGACAGCCCGCACGGGACGGCCCCGGCGGCCGGCGGCTCCACCGACCAGGTCGGCTTGCCGCCCGCCCGGTCGTACGCGCGCACCCCGGAGCCGTCGGCCCGGACCACCGCGTCGGCCAGCAGCCAGCTGCCGATCAGCGTGTCGTCGCCTCCGGCCGGACCGGCCGCGGCGGGCTGGGCGGCCCAGACCCTGGTGTGCGCCACCGCGAAGCCCGGCTCACCGCCGCTGCTCGCGGCCGCGCTGTCACCGCCCTCGGTCCCGACCATCAGTCCCGCCGCCACCAGTACTCCCAGCGCGGCCACCCCGGCACCGGTCCGCACCAGCAGGGCCTTGCGGCTGGGCACGTGGTCCCCGGCCAGCACCGCGCCGGCGGCCTTGCGCGCCTTGGCGGAGAGCGAGGAGGCGGCACCGGAGCCACCGCCCGCGCCTCGGCGGGCGGCGGCCCGCGACGGCGAGGCGGGCCGGGCCTGCGGCTCGCGGGCCCGGTCCGGAGAAGGCTCCGAAGAAAGCTCCGGAGCGGGCTCCGCGGACTTCTCCGGGACGGGCGCGGGCACGGTCACGGGCGCCGGCCCGGTCTCCTCGATGTGCACGTAGCCGTCCACCGAGTACTCCGCCCCCGCCGGGACGTACAGCCCTTCGTCACCGGCGGGCTGCTGCCCGGCGGCGTACGGCGTGGAGGGCTGGTACGGCTGCCCGTGGTCCGGGTACTGCGGATACGGCTGGTACTGCTCCGGCACGCCGTACGGGCCCTGGCCCTGGACGTCGCCGCCCTCGCCGTAGCCGGTCCGGCCGTACCCGCCGGGGTCGTAGCCGCCCTCGCCATGGCCGCCCTGCCCGTAGCCGGTCTCGTACCCGGTGTGCCCGGAGAAACCCTGGCCGAACGGCGGCTGCTGCCCGTACTCGACCGAGCCGTAGCCCGGCTGCGGCTGCGGCTGCGGCTGCCACTGCGACGGCTGATCCGGCGTCTGCTGCTGCTCGGAGCGCCCGCCGTACGCGTCGTACGCGCCGTTCTGCCAGTCCGGATGGCCCTGGGACGGCCACGGTTGCTGGGGGTGGGCGTCTCCGAAGGGCTCCTGCGCCATCCGTTCCGTCCCTCCCGAGCCATCTGCCTGCCGATGCGGCAGTCAGCATCTCACGCCCGCCCGGAGAGTCGGCCCGGGCCCTCGCCCGGACGGTCCGGGGTTTCCCCGGTGGTACCGCGTCAGGCCGCCGACTCGGCGCGCAGGGCCTCGTCGATCCGGGCGGCGAGGGTGAAGTCCAGCCCGGTGAGGCCGCCGGCGCTGTGGGTGGACAGGACGAAGCGCAGGGTTCGCCACCGGATGTCGATGTCGGGGTGGTGGTCGAGCGCCTCGGCCTGCTCGGCGACGGAGCCGACCACCCGGATCGCCGCCGGGAAGTCCGGCGCGTCGGCGGTGCGGGCGATGCTGTCGCCCTCGCGCGTCCACCGGGGCAGCGCCGCCAGGGCCGCCGTGATCTCGTCCTCGTTCAGCCGTGCCCTGCTGGTCATCGCCGCACTCCTGGTGGGTCGTCTGGTGGGTCGTCGCTCCGGGGGCCGGGGGTCCGGGCCGTCCGGGCCGTCCGGGCTGCCCGGGGTGCCGGGTGTCAGGCGGCCTTCCGGCGCGGACGGACCACCAGCTCGCCGCCGCAGTTGGGGCAGGTGGCGGCCATGGCGTCGGTGCAGTCCGGGCAGAAGGTGCACTCGTAGGAACATATCGAGGCGCGGCCGTCCGCGGTCAGCGACACCGCGCAGCGCTCGCAGCTCTCCCGCATCTCCAGGGCCATGGCGTACTCCTCCGACCTGCAGACGGTCTGACGGTTGTTCGAATCAGCTCAGCAACAGCTTGGCGATGGCCACGAGGCCGACCACCACGATGACGCCCCGCAGCGCGGTCGGCGGGAGGCGCCGGCCCACCTTGGCCCCGACCAGGCCGCCGACCAGCGAGCCCGCCGCGATCAGACCGGCGGCGGCCCAGTTCACGGTCGACGTGAAGAGGAAGAAGAGCGCGGCGACCGCGTTCACGATCATCGCCAGGGCGTTCTTCACCGCGTTGATCCGCTGGAGGTCCTCCTGGAGCAGCATGCCCATCAGCGCCATCAGCAGCACACCCTGCGCGGCGCCGAAGTAGCCGCCGTAGATGCCGGTGAGGAACACCCCGACGAGCAGGACCGGGCTGCCGTCCGGATCGCCGCCGGGGCGGCGGCGGGCGGCGACGGCCTTGGCCACCCGGGGCTGGATCACCACCAGGACGAGCGCGAGCAGGATCAGCACCGGGACGATCGCGTCGAAGGCCCCGCTCGGCAGCTTGATCAGCAGCAGGGCACCGAGCAGCCCGCCGAGCAGCGAGGCGGTGCCCATCCGCAGCACCCGGCGTCCCTGGTCGGCCAGTTCACGGCGGTACCCGATCACCCCGCTGAGCGAACCGGGGACCAGGCCGAAGGTGTTGGAGACATTGGCGGTGACCGGTGGAATGCCCACGGCGAGCAGGACCGGGAAGGTGATCAGGGTGCCGGAGCCGACGATCACGTTGATCATCCCGGCGCCGACGCCGGCCACCAGGACGGCGATCGACTCCCAGAGCGTCATGGGTCACCTCTCCTCTCGGTCCTGTCCGAGGGGATCATGCCGGACGGCCCCGCCGGCCGACCAGACCCGCCCGCGATTCGGGACGCACGCCACAGCGCCGCCCGGTCCGTGCGCGTCGGTCCCGCGAACGCCCGGGGCACCGAGAACGGCCGAGGGCCCGCGAGCACCCGGGGCACCGCGAACGCCCGAGGGCCCGCCACCTCCCGGCGGCGGGCCCTCGGCGAGGCACGGTGCGACCGATCACTCCGGGTCGATCTTCGGGTACTCCCGGGCCGGGTCCACCCGGGGACGGGCGGCGCCCTTCTCGGTGTCCACCGGCCGCGGGCCGGCCGCCGGGTCCAACGGCACCTGGGTGGCCGCCGGGGCCGCCGGCGCGACGCTGGGCGCCGCGACCGCGCCGCCGTTCATCCCGCCGTTGCCGGTCAGTCCGGTGAAGGCGCCACCGAGGCCCTTGAGCGCGTCGCCGACCTCGCTGGGGATGATCCAGAGCTTGTTGGAGTCGCCCTTGGCCAGCTCGGGCAGGGTCTGGAGGTACTGGTAGGCGAGCAGCTTCTGGTCGGCGTCGCCGTCGTGGATGGCCTCGAAGACCGTCCGGATCGCGGCCGCCTCACCGTCCGCGCGCAGGACGGCGGCCTGCGCCTCACCCTCGGCCTTGAGCACCTCGGCCTGCTTCTCACCCTCGGCCTTGAGGATCTGGGCCTGGCGCTGGCCCTCGGCGGTGAGGATCGCGGCGCGCTTGTCACGGTCGGCGCGCATCTGCTTCTCCATCGAGTCCTGGATGGAGGTCGGCGGCTCGATCGCCTTCAGCTCGACGCGGTTGACCCGGATGCCCCACTTGCCGGTGGCCTCGTCCAGGACACCGCGCAGGCCGGCGTTGATGACCTCGCGCGAGGTCAGGGTGGACTCCAGGTCCATCGAGCCGATGATGTTGCGCAGCGTGGTGACGGTCAGCTGCTCGATCGCCTGGATGTAGCTGGCGACCTCGTACGTCGCGGCCCGGGGGTCGGTCACCTGGTAGTAGATGACGGTGTCGATGTTGACGACCAGGTTGTCCTGGGTGATCACCGGCTGCGGCGGGAACGGCACGACCTGCTCGCGCAGGTCGATCCGGTTGCGGACGCGGTCGATGAACGGGACGACGATGTTCAGCCCTGCGTTGAGCGTCCGGGTGTAGCGGCCGAAGCGCTCCACGATCGCGGCGCTGGCCTGCGGGATGACCTGGATCGTCTTGATCAGCGCGATGAAGGCCACCACGACCAGGACGACCAAAACGATAAGGACGGGTTCCACGGACTCTCCCCTAGACGACCAGGGCGGTCGCGCCCTGGATTTCGACGACGTCGACCTGCTGTCCGGGCTGGTACACCTGGCCCGGGTGGAGCGCGCGGGCCGACCAGATCTCGCCGTTCAGCTTGATCCGCCCGCCCTCCCCGTCGACGGTTTCCGCGACGACCGCGGTGGCGCCCTGGAGCGCCTCGATGCCCATCTTGACCTGCGGGCCCTTCTGGAGCTGCCGGTAGGCGATCGGGCGGACGAACACCACCAGCGCGACCGAGACGACGACGAAGGTCAGGGTCTCCAGGACCACTCCCCCGCCCAGCCCGGCCACGCCGGCGGCGGCCAGCGCCCCCACCGCGAACATGGCGAACTCCGGCATCGCGGTCAGCACCAGCGGTATGCCGAGCCCTGCGGCGGCCAGGAGCCACCAGATCCAGCTGTCCACACGTCCATCCTAGGGAGCGAAGGCCTTCGAAGCGGACAGTTCCCGCAGGTCGAGGGGCGGAAACCGGTCGCACGTGCGACCGGTTCCCGACGGCCTTCCGGATGGGCGGACGGGGCCTCAGCCCAGCGGCAGGCCCTGGGCCGACCAGCGGTCCCCGTGACGCTCCAGGGTGAGCGGCAGACCGAAGCACTTGGAGAGGTTACGGGCGGTCAGCTCGGTGTCGATCGGGCCGGCCGTGAGCACCTTCCCCTGCCGGATCATCAGGACGTGGGTGAAGCCCGGCGCGATCTCCTCGACGTGGTGGGTGACCATCGCCATGGCCGGGGCGAACTCGTCCTGGGCGAGCGCGCCGAGCCGGCGGACCAGGTCCTCTCGCCCGCCGAGGTCCAGGCCGGCGGCGGGCTCGTCGAGCAGCAGCAGCTCGGGGTCGGTCATCAGGGCGCGGGCGATCAGGGTGCGCTTGCGCTCGCCCTCGGAGAGGGTGCCGAACCTGCGGTCGGTGAGGTTGGCCATGCCGAGGCGGTCGAGCAGGGCGAGGGCACGGGACTCGTCCGACTGCTCGTAGGTCTCCTGCCAGGTGACCGTCATGCCGTACGCGGCGGTGAGGACGGTCTGGAGCACGGTCTGCTCGGCCGGCAGCTTGTCGAACATCGCGGCGCCGGCCAGGCCGATCCGGGACCGCAGCTCGAAGACGTCGATCTCGCCGAGCTTCTCGCCCAGCACCGTGACCTTGCCCGAGGTCGGGAACAGGTACGAGGAGGCGATCTGCAACAGCGTGGTCTTGCCGGCGCCGTTCGGGCCCAGGATGACCCAGCGCTCGCCCTCGGAGATGGACCACGAGACCTGGTCGACCAGCGCGCGCCCCTCCCGGACCACGGATACGTCCACCAGCTCCAGCACGTCGCTCATGCCTACGCCTTCCCCAAAAAACAAGATTCTCGGCCGTCGGTGCGGGCGGCGAGCCTACTCCGGTCAGCCGGTGGGCACGGGGTGGGTGCGCCGCACACGCATGGGCAAACCTACGCCACGCGGATGACCGCCGATTCCGTAGGCTGGCCGGATGCTCGTGACTCCTGCCGACAATCCGTACGAAGAGCCCCGTTCGGGGCGGCTCACCGCGTGGGGCAACGCCCTGCTCGCCGGTTCGGTGTCCCCGGACGACGCCGCCGCGGCCGTGCTGGGCGCCGACGAGATCCACCGGGTGACCGGGCTGCCCGGCGACCGGCCCGGTGAGCAGCACGGGCTGACCTGGGCCCTCGGGCGGCTGCGGGTGCTCGGGGTGAAGGGCCTGCGGCTCGCGCTGCCCTCGGCCGGGCACCCGCTCGGCCTGACCGGCCCGAGTGCCTTCAACGAGCTGGCCATGGGCGCGGGCGAGGCCGTCCTGGCCGTGGGCACGCCGCTCGGGCTGGTGCCGGAGGTGGAGGTGTACGGCCCGGTCGGCGACCGCTCGGCCACCGTGCTGTGGCGCTGCTCCGAGGTGAACGACACACCGCCGGCGGACGTGCCGTCCCTGCACGAGGCGGAGCGCGAGCTGGCGGACGGGCTGCGGGAGGCGACCGTCCTGCTCACCCGCCTCGACGTGGCCGGTGCCGGGCCCCAGGCGCTGCGGGCCCTCGAGGCCTATCGCCGCCGCGGCCACGGCGAGCTGCTCGCCCCCGGCTACCCGCCCCGGGCCGTCCGCGTCCTGGAGTCGGCCCGCCAGGTGTCCGCCCTGCTCGCGATCGCCTCCGGTGGGCACGGCGCCGCCGTCAGCGCCTCGGAGATGGCGGCCCGGCAGTCCGTCCTGGCCCCGCTGCGGCGCACCGCCCGGCGCGCCCAGGTGGCCGCCTACAACGCCCTCGTCGACGAGCGCGACGACCGCTGAGGGGCGCCGGGCCCCGGGCAGCGGCCACCGGGCGGTGACGGGCCCGGGCCCGGGGCCGGCCGCTACTCCTCGCGGGTCTCGCCGTGGCGGACGGCCCAGAGTGCCGCCTGGGTGCGGTCGGCCAGGTCCAGCTTCATCAGGATGTTGGAGACGTGGGTCTTCACCGTCTTCTCCGACAGGTGCAGGCTGCGGGCGATCTCCCGGTTGGAGCGGCCGTCGGCGATGTGCCCGAGCACCTCGCGCTCACGCTCCGTGAGCGTGCCGCCGCGGCCCTGCGGGGCGCGCGGGCTGTCGTCGGAGAGCAGGGCCTCGGCCAGTTCGGGCTGGAGCAGGACGTGGCCCGCGTGCACCGAGCGGATCGCCCCGGCCAGCGCCTCCGGGTCCACGTCCTTGTAGACGTACCCGGCCGCACCGGCCCGCAGCGCGGGGACCATCGTGCGGTGCTCGGTGAAGCTGGTGACGATCAGGATCCGGGACCGGCTGCCCTCCCCCTTGAGCGTGCGCAGCGCCTCGATGCCGTCGACGCCGGGCATCTTGAGGTCCATCAGGACGACGTCGGGGTCGAGTTCCCTGGCCCGCTCGACGCCCTCCGCCCCGTCGGCGGCCTCCCCGACCACCTCGATGTCGTCCTGGACCTCCAGGAAGGTGCGCAGCCCGCGCCGAACCACCTGGTGGTCGTCGACCAGCAGGACGCGGATCGACGGTGTGCTCTCAGGCACCGGGGACCTCCATCTCGACGAGCGTCCCCCGACCGGGGGCCGACTCCAGGGTGAGTGTGCCGCCGACGGCGGCCGCGCGGTCGCGCATCGAGGCGAGGCCGAGGTGACGGCCCGCCCGTCGGACGGACTCCGGATCGAAGCCGCGCCCGTCGTCGTGCACGCGCAGGCGGGCGCCGCGCGCGGGCGTTCCGACCAGGGTGACGGTGACCCGGCGGGCGCCGGAGTGGCGCAGCGCGTTGTGCAGCGCCTCCTGGGCGACTCTCAGCAGTGCGGCCTCCTGGGCGGGCGGCAGTGCCCGGACGCCGTCGGCGGCGAAGGCGACGTCGGCGGTGTGCGCCCGGTCCAGGACCTGCACCTGGGAGGCGAGGGTGGCGCTGAGCCCGTCCTCCTCCAGGGCGGCGGGGCGCAGCTCCACGACCACCGCGCGCAGTTCGTCGGCGGCCTCGGCGGCCAGCCGGGCGACTTCGGCGAGCTCGGCCCGCGCCCGGGCCGGGTCGCGGTCGACGAGTTTGGCGGCCGCCTTGGCGGTGAGCCGGAGCGAGAAGAGCTTCTGCGAGACGGCGTCGTGCAGGTCGTGGGCGATCCGGGCCCGTTCGCCGGCCAGGGTGAGCTCGCGGCTGCGCTCGTACAGCCGGGCGTTGGACAGGGCGAGGGCGGCGTGCGCGGCGAGGATCCGCAGGAGTTCCTCGTCGTGGTCGGTGAAGAGGCCGCCGCCGCGCTTGTTGGCGAGGAAGATGACGCCCATCACCTGCGGCTCGTCCTCGGCCGCGTCGGTGTCCAGGATCGGCATGCCGAGGAAGGCGTCCAGCTCGGGGTGGGCTTCGGGCCATCCCTCGAAGGCGGGCGCCTTGCGGACGTCCACCAGCCGGGTGGGGCCGGTCTCGTGCAGCATCGCGGCGAGTACGCCGTGCTGCCGGGGCAGCGGGCCGATCGCCCGCCACTGCTCGTCGGTGACGCCGTCGACCACGAACTGGGCGAAGCCGCCGTGGTCGTCGGGCACGCCGAGGGCCGCGTACTCGGCGCCGAGCAGGCCGCGGGCGGAGGCGGTGATGCGGCGCAGCACTTCGCGGACCTCCAGGTGCCGGCTCATGGCGAGCAGTGCCTGGCTGACGGCCTCGATCCCGGACAGGCAGGATTCGCAGGCGGGCAGCGGGCCCCGGTGGGCCCGGTGGGCCGGGTGGGCCGGGTGGGCCCGGTGGTCTCCGGTGGTGCTGGACATACCGCCAAACTACCGCCGCCGCGACGGCGGCCGCGTCCGTCCGCGGCCGCCCCGGTCCCGGGTCCGTGGACCTAGGTCCCGGGCCCTCCGGGAGCCTCGGGAGACGCGCGGGCCGGGCCGGAACGCCGAAGGGGCGGCCGTCCCGGGTGGGAGGGCCGCCCCTTCGGCGGTCGGTCGGTGCGGGGGTCAGCCCTTCTGCATGACCTCGGGCTCGTGCCGGCGCTGAAGCCGGGTCACGAGGACGCCGATGGCGACGGAGATCGCGATCAGCACGCCCGCGTCGATCGCCCACTGGGCGACGCTGTGCTTCCACATCGGGTCGTAGTTGGGGTTCTGGAAGTCCTTGTTCCAGGGGCCCATGAGCGTGGACAGGTCGAGCGTGGTGGACACGATGCCGGTGCCCCAGCGGGCCGGCATCAGCCAGGCGACCTGCTCCAGTCCGGGCTTGCTGAAGATCTGGAAGAGGCAGCCGGTGAAGACGACCTGGACGATGGCGAACATGACCAGCAGCGGCATGGTCTTCTCGGCGGTCTTCACCAGCGCGGAGATCATCAGGCCGAACATCATCGCGGCGAAGCTCAGCAGGATCATGCCGATGGTCATCTCGATGATCGGCAGGTTCTTGACGATCAGGCCGTGCTCGGGGAGCTTGCGCGGCAGGAAGCCGACGGCGGAGATGATGGCGCCCTGGATCACGCTGAAGATGCCCAGCACGATGATCTTGGACATCATGTACGCCGAGCGGGAGAGCCCGGTGGCCCGTTCCCGCTCGTAGATCGCCCGCTCCTTGATCAACTCACGGACCGAGTTGGCCGCCCCGGAGAAGCAGGCGCCGATCGCCAGGATCAGCATGATCGTCGCGGCGCCGCTGTTGAGGTGCAGCTGCGTCTTGGGATTGGGCGCGAGCCCCGGTTCGTTGGGGATCAGCACGCTGACCGCGCCGATGACGGCGGGCAGCAGCACGGACAGTGCGAGGAAGCCGCGGTCCGAGGCGAGCACCGACATGTAGCGGCGCATCAGCGTCCACAGCTGCGAGCCCCAGCTCTGCGGCTTCGGCGGCCTGACGGCCTCCTGGGCGACCTGGACGTGCTGCACCTCGCCCGCCTCCACGGTGGGCGCGGAGTACTGCTGGTAGTGCACCGAGCCGCGGTAGCGGCCGGCCCAGTCGTGGTCCGGGTAGTTCTCGAAGGCCTGGAAGACGTCCGCCCAGGTCTCGTACCCGAAGAAGTGCAGCGCCTCGTCCGGCGGGCCGAAGTAGGCCACCGAACCGCCCGGTGCCATCACCAGCAACCGGTCGCAGAGCGCGAGTTCGGCCACCGAGTGGGTGACGACCAGGATGGTGCGGCCGTCGTCGGCGAGGCCGCGCAGCATCTGCATGACCTCGCGGTCCATGCCCGGGTCGAGGCCCGAGGTGGGCTCGTCCAGGAAGATCAGCGAGGGCTTGGTGAGCAGCTCCAGGGCGACCGAGACGCGCTTCTGCTGGCCGCCGGAGAGCGCGGTGATCTTGTTGTCGGCGCGCTTGTCCAGGCGCAGCTCGTACAGCACCTCGTCGATCCGGGCCTCGCGCTCCCTCGCCTCGGTGTCGCCGGGGAAGCGCAGCTGGGCCGCGTACTTGAGGCCCTTCCGGACGGTGAGCTCGCGGTGCAGGATCTCGGACTGCGGCACCAGGCCGATGCGCGAGCGGAGTTCGGCGAACTGCTTGTAGAGGTTGCGGCCGTCGTACAGGACCTCGCCGCGGTCGGCCGGGCGGTAGCCGGTGAGGGCGCGCAGCAGCGTGGACTTGCCGGAGCCGGACGGGCCGATGACGGCGACCAGGGACTTCTCCGGGACGCCGAAGCTGACGTCGTTGAGCAGGATCTTCTTGGCGCCCTTGTGCTCGACCTCGACGGTCAGGTGGCGGGCGGAGAAGGAGACCGCGCCGGTGTCGACGAACTCCTGCAGCTGGTCGCCGACCAGGACGAAGCCGGAGTGGCCGACGGTCAGCCGGTCCTGCGGGCCCATCAGCTGACGCTGCACCCGCTGGCCGTTGAGGAAGATGCCGTTGTGGCTGCCGAGGTCGACGATCTCGTAGCGGCCGTCCGGGAGCTGACGCAGCTCGGCGTGGTGGCGGGAGACCTGGAGGTCGGACACCACGATGTCGTTGTCGAGCGCACGACCGATCCGGACGGTGCGCATCGCCGAGGTCAGGTTGCGGATCATGGTCGGCTGCGGCCCGCCGGCGCCGTGCTGCGCCGGGGCCGGGAAGCCCTGCTGCTGCGGGAACCCCCCGTGCTGGGGCTGCGGCTGCTGCGGGGCCGGCTGGGCCTGCGCCGGCGCGTACTGCTGCTGCGGGAACGGCGGCTGGGCCTGCGGCTGACCGGGCCAGGCCTGCTGCTGCGGCTGCTGGTACGGGTCGTGCTGCGGCCAGTCCTGCTGCGGGGCGGGCTGCTGGGGCGTGGGCACCGGGCCGCGGCTGGTGGCGGCCTCGTGCATCGGCGCGGCCTGGGGAGCGGCGGCCTGCGGAGCCGCGGCGTGCGCGGGTGCGACGTGTGCGGGTGCGGAGAATCCGAGCCGGGGGCCGTTCTCCGGGTTGCCCAGGTTGACCACGGCACCGGGGAACAGCTGGGCCTGCAGGGTCCGGGCCCCGGCCACGTACGTCCCGTTGGTGCTGCCGTGGTCGTCCAGCTGCCAACCGCTGCCGTTGAAACTGATGGTCCCGTGCTGCCAGGACACCCTGGCGTCCTCGAACGGGAAGTCCGACTGCGGGTTGCGCCCGATGGTGTAGGACCGCCCGGGCTCCAGAGTCCGCTGCTGTCCGTTGATCTCGATGACGAGTTGCGGCACTGCTCGCCTGCCCCGCTCTCTCGGTTCCCCCGAATTGTGGCCCCCGGCCGGGGCTGATGTTCCTCTGACTGACGGGGGGAATCATTCCAGCCCGCCGACCGCCGATGAAAGTCGGCCCGGGCGACTGTGACCAGGCTGCTACCGACCTCGGACCACGGCGTCCCGCGAGGTGGGACGGGTGCCCGCCGGCCACCGCGCGCCCGGTAGCGTGGGAGGCACCATGAACGCATCGCCCCTGGCCGCTGAGCCCCTCCCCGCCGCCCAGCACCGGACCGCGGACGAGCGCACCCTGCTCGTCAAGGTGTTCGGCAAGGACCGCCCCGGCATCACCGCCGGCCTCTTCGCGACGCTGGCCGGCTTCGGCGTCGACGTCATCGACATCGAGCAGGTCGTCACCCGTGGCCGCATCACGCTGTGCGCCCTGGTCACCCCGCCCCCCGTACCCGGCGACGAGGGTGGGCTGCGGGCCACCGTCCACCGCTGGGCCGACGAGCAGAAGCTCCAGGCCGAGATCCTCTCCGGCATCGGTGACAACCGGCCGCGCCGCGAGGGCCGTTCGCACGTCACGGTGCTCGGCAACCCGCTGACCGCCGCCGCCGTCTCCGCGCTCACCTCCCGGATCACCGCCTCGGGCGGCAACATCGACCGTGTCTTCCGGCTCGCCAAGTACCCGGTGACGGCGGTCGAGCTGGCCGTCTCCGGTGTGGCCACCGACGAGCTGCGGGCCGCGCTGGCCCAGGAGGCGGCCACCCAGCGGGTGGACGTCGCGGTGGTCGCCGCCGGGCTGGAGCGCCGGGCCAAGCGCCTGGTGGTCATGGACGTCGACTCCACGCTCATCCAGGACGAGGTGATCGAGCTGTTCGCCGCCCACGCGGGCTGCGAGGAGGAGGTCGCCGAGGTGACGGCGGCGGCGATGCGCGGCGAGCTGGACTTCGCCGAGTCGCTGCGGGCCCGGGTGGCGCTGCTGGCCGGGCTGGACGCCTCGGTGACCGAGAAGGTCCGCGCCGAGGTCCGCTTCACCCCGGGCGCGCGCACCCTGATCCGTACGCTCCAGCGCCTCGGCTACCAGGTCGCGGTGGTGTCCGGCGGCTTCACCCAGGTCACCGACCACCTGGTGGAGCAGCTGGGCCTGGACTTCGCGGCCGCGAACACCCTGGAGGTGGTGGACGGCAGGTTCACCGGCCGGGTGGTCGGCGAGATCGTGGACCGGGCGGGCAAGGCCCGCTGGCTGGCCCGCTTCGCGGAACAGGCGAAGGTGCCGCTGGAGCAGACGGTGGCGATCGGCGACGGCGCCAACGACCTGGACATGCTGAACGCGGCCGGTCTCGGGGTGGCGTTCAACGCCAAGCCGGTGGTGCGCGAGGCCGCCGACACCGCGGTGAACGTGCCGTTCCTGGACACCGTGCTCTACCTGCTGGGCATCACCCGCGAGGAGGTCGAGGCGGCCGACGCGCTGCACGGCACCCCGACCGAGTAGGAGTCGCCCCGGCGGCGGCCGACCGAGTGAGGCCGCCCGGAGCCGGCGCACGGCCTGCGGACACCCGAGGGGCGCGCGGATCGCATCCGCGTGCCCCTCACGTACGTTCCCGGGATCAGTCCTGCGGCGTGTGGTACGAGACCAGCTCGGCCACGCCCGGCTCGACGCCCTTCCAGGAGCCGCTGAAGCTGAGCACCGCGATCGCCGCCGTCGGGAAGCCCCCGAGCCGCAGCCGCTCCAGCGCGTCCCGGTCGCCCGCGTCCCCGGCCAGCACCTGGGTCAGGCCCAGCACACCCGGGTTGTGGCCGACCAGCACCACGTCCGAGTACTCCTCCGGGGTCTCCTGGAGCACGGCGATGATCTCGCCGGGGCTGGCCTCGTAGACCCGCTCCTCGTAGACGGTCTTCCGGGGCCGGTGCGGCAGCTCGTGCACCGCCAGCTTCCAGGTCTCACGGGTGCGCAGCGCGGTGGAGCAGACCACGTAGTCGGGGTTGATGCCGGAGTCGTCCAGCCAGCGGCCGGCGTCCGGGGCCTGGTGACGGCCCCGGTCGGCCAGCGGCCGGTCGTGGTCGTCCACGCCGTTCGGCCAGTCGGCCTTGGCATGGCGGAGAACGATGATCCTGCGGGGCGTGTCGGCGCTCATACCCAGCAAGCTTGGCAGAAAAGCGGCCCGGCGGCGCGATGCTCCCGGATGGTGCCACTCCGAGGGACGACGAGTGCCATCATGTCCCGTTCACCGGGGCTTCGGACGGCGTACGGCGTCAGGTGGCCTGCGGGCGCCGGGGCGTACGGCCGTCGGGTGGCGTACGGCCGTCGGGTGGCGTACGGCCGTCGGGTGGCGTACGGCCGTCGGATGGCGGACGGGCGTCCGTCAGCCGATCGAGGAGGCGACGGTGGCGATGACCGCCACCACCACCACGATGGCGGCGAAGGCGAGGGCGATGCGGCCGAGCTGCTTGCGGCCGTCGGTGGGATGGGGATCGAGAACGGGCATGTCCGGGATTCTCCCACCCCGAACACGCCCGTCGCCCGTCGGCCCCTCCCCCGGGGCCGGACCCGGGCCCCGCCGCCGCGTCCGACCGCCCGGCGACCGGCCTCTCGGCGTCCGGCCCCTCGGTGTCAGGCCTGGGCCCGCTGCGCCGGGTGGACCGCCTCGTCCTCGATGTGGCGGGCCCGCGCGGCGCGCAGCCCGAACAGCATCTGCGGCACCAGCAGCAGCGCCAGGAAGCCCAGCGGCCAGTACCACTCGCCGGTGACGTCGTAGATCCGGCCGATCAGGATCGGGCCCGGGACGGCGATCAGGTAGCCGACGCCCTGGGCGAAGACGGACAGCTGGGCCACGCCGCCCGCCGTCCGGGCGCGCAGTCCGATCATCGTCAGCACCAGCGGGAAGGCGCAGTTGGACAGGCCCACCAGGACCGACCAGACCCACGGCGCCCCGGCGGGGGCGAGTGCCAGACCGGCGTACCCGGCGATGCCGCAGGAGGCCAGCACCACCACGAACAGCCGCTGGTCGCCGCGGCGGGCCGCCAGGTTGGGCAGCACGAAGGAGACCGGCACGCCGATCACCATGGTGACCGCGAGCAGCACCCCGGAGGTGCCCTTGTCGATGCCCGAGTCCTGGAAGATCTTCGGCAGCCAGCCCATCACCACGTACGCGCCGGTGGCCTGGAGGCCGAAGAAGCAGGCCATCGCCCAGGCCGTACGGCTGCGGGTGATCGGCAGCCGGGCGGGGGCGGCGGCGCCGCCGGCGCGCTCACCGCGCTCGCGCCTGGCGAGCAGCAGCGGCAGCCAGAGCACCAGGGCGAGCGCCCCGAGGGCGGCCCAGCTGCCGAGGCCGTGGCGCCAGTCCCCGCCGAGCGAGCTGGTCAGCGGCACGCTGACGAGGGCGGCCAGCGCGGTGCCGGCCGACAGCGCCATGGAGTACAGGCCGATCATCGGACCGACCTTCTCCGGGAAGTACCGCTTGATGACCACGGGCAGCAGCACGTTGGAGACCGCCACGCCGGCCAGGGCGAGCGCGGTGAACAGCAGGAACACCGCCGTGCCGCCGGCGAAGGAGCGGGCCAGCACGCCCGCGGTGATCGCGCCCATCCCGGCCGTGATCACCGCGATCGGGCCGATCCGGCGGGCCGCGGCCGGCGCGGCGAAGCCGAACAGCGCGAAGCACAGCGACGGGACGGCGGTGAGCAGCCCGGCAAGTGTCGGGTTCATCCCCAGGTCGTCGCGGACCTGGTCGAGCAGCGGTCCGAGGCTGGTGACCACGGGGCGCAGGTTGAAGGCGGCGGCGGCGATCGCGATGGCGAACAGCCAGCCCAGGTACGTGGCGGCCGAGCCGGCGGCGGGCCGCTCGGCGGTCGGCGTCCGGCTCTCGGTCCGGGCGGAAGCGGTGGTGTCTGCTGCGGGCATGAGCAGCATCATAGAATGATGGGATGAATTGATGCACCTTGGAATTGGCATGATGTGCCGACCGTTCATGCACCGGCCATCTCCCACCCAGGCCCCACCCGAGCCGTAGCCGTCAAGGAGTCCCCCGTGGCGCTGTCCTCGCCGAGGCGCACCCCGCTGTCCGACCAGGTGATCGCGCAGCTGCGTGCCCAGATCACCTCCGGGGAGTGGCCGGTCGGCTCGCGCATCCCCACCGAGGCCGCCCTGGTCGAGCAGCTCGGCGTCGCCCGCAACACCGTCCGCGAGGCCGTCCGGGCCCTCGCCCACAACGGGCTGCTCGACATCAGGCAGGGCTCCGGCACGTACGTGCTGGCCACCAGCGAGCTGGCCGGCGTGATGCACCGCCGCTTCGCCGACGCCGACCAGGCCCAGGTCGCGGAGCTGCGGTCGGCACTGGAGACCTCGGCGGCGGCCCTCGCCGCCCGCCGCCGCACCGCGCGCGACCTGGAGCTGCTGGACGGCGCCATGGCGCTCCGGGAGGCCGCCTGGCACTCCGGCGACGCCGAGGACTTCGTCCAGGCCGACGCCGCCTTCCACCAGGCCGTGGTGGCCGCCGCCCACAACGACGTCCTGCTCGCCGTCTACGCCGACCTCGGCGAGGCCACCCGCGAGCTGCTGCGGCACGACATCGGCCCCGAGCTGATCGCCGAACGCTACATCGGCCACCAGGAGATCCTGGAGGCCATCCGGGCCGGCGACGCCGGGCGCGCCGCCGTGGAGGCCGGCCGCGCCGCCCCCGGCGCCTGCGCCCACGCCGAGGCCTGACCGCCCCGGCCCCGTCCGCCCCCGTCCGCCCCCGGGCGTTCCGGCTCCCGCGCGGGCCCGGCCGCACCGGAAACGGAACGCCGCTGCCCGGCACCCCCACGAGGGAGGGCCGGGCAGCGGCGTACGGGCGGAGCGTCAGGCGCCGATGGCGTGCAGACCGCCGTCGACGTGGATGATCTCGCCGGTGGTCTTCGGGAACCAGTCCGACAGCAGCGCGACGATGCCGCGGCCGGCCGGCTCCGGGTCGCTCAGGTCCCACTTCAGCGGGGAGCGGTGGTTCCAGGTGTCGGCCAGGTCGCCGAAGCCCGGGATGGACTTGGCGGCCATCGAGCCGATCGGACCGGCCGAGATCAGGTTGCAGCGGATGTCCCGCTCGCCCAGGTAGCGCGCCAGGTAGCGGTTGGTCGACTCCAGGGCGGCCTTGGCCGGGCCCATCCAGTCGTACTGCGGCCAGGCGAACTGCGCGTCGAAGGTCAGACCGACCACCGAGCCGCCGTCCTGCATCAGCGGCAGCAGCGCCGTGGTCAGCGACTTCAGCGAGTACGCGGAGACGTTCATCGCGGTGGCCACGGACTCCCACGGGGTGTCCAGGAAGTTGCCGCCCAGCGCGTCCTGCGGCGCGAAGCCGATCGAGTGGACGATGCCGTCCAGGGTCGGCAGGTGCTCGCGGACCTGGTCCGCGATGCCGGCCAGCTGCTCCGGGTCGGAGACGTCCAGCTCCAGCACCTTGACCGGGTGCGGCAGCTTCCTGGCGATCCGCTCGGTCAGGCTCGGGCGCGGGAAGGCGGTGAGGATGATCTCCGCGCCCTGCTCCTGCGCGAGCTTGGCGGTGTGGAAGGCGATGGAGGACTCCATCAGCACACCGGTGATCAGGATCCGCTTGCCTTCGAGGATTCCGCTCATGATCAGTGACCCATGCCCAATCCGCCGTCGACGGGAATGACGGCTCCAGTGATGTACGCGGCCTCGTCCGATCCGAGGAACCGCACGGTGGAGGCGACCTCGGCGGGCGCCGCGTAGCGGCCCAGCGGCACGCCCGAGACGATCTCCGCGCGGCGCTCGTCACTGAGCACGGCGGTCATGTCGGTGTCGACGAAGCCGGGGGCGACCACGTTGACCGTGATGTTGCGCGGGCCGAGCTCGCGCGCCAGCGACCGGGCGAAGCCCACCAGGCCGGCCTTGGAGGCGGCGTAGTTGGCCTGGCCCGGGGAGCCGGTCAGGCCCACCACGGAGGAGATCAGCACGACGCGGCCCTTCTTGGCGCGCATCATCAGCTTGGAGGCGCGCTTGACCACCCGGAAGGTGCCGGTCAGGTTGGTGTCCACGACGGAGGTGAAGTCCTCCTCCGACATGCGCAGCAGCAGGGTGTCGTTGGTGATGCCCGCGTTGGCGACCAGCACCTGGACCGCGCCGTGCTTCTGCTCGATCTCGGTGAAGGCGGCGTCGACCTGCGCGGCGTCCGTGATGTCGCAGCGGACCGCGAGGACGTCGTCGTACTTGGCCAGCGCCTCGGGCACCTCGCCCGAGCGGCTGGTGATGGCCACCTTGTCGCCCGCTTCGGCGAAGGCCTGGGCGATCGCGAGGCCGATGCCCCGGTTTCCTCCGGTGACGAGAACCGAGCGGCTCAACGATCCACCTCTCTCCTGTGTGAGCACGCACGCCGGAATGCGTACGCAGTGTGACGCTATCGGGCGGTCGGCGGCGGCGGCGCATCGGGCTCCCACAGCGCCTCCCCGGTGGATCTGTCGCAATCCGACAATCCGCGCCCGCTCGCACCGTCCCGGCCGCGGACATCTCCCAGGCCCGGGCGCTGCCCGGATCGGGGCGACTGTACGGGAACCACACGGACGGGCGCACCCGTTGCCCCCGTGGTGCGGGCCGGCCCGGGAGCGGCCGTACCGATCCCCGACCCTCCCGGCGAGCGACGAAGGCAGAGCGGATGACCAAGGCACGGCCCGGGAGCACCCACCGACGCGGACGACTGCTGGCCCTCACCGCCCTGGCGGCCGGCCTGGGCACGGCCGCCTGGGCGCTGCGCGACCTGCCGGCGGCGTTCGGGCGGCGGCCGGACGGCGAGCGCGAGGAGCGGGTGCGCAACTCCCCGCAGTACCGGGACGGCGTCTTCCACAACGCGCCCTCCACGCTCGCCCGCACGGCCGGCGCCCCCGGCTTCGACGGCGCCACCGCCCGCCGGATGCTGTTCGAGCGGGCCGACCGCGTCCCCGCCCGCCCGGTGCCGACCGTCCGCCCCGCCGGCCCGCCCGGTCCGGCCACCGAGGGCGTGGAGGTCACCTGGTACGGGCACGCCTCCGCGCTGGTGGAGATCGAGGGCTTCCGGGTGCTGCTCGACCCGGTCTGGAGCGACCGCTGCTCCCCCGCCGCACACGTCGGCCCCAAGCGGCTGCACCCGGTGCCGGTGGAGCTGGAGGAGCTGCCGCAGGTCGACGCGGTGCTGATCTCGCACGACCACTACGACCACCTGGACATGGCGACGGTCAAGCGCCTGGTGCGCAGCCAGTCCGCCCCCTTCTCGGTGCCGCTCGGCATCGGCGCCCACCTGCGCCGCTGGGGCGTCCCCGAGCACCGGATCATCGAACTGGACTGGGACGAGACCTGCACCCTGGGCGACCTGGTCCTCACCCTCACCGCGGCGCACCACTTCTCCGGCCGCGGGCTGACCCGCAACACCACCCTGTGGGGCTCCTGGGTGGTCGCGGGGCCGAACCGCAAGGTCTTCTACACCGGCGACTCCGGCTACTTCGAGGGCTACGCCCGGATCGGCGAGCGGCACGGCCCGTTCGACGCCGCGCTGGTCCAGATCGGCGCCTACGACGCCGCCTGGGCGGACATCCACATGACCCCCGAGGACGCCGTCCTCGCCCACCGGGACCTGACCGCCGGTCTGCTGGTGCCGGTCCACTGGTGCACCTTCAACCTGGGCCTGCACCCGTGGTCCGAGCCGATCGAGCGACTGGTGAAGGCCGCCAAGGACCAGGCCGTCCCGCTGGCCGTGCCGCGCCCCGGCGAGCGGGTCGACGTCGACAACCCGCCGGAGCCGGACGGCTGGTGGGAGAGCGTCGGCTGACGGCCCGCGCGGGCGCACCGGGAAGGCGGGCCCCGGCGGCCGGACCGTGGCGGCCGGCCCGGCGGCGCACCGGTCGAAATGGGCTGGCCGGAAACCCGGTGGACGGGAAATGATGCGGTGCGGGCGCCCCTGTGGCGCCGCACCGCCACCCTCCGCGACCTGGGAGCCCGATTGCCTCCGATCCCTCCGGCCGATCGCTCCGGCGCCCCGCACGGGCGCGCCGTCGACCCGCTGTTCCTCGCCCTGCCGCTGCGGACGCTCGCCGACGCCGCGCTCGCCCGGGCCCGCGAACTGGGCGCGAGCCACGCCGACTTCCGCCTGGAGCGGATCCGCAGCGCCTCATGGCGGCTGCGCGACGCGCGTCCGGCCGGCACCTCCGACAGCGTGCAGCTCGGTTTCGCCGTCCGGGTGGTGCTGGACGGCGCCTGGGGCTTCGCCGCCGGGGTCGACCTCACCCCCGACGCCGCGGCCCGGGTCGCCGAGCAGGCCGTCGCCGTGGCCCGGCTCTCCGGCGGGATCAGCCGGGCGGCCGGCTCCACCGGGCGGGTCGAGCTGGCCGACGAGCCGGTCCACCGGGACGTCACCTGGGTCTCCTCGTACGAGGTCAACCCCTTCGACGTGCCGGACGCCGAGAAGACGGCGCTGCTCGCCGAGCGCAGCTCCCGGCTGCTGGCCGCCGAGGGCGTCTCGCACGTGCGGGCGGCCCTGCAGACCGTCCAGGAGAACAAGTTCTACGCGGACACCGCCGGCACCGTCACCACCCAGCAGCGGATCCGGGTGCACTCCGACCTGGAGGCCACCTCGGTCGACGAGCGCACCGGCGCCTTCGACTCGATGCAGACCCTGGCCCCGCCGGTCGGCCGCGGCTACGAGTACCTCACCGGCACCGGCTGGGACTGGGACGCCGAGCTCGCCGAACTGCCCGTCCTGCTGGCCGAGAAGATGCGGGCCCCGAGCGTCGAGGCGGGCCGCTACGACCTGGTCATCGACCCGACGAACCTCTGGCTGACCATCCACGAGTCGGTCGGCCACGCCACCGAGCTGGACCGCGCGCTCGGCTACGAGGCCGCCTACGCCGGCACCTCCTTCGCCACCTTCGACCAGCTCGGCTCGCTCCGGTACGGCTCCGAGCTGATGCACGTCACCGGCGACCGCACCGCCGAGCACGGGCTGTCCACCATCGGCTACGACGACGAGGGCGTGGCCACCCAGTCCTGGGACCTGGTCCGGGACGGCGTCCTGGTCGGCTACCAACTCGACCGCGGCATCGCCAAGTTGACGGGCTTCGAGCGCTCCAACGGCTGCGCCTTCGCCGACTCCCCCGCGCACGTCCCGGTGCAGCGGATGGCCAACGTCTCGCTGCGGCCGGCCGCCGACGGCCCGGACACCGAGGGCCTGTTCGCCGAGGTGGAGAACGGCCTGTACATCGTCGGCGACCGCTCCTGGTCGATCGATCAGCAGAGGTACAACTTCCAGTTCACCGGGCAGCGCGCCTACGCCATCAGGAACGGCGAACTCGCCGGCCAGGTCAAGGACTTCGCCTACCAGGCCACCACCACCGACTTCTGGGGCTCGATGGCGGCGGTCGGCGGCCCGCAGACCTACCGCCTCGGCGGCGCCTTCAACTGCGGCAAGGCGCAGCCCGGTCAGATCGCGGCGGTCAGCCACGGCTGCCCCTCGGCGCTGTTCCGCAACGTCAACGTGCTCAACACCCAGCAGGAGGCGGGTCACTGATGACCGCGATGCAGCCCCACGAACTCGTCGAGCTGGCGCTCGGATTCTCCCGCGCCGACGGCTGCGTGGTGATCGCCGACGAGGAGTCCACCGCCAACCTGCGCTGGGCCGCCCCCGGGAACATCCCGGGAGGCGCGCTGACCACCAACGGCGTCACCCGCGGCCGCCGCCTCACCGTGATCGCCACCGTGGCCGGCGCCCAGGGCACCGCCTCCGGCGTGGTCTCCCGCGAGGCCGTCACCGCGCCGGAGGTGGAGGGCCTGGTGCGGGCCGCCGAGGAGGCCGCCCGCGCGGCCGGGCCGGCCGAGGACGCCCAGCCGCTGATCGCCGACCAGCCGTCCTCGCCGGACTTCACCGAGCCGCCCGCGGTGACCTCCATCGAGGTGTTCGACGCCTTCGGCCCGGCCCTCGGCGAGGCCTTCGCCCGCGCCGCAGCCCAGGGCCAGCTCCTGTACGGCTTCGCCCGGCACGAGATGACCTCCAGCTACCTGGGCAGCTCCACCGGCCTGCGGCTGCGCCACGACCAGCCCACCGGCATGGTCGAGATCAACGCCAAGACCGCCGACCTCTCCAGCTCCGCCTGGGTGGGCGCCTCCACCCGGGACTTCACCGACGTCGACGTCGCCGCCCTGCACACCGAGCTGACCAGGCGGCTCGGCTGGGGCGCCCGCAAGGTGGACCTGCCGGCCGGCCGGTACGAGGCGCTGCTGCCGCCCTCGGCCGTGGCCGACCTGCTGATCGTCCTCAACTGGTCCTCCGGCGGCCGGGACGCCCAGGAGGGCCGGACGGTCTTCGCCAAGCCGGGCGGGGGCACCCGGATCGGCGACAAGCTCAGCGCCCTGCCGCTGACGCTGCGCTCCGACCCGCGCGAGCCCGGCCTGGAGGCCGCGCCGTTCGTGCTCGCCCACGCCAGCGGCGGGGACTACTCGGTCTTCGACAACGGCCAGCCGATCGCCGCCACCGAGTGGATCCGCGAGGGCGTGCTGAACGACCTGATCACCACCCGCCACGCGGCGGCCCTCACCGGCCTGCCGCTGCGCCCGGCGATCGACAACCTCGTGCTGGAGACGGCCGACCAGGAGTCGGCGCCGACCCTGGACGAGATGATCGCCCGCACCGAGCGCGGCCTGCTGCTCACCTGCCTCTGGTACATCCGCGAGGTGGACCCGGCGACGCTGCTGCTCACCGGACTCACCCGGGACGGCGTCTACCTGGTGGAGAACGGCGAGGTCGTCGGCGAGGTCAACAACTTCCGGTTCAACGAGTCCCCGGTGGACCTGCTGAACCGGATCACCGAGGTGGGCCGCACCGAACGCTGCCTGCCCCGCGAGTGGAGCGACAACGTCACCCGCACCGCGATGCCACCCGTGCGTGTCACGGACTTCAACATGAGTTCGGTCAGCCAGGCCTCTTAGCCACTGACCGACGGGGGATACGAGAGACATGATGGACGAGAAGCGCCTGGTCAGGTCGAGCAAGATGCTGTCGCGCATCCTGCGGCACGAGCCCGGGCTGGTGGGAATCACGCTGGACGGGGCCGGCTGGGTCCGGGTCGACGAGCTGCTCGACGCGCTCGCTGCCCGGGGCAGGCCGCTGACGCGGGCCGAGCTGGACCACGTCGTGGCGACCAACAACAAGCGGCGCTTCGGCTACTCGCCGGACGGTCTCTCGATCCGCGCCAACCAGGGCCACACGGTGGCGGTCGACCTCGGCCTGGCCGCCGCCGTGCCGCCGCCCGTGCTCTACCACGGCACCGCCGACCGGCACCTGGCGGCGATCTTCCGCGAGGGCCTGCGCCCGATGGCCCGCCAGGACGTCCACCTCTCGGCGGACACCGAGACGGCGACCGGGGTCGGCGCCCGGCACGGCCGTCCGGTGGTGCTGACCGTGAACGCGGCGGCGATGACGGCGGCCGGCCACGAGTTCCGGCTCAGCGAGAACGGGGTCTGGCTCACCGATTCCGTCCCCCCGCGGTACCTCTCCCGGCGCTCCTAGCCCCCGGGCCCGCCCCGCGCCGGCGCCCGCGAACCGAAGGGCCTGTCCGCTCCGCCGGACAGGCCCTTCGGCTACCCGACCGGGTGGGTCCGGCCCACCCGGTCTCGTCGCCGCCCGTGCCCGGGCGTACCGTGAGGAAGCCGCGCGGCCTGGCGCGCGGGTGCGTGACGAGGGCGGTAGGACACATGGGCAAGAGCGCCGATGACGGGCAGGTCTTCCGGATCACGGGGGCGCGCAGCAGCCTCACCGAGGACGTCCGGGGGCGCCAGCGCCGCTACGTCATCTCGATGCTGTTCCGCACGGTCTGCGTGCTGCTCGCCGTGGTGCTCTGGGACGTCCAGCGGGTGCTGGCCTTCGCCGCCCTGGCGGGCGCCGTGCTGCTGCCGTACTTCGCGGTGCTGATAGCGAACGCCGGCCGGGAGCGGGCCCCGGGACTGCCGAGCACCTTCGACATCCCGCTCGACACCCCGCTGATGCTCGGCCCCGGTGGGACGGGTGGGGCTGGTGGGGCGGGAGCGAAGGCCGGTACAGGAGAGGCAAAGGCCGCTCCCACCGATCCTTCACAGGACGTGGACTGACCGTCCGTTTCCCGCCGGTTCGCCCTCGTTCGGCTCGACGAAAGCTCAAAAGAAGCTCAGATTAATCATGCAAGACCTCCCCATCCGAGGGTGGTGGCGTGACATACTGCGTACGCGCTCCGCATCCCCCGTCGGAGCGACGGACCGACGCCGGGCGGCTCCCCCCGTGGCTGCCCGGCGTCGCCATGCCCGGATCCGGCCGGCCCGGGCGGGCGTGACAGACTGGCGGTGCAGACGTCACCCGCCAATCGTTGAGGACGGCCCGATGGACACCCCGCAGACGCCGATCTGCTCCGCCAAGGGCTGCCGGGCGGACGCCGGCTGGGTACTGGTGTGGAACAACCCCAAGCTGCACACCCCGGACCGCCGCAAGACCTGGCTCGCCTGTGACGAGCACCGCGAGCACCTCTCCCAGTTCCTCGGGGTGCGCGGCTTCCTCAAGGAGGTCGTCGCCTTCGCCGACTGGACCCCCGAGGCCGCCGAGAGCGCCGGGAACCCGGCCTAGCGGCCTGCACCACCCTTCGCCCCGGCGCTAGCCGCCGATCGCGGACATCGGCCGCTCGGGCTGGAGGAACTCCGGGTCGTCGATCCCCGCCCCGGCCTTCTTGCCCCACATCGCCGCCCGCCACAGCGCGGCCAGTTCGGCGTCGTCGGCGCCCGAGCGCAGCGCGGTGCGCAGGTCGGTCTCGCCGGTCGCGAACAGGCAGTTGCGCACCTGGCCGTCGGCGGTCAGCCGGGTGCGGTCGCAGGCCCGGCAGAACGGACGGGTGACCGAGGCGATCACGCCCACCCGGCCCGGGCCGCCGTCCACCAGCCAGCGCTCGGCGGGTGCCGCGCCCCGGCGCGCGGACGGCTCCGGGGTGAGCGTGAAGCGGGCCCGCAGCAGGTCCAGGATCTCCGTCGCGGTGACCATCGAGGCGCGGTCCCAGCCGTGCTGGGCGTCCAGCGGCATCTGCTCGATGAAGCGCAGCTCGTAGCCCCGCTCCAGGCACCAGCTCAACAGGTCGGCCGCCTCGTGGTCGTTGACCCCGCGCATCAGCACCGCGTTGAGCTTCACCGGCGCCAGCCCGGCGGCCTCGGCGGCGGCCAGCCCGTCCAGCACGTCCTGGTGGCGGTGGCGGCGGGTGAGGGTGTGGAACACCTCGGGGTCGAGGGTGTCCAGCGAGACGTTGACCCGGTCGAGGCCGGCCTCGCGCAGTGCCGTCGCGGTGCGGGCCAGCCCGATGCCGTTGGTGGTCAGCGAGAGCTCCGGGCGCGGTTCCAGCTCGGAGCAGGCGGCGACGACGGCGACCAGCCCGGGGCGCAGCAGCGGCTCGCCCCCGGTGAAGCGGACCTCGCGCACGCCCAGGTCGCGCACGGCGACGCTGACCAGCCGGACGATCTCCTCGTCGGTGAGCAGGTCCGGTTTGGCGAGCCACTGCAGGCCCTCCTCCGGCATGCAGTAGGTGCAGCGCAGGTTGCACCGGTCCGTGAGGGAGACCCGCAGGTCGACGGCCTGTCGTCCGAAGGTGTCGAGCAGCACGTGCGTCCTTCCCCGAGATGCGGCCGGCCCGGCCACCGTCACGGCGGGCCGGGCCAGCATAGTCATCGCGGAACGATCAGTGGGCGCCCAGCCCGGTCAGCGAGCGGACCTCGAGTTCAGCGTACTTCGCCGGGTCGGAACGTTCCCGGGACAGCAGCGTGCCGAGCCAGCCGGCCAGGAACCCGACCGGGATGGAGATCAGGCCGGGGTTCTCCAGCGGGAACCAGTGGAAGTCGGAGTGCGGGAAGAGTGAGGTCTTCGCGCCGGAGACCACCGGGGAGAAGACCACCAGCGTCACCGAGGTGATCAGTCCGGCGTAGACCGAGCTGACCGCTCCGACGGTGGTGAAGCGCTTCCAGAACAGCGAGTAGAGCAGGGTGGGCAGGTTCGCCGAGGCGGCGACCGCGAAGGCCAGGGCGACCAGGGCGGCGGTGTTGAGCTTGTCCGCGAAGAGGCTGAGCACGATCGCCACCGCCCCGATCGCGACCGCGGCCCACTTCGCCGACAGCACCTCCTCCTTCTCGCTCGCCTTCCCGCGCCGGATCACGTTGGCGTAGAGGTCGTGGGCGAAGGAGGCCGAGGAGGCCAGCGTGAGCCCGGCGACCACGGCCAGGATGGTGGCGAAGGCGACCGCCGAGATCACCGCGAGCAGGATCGCGCCGCCGGTGGTCCCGGCGCCTCCGCCGAGCGCCTCGGCCAGCTGCGGCGCCGCGGTGTTGCCCGCCGCGTTCGCCGCCTTGATCGCCTTGGAGCCGACCAGCGCGGCCGCGCCGAAGCCCAGCGCCAGGGTCATCAGGTAGAAGACGCCGATGATGCCGATCGCCCAGAGCACCGACTTCCGGGCCGCCTTGGCGGTGGGCACGGTGTAGAAGCGGACCAGGATGTGCGGCAGGCCGGCGGTGCCGAGCACCAGCGCGATGCCGAGGCTGATGAAGTCGAGCTTGGCGGTGCCGCTGCCGTACTTCTGCCCCGGTTGGAGGAAGGCCTCGCCCTTGCCGCTCGCGCTCGCCGCCGCGCCGAGCAGCTCGGAGGGGTTGAAGTGGTACTTGGCCAGCACCAGGACGGTCATCAGCGCGGCGCCGGCGATCAGCAGCACCGCCTTGACGATCTGCACCCAGGTGGTGCCCTTCATCCCCCCGATCACCACGTAGACGATCATCAGCGCGCCGACCCCGACGATGGTCCAGCGCTTGGCGGCGTTCCCCTCGGCGCCGAGCAGCAGCGCGACCAGGGTGCCGGCGCCGACCATCTGGGCCAGCAGGTAGAAGATCGACACCACGATGGTGGAGACGCCCGCCGCGGTGCGCACCGGGCGCTGGCGCATCCGGAACGCGAGCACGTCCGCCATCGTGAAGCGACCGGAGTTGCGCAGCGGTTCGGCGATCAGCAGCAGCGCGACCAGCCAGGCGACCAGGAAGCCGATCGAGTAGAGGAAGCCGTCGTAGCCGGTGAGCGCGATGGTCCCGGCGATGCCGAGGAAGGAGGCGGCGGACATGTAGTCGCCGGAGATGGCCAGGCCGTTCTGGAAGCCGGTGAAGCCGCGGCCGCCGGCGTAGAAGTCGGAGGCGCTCCTGGTCTGCCGCCCGGCCCAGACCGTGATGCCGAGGGTGGCCAGGACGAAGACGCCGAACAGGGCCATCGTCAGGCCGCGGTGCTCGGTGGCGGAGCTGGCGAGCAGGGTCATTCGACGGACTCCCGGGGGGCGTGGACGACGGCGCCGTGCGCCTCGCGGATCGCCGTGGCGGACGGGTCGATCCGCCGGTCCGCGTAGCGGGCGTACCAGCCGGCGATCGCGAAGGTGGTCGCGAACTGGAGCAGCCCGAGCACCAGGGCCACGTTGACGTGCCCGAGGACCTTGGTGCGCATCAGTCCCGGGGCGTAGCAGGAGAGCAGCACGTAGAGCAGGTACCAGAGCACGAAGCCGATGGTGACCGGGAAGGCGAAGCTCCGGAACGAGCGCCGCAGGCTTCGGAACTCCTCGCTGTCGTCGATGAGTTGAGCTTCCGTGGCGGCGGTGCTGAGCGGCGGCGAATCCACGCTGTCTCCTCACTCCTTCGGCGTATCTGTCGCACGGGCGGAACGATCGGACGTGATCGGACGTGAGGGGCGTCACACGTCTGGCGCCGCGCCATGCTAGGAGCGTCCTGCCCGCCCCGGAAGGGGTTGACCGCGATCAGTCGACCGTTCACCCCCTCGCACCATCCGATTGGCCGAAAAACAGCCCATCCCAGCGACTCCGCCGCACCGAACCGGCCCCGGCCGCCGTCCCCGACCTCCGCCGAGAACGGCACCGGCCCGTGCCACCCCGTTCGGGGCGGCACGGGCCGGTGCCGGGAGGCCGAGGCCTCAGAACGCGATCCGCACCTTCAGGGCCGAGCGGTCGTCCATCGCGCGGTAGCCCTCCGGAACGCCGTCCAGGGCGACGGTGCGGTCGAAGACCAGGCCCGGCTCGATGGCGCCCGAGAGCACGTCCGGCAGCAGCTCGGGGATGTACGCGCGGGCCGGGGCCACGCCACCGTTCAGAGAAACGTTCCGGCCGAACATCTGACCGATGTCGACGCCCGCGCTGCCGCCGTGCGGCACACCGACGTAGCCCACCGCGCCGCCGTCCCGGGTGATCGAGATCGCCGTCCGCATCGACTCCTCGGTGCCGACCGCCTCCAGCACCGCGTGCGCGCCCTGACCGCCGGTCAGCTCCTTCACCGCCTCGACCGCGGCCTCGCCGCGCTCCGCCACCACGTCCGTCGCGCCGAAGCGACGGGCCAGCTCGGTGCGGGCCTCGTGCCGGCCCAGCGCGATGATCCGGCCCGCGCCCAGCCGGTGCGCCGCCAGTACGCCGCACAGGCCCACCGCGCCGTCGCCGACCACCGCGACCGTCGCCCCCGGCCGCACCCGCGCGGAGACCGCCGCGTGGTGCCCGGTCGCCATCACGTCGGACAGCGCCAGCAGCCCGGGCAGCAGCTTCTCGTCGCCCGCCGCCTCCTTGGGCAGCTTCACCAGCGTCCCGTCCGCGAACGGCACCCGCACCGCCTCGCCCTGGCCGCCGTCCGAACCGACCTGCCCCCAGAACCCGCCGTGCGGGCAGGAGGTCTGGAGGCCTTCGAGACAGAAGTCACACGTCCCGTCCGACCAGACGAACGGCGCCACCACCAGGTCGCCCTTGGCGAAGCCGCGCACCTCGGCGCCGACCTCCTCGACCACGCCCAGGAACTCGTGCCCGATCCGCTGCCCGGCCACCCGCTGCGCCACGCCGCGGTAGGCCCACAGGTCGCTGCCGCAGATGCAGGCGTTCACCACCCGGAGCACCACGTCCGTCGGGTGCTGGATCACCGGGTCCGGTACCTCTTCGATCCGGATGTCGTTGGGGCCGTGAATCACGGTGGCACGCATGCGCTGTTCCTTAGCTGAAACGATCTCGATCAGGTGTACGACGCCCCCGTCGACCACTCTATTCCGGCCGGTCGGTCGGAACATTCCGGCCGGAGTCCCCCGGCCCGCCCCTTATCCTGTTGCACCATGCACCCGATCCAGCCCGAGACCCACGGAGCGCCGCGGACCGCACCGGTCCCCGCGCAGCGCTCCGCCGCCCCCACCGGGGGCTTCGCGGTCGTCGACGTCGAGACCACCGGTCTCGGCCGCTCGGACCGCGTCATCTCGGCGGGCGTCTACCAGCTCGACCCGGACGGCGACGTCGTCGACCACTGGTACACCCTGGTCAACCCCGAGCGGGACCCGGGCCCGGTCTGGATCCACGGCCTGACCGCCGAACTGCTCTCCACCGCCCCGACCTTCCCGCAGATCGCCGAGGAGTTCGCCGCCCGTCTGCGCGACCGCGTCCTGGTCGCGCACAACGCGCTCTTCGACTGGAACATGATCTCCCGCGAGTTCTCCCGGGCCGGCCTGCGCGCCCCGGTCCAGCAGCGGCTGTGCACCATGGTCCTCTCCCGCGACCTGCGCCTGCCGCTGCCCAACGGCAAGCTGTCCTCGCTCGCCGCCCACTTCGGCGTCCAGCAGCGCCACGCCCACAACGCCCTGGACGACGCCCGGGTGCTCGCCGAGGCCTTCCGGCCCAGCCTGCGCCTGGCCCGCGACGGCGGCGTGCCGCTGCCGCTCCAGAACTGCGTCGCGGTCACCGACCTCGGCGAGGAGGAGCCGGCCTCCCCGGCCCGCGGCAGCTGGACCGGCGCCGCCTACCGCCAGGCCAAGAAGCGCCCGCCCTGCCCGTACCCCAACCCGGGGCGCTGGGTGGACGGCAGGCCGCTGGTCCAGGGCATGCGGGTGGCCATCACCGGCGACACCGCCACCGACCGCGAGGTCCTGGAGGACCGCGCGGTCGAGGCCGGCCTGCACATCGCCACCTCTGTGAGCCGCCTCACCAGCCTGCTGGTCACCAACGAGCCGGACAGCTGGAGCGGCAAGGCCCGCAAGGCCCGGGAGGTCGGCACCCCCGTCGTCGGCGAGGACGCCTTCCTCCAGCTGCTGCGCGAGGTCGCCCCGCACCCCGGTGCGTGAGCCGCTTGTGAGGTCGGCGTACGGTTCCCATGTGTACCGTTTTCTGCTGACCCGACAGTGGCTGATCACCATGCTGGTCGCACTGCTGCTGATCCCCGCGACGATCAAGCTGGGCTTCTGGCAGCTGCACCGCCACGAGGCACGGGTGGCCCGGAACGAGCTGATCGGCCAGGCCCTCACGGCCGCGCCGGTCCCGTACGACACCCTGTCGCCGACCCCCGGCTTCGCGGTCCCCAAGGACCTCACCTGGCGCGCGGCGACCGCCACCGGACAGTACGACCCGGCACACGAGTTCGTGGTCCGCAAGCGGACCGACTCCAACGGCACCATCGGCTACTTCGTGGTGACCCCGTTCCGGCTCGCCGACGGCAAGGGCACCGTCCTGGTCAACCGCGGCTGGGTGGCCTCCGGCGTCGGCGCCACCGAGTACCCGCCCGTCCCGGCCGCCCCCACCGGCGAGGTCTCCCTCACCGGCCGCCTGCGCGCCGAGGAGACGTACGGCGCCAGCGGCATCAAGGACCGCACCGGCCTGCCCGACCGCCAGTTCAACCTGATCAACACCGACGAGCAGGCCAAGCGCACCGGCGCCCCGCTCCTCGGCGGCTACCTCGAACTCACCGGCACCGCCCCGGCCCCGGCCGACCAGCCCCAGCTGATCCCCGAGCCCAACCACTCCGACATCGGCCCGCACATGGCCTACGCCATCCAGTGGTGGCTGTTCACCGCGATGATCCCGGTCGGCGTCTGGGTCCTCGTCCGCCGTGAGGCCAAGGAGCGCGCCAAGCAGGCCGCCGAGGCCGAGGTCCCGCTCGACGCCGTCCCCGCCGGGAGCGCGTCCTAGGACCTGTCCCGGAGCACGCCGTCCTGTCCTAGAGCACGTCGTCCAGCTCCCGCAGCAGCCGCGCCTTCGCCCGCGCGCCCACCACCGACCGGACCGGCCGCCCGCCCCGGAACACCATCAGCGTCGGCATCGACAGCACCCCGTACGCCGCCTGGGTCCGCGGGTTGTGGTCCACGTCCAGGCTCACCACCCGCAGCCGGTGCGCCTCCTCCCGCGCGATGTCCGCCAGCACCGGCGCCATCATCCGGCACGGCGGGCACCAGTCCGCCGTGAAGTCCACCAGCACCGGGCCGTCGGCCCCCAGCACCTCCGCGGCGAACGTGTCGTCCGTCACCGCCGGCACACCCGTGATCTCCACCACCGTCTACTCCTTCACCAGTTCGCAAAGAGGCGGTTCCTCAACGGCGGCCAGCTCGTCCCGGGCCCGCACGGCCCGATCGAACTGCTCCGCCACCTGAGCCCGCACGTCCTGGAGCCGGGCGATGCACTCGTCCAGCTCCGCCAGCTTCCGCCGGTACACCTCCAGGGAGGCCGGGCACGAGTCACCCTCCGGGTGCCCCGCCCGCAGGCACTCCACGAACGGCCTGGTCTCCTCCAGCCCGAACCCGAAGTCCTGCAGCATCCGGATCTCCCGCAGCAGCCGCAGGTCGTCCTCGTCGTACGCCCGGTACCCGTTGCCCGCCCGCCGGGCCGGCAGCAGCCCCAGCTGCTCGTAGTACCGCAACGCCCGCGTGGTCGTCCCCGCCCGCTCCGCCAACTCCCCGATCCGCACGCCGAACCACTCCTCCCGCACTTCCGGCAACGACCGTAAACCTTCCCCCCGACGTCAACGCCAGCCCCGGCCCGGCGGGCGCGCGGAGCGTGGCCCGCGCGCCCGCCGCCCCACCGCCGCCACGCCCCCACCCCGCACCGGGCAAGATGTCCCCATGGATCTCGGACTGAAAGACAAGGTCTACATCGTCACCGGCGCCACCCGGGGCCTCGGCCTCGCCAGCGCCCGCGAACTCGCCGCCGACGGCGCCCGCGTGCTCGTCAGCGGCCGCACGCGACAGGCCGTCGACGCCGCCGTGGCCGAACTCGAGACCCTCGGCACCGCCCGGGGCCTCGTCGCCGACAACGCCGCCCCCGACACCCCCGAGCGCCTCGTCGCCGAGGCCCGGAACCGGTTCGGCCGGCTCGACGGCATCCTGATCAGCGTCGGCGGCCCCCAGGCCGGCTCCGTCGAGACCACCCCGGAGGAGGCGTGGCGCGACGCCTTCGAGTCCGTCTTCCTCGGTGCCCTCCGGCTCGCCCGCGCCACCGCCGCCGCGCTCCCCGAGGGCGGCGTGATCGCCTTCGTGCTCTCCAGCTCGGTCCGCCAGCCGATCCCCGGCCTGGGCATCTCCAACGGCCTGCGTCCCGGGCTCGCCATGGCCGCCAAGGCCCTCGCCGACGAGCTCGGCCCCCGCGGCATCCGGGTCCTCGGCCTGCTCCCGTCCCGGATCGACACCGACCGGGTCCGCGAGCTCGACGGCCTCGCCGCCGACCCCGACGCCGCCCGCGCCCAGGCCGCCGCCGGCATCCCGCTGAGCCGCTACGGCACCCCCGAGGAGTTCGGCAGGGTCGCCGCGTTCCTGCTCTCCCCCGCCGCCTCCTACCTCACCGGCATCATGGTCCCCGTCGACGGCGGCGCCCTGCGCACCCTCTGACCCTGGAACCGCTCCGCCGCCCCGGGGCTACTCCACCCGCGCCGGCCGCCTCCTGCGCCGCCCCCGCCGCCGCCCGTGCCGCGGCTCGGCGGGGGCCGCCTGGAGGACCCGGATCCGCAGGTCGGCCGGCAGCTCCGCCAGCCGCAGGCTCCCGCACGCCTCCGCCCGGGGCCCGTCCTCGAAGTGCTCCACCAGCGCGGCCGGGTCCCCGCCCGGCCGCAACCGCACCGCCCCGCGCAGCCGCGGATGCCTCGGCGCCCGCACCAGCCGCACCCCGGCCCGCTCGACCTCCGGCAGCACCACCGTCCGGTTCTCCAGCGCCTCCTCCAGCGCCCGCGCACCGACCCGCAGCCGGAGCCCGCTCGCCCCGGGCGTCGGCACCGCGATGCTCGACAGCCCGGTGCGCCTCAGCTGCGCCACCAGCAACCACACCATCCCCGCCACCAGCAGGGTCAGCCCGCCGATCACCGTCGGCCACCACCACGCCGACGCCACCCAGCGCTGCCGCGAACCCGCGCTCACCACCGGCTGGTCGGGCGAGGTGAACGGCCACCGGTCCGGCGGGTGCACACCCAGCCGCCGGTACAGATCGAGCCCGCCCGCCAGCACCAGCACCCCGACCCCCAGCAGCACCGCTCCGACCGCTCCCAGCAGCACCCGGTTGACGACGGTCCGCCTCACCCCGCAGCCCCCTCACGACCGGCCGTCCCGGTACCCGGGTCCGGCCCGTCGCCCGGTTCCTCCTCCACCACGCCCGCGGCCCCGCGCGCTCCCCGGGCCGTCCGCACGTCCAGCCGCATCGGCCGCCCCAGCCCCACCCGGTCCAGTTCGTCCCGCAGCTGGCGCTGCACCAGCGCCGGGTCCGCCACCCCCGCCAGGGAGATCCGGACCCGCCGCCGCCCGACCCGGATCCGCAGGTGGTCGATCCCGTCCAGCCCGGCCGCCCGGTCCGTCAGCAGGTGCCCGACCCCGGCCCGGTCGACGGCCGCGGTCGTCCCCCCGTACGGCCGCAGGACGAGCCACCGCCGCAGTCCGGGGGCGAGGGCCAGCCACAGCAGCCACCCGCCGAGCAGGGTCGCCGCGCCGGCCCCCAGCAGGACGGCCGGGTCGTCGAGGTGACGCGTCGCCAGCTCGTCCGCGATCTGCGCCCGCCATCGCCGGGCCGGCTGCCCCGCCCGCACCGCGACCACGTCGTACAGCAGCGCCCCCGCCACCACCAGCACCCCGGTCGCCACCAGCACCGCCGCGGCCGTACGAGGCGCCCGCAGCCGCCTCACCTTCCCCGGCCGAGCCTCCGGTGCCGCTCCCCGCACCTCCTCCGCCCCGGGGGCCTCCGCGTTCACGGCGTGCCCCCCGTCACCAACTTCTCGACCACGACGACCACGTCCGAGACCCTGGTCCCGGTCAGTCCCGCCACCCGCTCGGCGATCCGCGCCCGCACCGCCCCGGCCAGCGCCGCGACGTCCGAGGGGAACGGCAGTTCGAGCTCCACCCGGACCCGCACCGTGCTCCCCGGCACCGTCACCGAGACCTGCGGCGGCGCCCCCTTCGCCCGCCCGGCGGGCCAGGCCTCGGCCAGCACCTCCCGGGCGGCCCGGGCCGCGATCCTGGCGTACACCCGGTCGGCGACCCGAAGCCGCCCCCGGCGTCCGGGCGCCGAACCGGAACCGGTGCCGGCCCCGGAGCCCGAGCCCGCCCCCGAACGGGAGACCGGAACCGGCGCGGGCCCCGCCATCAGCGGCGCCGGTCGCGGCCGCGGAGCAGGTCCCCGAGTTCGCCCAGCTCGATGTCGCCCTCCAGCAGGCGTCCGATCACGAAGCCGACCAGCCCGAGCACGGCCACCAGCAGAAAGGCCGCGAACCCGCCGAAGTACCCGGCGAAGCCGAGGGCCATGCCCACCACCAGGCCGACGATGGCCAGGTTCATCCGCTACTCCCTCGTTTCCCGCTACTCCGTCGGGCCCGGCGCCGGCCTGCCGCCGAAGGCGCTACTTGAGCTTCGTTCGCTGCCCTGACACCGCCACCGGCTCCTCTTCCTCCTCGAACTCCGGTTCGTCCGGGAGGTGGACGTCGTTGACCGCGATGTTGACCTCAACGACCTCCAGGCCGGTCATCCGTTCGACCGCGCCGACAATGTTCTCCCGCACCTGGCGGGCCAGTTCGGGGATGACCACGCCGTACTCGACCACCAGGGCGATGTCGATCGCGGTCTGCTTCTCGCCGACCTCGGCCTTGATGCCCCGTCCGACGCTGGATTTGCCGCCGGGCACCCGGTCCCGCATCGCGCCGAAGGTGCGGGCGAGCCCGGAGCCGAGCGCGTGGATTCCGGTGACCTCGCGGGCCGCCATCCCGGCGATCTTCTCCACCACGCCGACGGCCAGCGCGGTGCGGCCGCGCTCCGCCACCGGCTTGGCACCGCCGCCGGCACCCGGCGGACCGGGGGTCGGGGCGCTGCCGCTACCGGGGTGCTTGTGCATGGTCGCGGGCGTCGGAGTGTCAGGCATGGGCGCTTCTCCCGTCGTACGGCTCCAGCTATATCGCAAACCTCCCCAACTCTGGCATTTCGCCACGATCCCCGCCCGCCGAGCGCCGGCGGTCCGCCCCCGCGCCCGCCCCTCGGCCCGCCTCGCGCGACGCCCGCCTTCTCCGCGCAGGAGAAAGGGCCCGGCCCCGGGGAGATCCCCGGGGCCGGGCCCTGCGTCGTCGCCCTGCGGTCAGTCGCCGATCCCGGCGAGCTCCCGCAGCCGGCGGGCCTGCGCCGCCCGTTCGGCCGAACGCTGCTCGTCGAAGGAGCGCCCCGCGGCCCCCTGCAGCAGGGCCTTGGTCTCGATCACCGCACCGCGCGGGGCGGCCAGCAGGGCCGCCGCGAGGTCGCGGGCGGCCGCGTCCAGCTCCTCGCCCGGCACCGCGAGGTTGGCCAGCCCGATCGCGGCGGCCTCCTCGGCACCCACCCAGCGGCCGGTGGCGCAGATCTCCAGTGCCCGGGCGTAGCCGACGAGTTCGGTGAGGGGCTTGGTCCCGGCCAGGTCCGGAACGAGGCCAAGCGAGGTCTCCTTCATCGCGAACCGGACGTCCTCGGCGACCACCCGCAGGTCGCAGCCGAGGGCCAGCTGGAAGCCCGCGCCGACGGCGTGGCCCTGGACCACCGCGATGGAGATCAGGTCCGGGCGGCGCCACCAGGTGAAGGCCTCCTGGTACGAGGCGATGGCGTCGTCCAGCTCCTGGTCGGTGGAGGCCGCGAGCTGGAGGAAGGTGGGCTCGCCCGGGATGCCCTCGGGGGTGAACATGGCCCGGTCCAGCCCGGCGGAGAAGGAGACCCCCTCCGCGCGCAGCAGCACCACCCGGACGCTGCCGGGCAGCTCGCGGCCGGCATCGGTGAGGGCGCGCCAGAGCGCGGGCGACTGGGCGTTGCGCCGCTTGGGCTGGCACAGGGTGACGACGGCGAGCTCGCCGTCGATCTCCAGACGGACGCCGTCCCGCTCCCAGCTCGGGGCCTGCGGGTCGATGGCGGGAGCGGTCATGCGGGGACCTCCGGTGGCGAGGGACTTGGCTACCGGAGAGTAACAAAACTCGACGCGCGAGGGCAGGGGCCCCGACCGGGAAGGATCGACGGGCCCTGCGGCTCCACGCAGGGGAAGGCGGAGCGGGGCGAAGAGCGAAAGGAAACGAGCGTTATGGAGAAATGGGGGCGGACCGCACCCCGGACATGACGATCGGCGGCCGGCCCGCACGATCCGAGGGCGGACGCCCAGCTGACGGTCAGCTGTCGTCTCCTCGGCCGGCACCCTGCCGCCGCGTCATCCGGCCAATGGCCGACGAACCGTCAGGAACCGGCCCCGGCAGTCGCCTTGTTCTTGCCCCGCGTGGCACCGCCGCGGCCCCGGAGAATGACTCCGGATTCGCTCAGCATCCGGTGCACGAAGCCGTACGAACGACCGGTCTCCTCCGCGAGAGCGCGAATGCTCGCCCCGGAGTCGTACTTCTTCTTGAGATCGGCCGCGAGCTTCTCACGCGCGGCACCGGTCACCCGGCTGCCCTTTTTCAGAGTCTCGGCCACCCGTGCCTCCTCGTAGCGTTGCTCGGTCAGATTCCCATGATCACCCATCCACCGCGTCCTGGCCACCCATTCGACAAGGTCGATGTCGGAAATGCGTGGTCCGTCGGTGGTGATCCGAGCGCATCAGGGCGCTCACACAGAGTGCACGCCCCCGGGTGGATCCGGCCGTTCGCCGAGAAATAGCTGATCAGCAGCGTCGGCCCGACCACGATCGAGTGGCGGGCCGACGGAAAGTCCTTAAACGGAATCCGGGTCTACTTCATTCCCTGACACGCCGAAAGGACTAGATATTCTCATCCGAAAAGCGGATCTCGCGTCTACTTCCGGTCAGGCCAAGGAGACCAGATCGGCGTACGACGGGTTCCAGAGGTCCTCCACGCCGTCCGGCAGCAGGATGATCCGCTCCGGGTCGAGCGCCTCGACCGCGCCCTCGTCGTGGGTGACCAGCACGACCGCACCGGAGAACTCGCGCAGCGCGCCCAGGATCTCCTCGCGGCTGGCCGGGTCGAGGTTGTTGGTGGGCTCGTCGAGCAGCAGCACGTTGGCGGAGGAGACCACCAGGGTGGCCAGCGCCAGACGGGTCTTCTCGCCACCGGAGAGCACCCCGGCCGGCTTGTCGACGTCGTCGCCGGAGAACAGGAAGGAGCCGAGGATCTTGCGGATCTGCACCAGGTCGGTGTCCGGCGCGGCCGAGCGCATGTTCTCCAGGACGCTGCGGTCCGGGTCGAGCGTCTCGTGCTCCTGGGCGTAGTAGCCGATCTTCAGGCCGTGGCCCGGGATCACCTCACCGGTGTCCGGCTGCTCCACCCCGGCCAGCATCCGCAGCAGGGTGGTCTTGCCGGCGCCGTTGAAGCCCAGCACGACGACCCGGGAGCCCCGGTCGATCGCCAGGTCGACGTCGGTGAAGATCTCCAGCGAGCCGTAGGACTTGGACAGGCCGCTGGCGGTCAGCGGGGTCTTGCCGCAGGGGGCCGGCTCCGGGAAGCGCAGCTTGGCGACCTTGTCGCTCTGGCGCACCTGCTCCAGGCCGGAGAGCAGCTTGTCGGCGCGGCGGGCCATGTTCTGCGCGGCCACCGTCTTGGTCGCCTTGGCCCGCATCTTGTCGGCCTGGGCGTTGAGGGTCGCGGCCTTCTTCTCGGCGTTGGCCCGCTCGCGCTTGCGGCGCTTCTCGTCGTCCTCGCGCTGCTGCTGGTACTGCTTCCAGCCCATGTTGTAGACGTCGATGCAGGAGCGGTTGGCGTCCAGGTAGAAGACCTTGTTGACGACCGTCTCGACCAGGTCGACGTCGTGCGAGATGACGATGAAGCCGCCCTTGTACGTCTTCAGGAAGTCCCGCAGCCAGACGATCGAGTCCGCGTCCAGGTGGTTGGTGGGCTCGTCGAGCAGCAGCACGTCGGAGTCGGAGAAGAGGATCCGGGCGAGCTCGACGCGGCGGCGCTGACCACCGGAGAGGGTGTGCAGCGGCTGGCCGAGGATACGGTCCGGCAGGCCCAGCGCGGCGGCGATGGTGGCGGCCTCGGCCTCGGCGGCGTACCCGCCCTTGGTGAGGAACTCCGTCTCCAGCCGGGCGTACTTCTTCATCGCGTTGTCCCGGGTGGCGCCCTTGCCGTTGGCCATCCGGTCCTCGTTCTCGCGCATCTTCTTCAGCACGGTGTCGAGGCCGCGGGCGGAGAGGATGCGGTCCTTGGCGAGGACGTCCAGGTCACCGGTGCGGGGGTCCTGCGGGAGGTAGCCGACCTCTCCCGAACGGGTGACGGTTCCGGCGGCGGGCAGGCCCTCGCCGGCCAGGACCTTGGTGAGCGTGGTCTTGCCGGCGCCGTTGCGGCCGACCAGACCGATCCGGTCACCGGCGGCGACCTTGAAGCTCGCGGACTCGATCAGGATCCGGGCACCGGCACGCAGTTCGAGGGCGTTGGCGGAAATCATGGCTGGGAGCTGCTCCTGGGACGTGGGCGGGCGGCCGGGTGGGACGGACCCGGGGCCGGGTTGGCGTGAGGGGGACTTCATCGACGGTCGGCGCGGCCCTCGTGGCGCCGCCGCCCGCTATTGCCCGGAGAAAATAGCCATGGCGGCAAGTCTACCGGGCCCCGTGTCACCCCCGGCGGAGTACCGGCCTGGGGTATCCCATGGCCCGCCGCCACCGGTTCCCGGGCCGGCGGCGGCGCCCGCGGGCCGTCCGCGCTACTGCGGCTGCGCGGCCGGCCGGTCCCCCGCGGGCGCCCCGGTGGCCGCGGGGTCGACCGGAGCCGTGCCGGTGGCCGCCGGGTCGCCCGCGACCGGGTCCGCCGCGCAGCCGCCCTGCGGCCGGACCGCCGCGAACGGCGCGTCCACGCTGCCGCAGGGCGTCTCGGGCGCGGCCGCCTTGGTGTCGAACACCCTGGGCGGGATGATCGGGCCGTCGGTGATCTCCACCCGGCGGCGGTCCAGCACCTTGACCGTGGCCGTCGGACCGGTGCTCATCGACCAGCCGTTGCTGTCCAGCCGGTAGCCGGTGATGCCGCCGGAGACGGGCTGTCCGGCGCTGTTGGTGCAGGTGCGCGGGATGAGCACGGCGTAGTCGGTGTGGACGGCGCGCAGCGGGTCGTAGACGCAGCCGCCGGCGGGCTTGTCGTTGTAGCGCAGGTCGCCGTCGGCGTCGCGCAGGCCCATGGTCAGGTTCGGGGTGACCAGGGCCAGCCAGGGCGAGCCGTCCCGCTGGACGGTGTGCAGCGCGGCCGCGGCCCGCTGCTTGGCCAGCGCCTTGCGCTGGGCGTCGGTCCGCTTGTCGGCGCCGGGCTCGCCGTCCCCGCGCAGCCAGTCGGCCAGGCCGGGCACCGCGCGGTGCCAGCGCACCTCGTGGTCGCCGGGGCGCACCGAGGTGACCATGCCGTCGTCCCAGACCACGATCGCGTTGTCGCCGGCCATCGCCAGGTGGAGCGCCTCGGCGCCCTCGCGGCGGTAGGACCAGGCCTGCTCACCGGTCTGCTTGTGGAAGGCCTCCAGGCCGGGACCCACCCGCAGGTCGAGGTCGGCCGAGCTGAGCGACTCGGAGTTCACCGGTGTCGCCCCCGCGTCGCCCGGCCCCGCGACCCGGTCGCCGAACGGCACCGGCTTGTTCGCGTGCGCCGCCGCTCCGGCCGCAAGGACCAGCATCACCGCCGAGACAGGCAGGATCGAGCGGGGGGTCAGTACACGCAGCGGCTTCCAGGACACGGCCGGAGCGTACCTTTCACCGGGCACGCGAGTCAGCCCGGTTCCGCCGCCGCCACACCCGGGCGGGCGTCCGCCCGGTCCCGCGCGCCCTCCCCGCACGTCCGCCCGCCCACCTGCGCCGTCAGGGGCTCCGGCCGCTCCGCGGGGCGTTCCGGAGCGGGCCGCGGGGGCCCGGCAGGACCGTTACAGATCTGATACATGACGGTGGGTTGCCGCCCGTTGCGGCAGACGGCGTTCGATTGGCGCCCACTTTAGGGTGACATTCGGCTTTTTCCTCCCCCTTCGGGCCTACTGTCGGCGAGCGGGGCGCCACGGTCCGTCCACGCCGAGACCGTGCGCCCCGCCCATGCGACGTCCGGAGGAGAGCACCATGCGAATCGGCCGCCTGACGCTGGCCGCCGCCACCCTGCTGCTGATGGCCACGGCCAGCGTCCCGGCCGGGACGCCGTTCAGCCAGACCGAACGGCACGCCGTCCTCTCCTCGGAGGCCGTCGAACCCCGCGGCGCGGCTCCCCGCCCGCCGGTCCAGCGGCCGAACCACGAGCCGCCGTTCGGCGCCTTCGTCGGTTCCTGGGACGACTACATCCCGCAGATCGGCCGGTACGCGCAGTGGCTGGGCGAGGCGAACATGCAGGTCGGCCACACCTATCTGGCGGGCAACGGCTGGAGCGACATCGAGGGCGAGCCGATGGTGCTCGGCCTCTGGTCGCAGTGGCGCCAGGCCGATCCCTCCCGGCTGCTGGTGCTCGGCGTGCCGATGCTGGTGCCCAACGAGGCGAAGGTCCCGGACGGCGAGGTCGCCGAACTGCTCGCCCAGGGGGCGCGCGGGGACTTCGACGGGCACTTCCTCAAGCTCGCGCGCCGGCTGGTCGCGCTAGGCGGCGCGGACACCGTGCTCACCCTCGGCTGGGAGATGAACGGCACCACCTACACCCACCGCTGCAAGCCCGATCCGTCCGCCTGGAAGACGTACTGGCGGCGGATCGTCGGGGTGATGCGCTCGGTGCCCGGGCAGCGGTTCCGCTTCGACTTCGCCCCCAGCCGGGGCCTGGACGCCGTCCCGTGGACCAAGTGCTACCCCGGCGACGACGTGGTCGACATCATCGGCATGGACAGCTACGACCAGCCCGCCGGCGCCACCTTCGACGACTTCGTGCGCGAGCCGTACGGCCTCCAGGACCAGGTGGAGTTCGCCGCCAAGCGCGGCAAGCCGGTCTCGTACCCGGAGTGGGGGCTGTTCCGCAACGGCGACAACCCGGAGTACGTGCAGCGGATGGTCGACTGGATCCGCACCCACGACACCGCCTACCAGACCGTCACCGACTACTGTCCGCACGGCTTCTTCCAGTGCGACCGCAATCCGCGCTCGGCGGCGAGGTTCAAGCAGCTGATGTCCGGTTCGAAGGGGGCGCCCGCGCCGGCTCCGGCGGAGGCACCGGCGGTGCCCGCCACCCCGGCGGTGCCGGCGGTGCCCACGGTGCCGGGCCCGCCCAGCCCGCCGGACTCGCCCGCCGTCCCGTCCGCGCCCGCCGTGCCCGGGGGCGGCACCGCACCGAGCAAGGCGGCGAACCCGTCGACCCGCCCCGCGAAGGGCAAGTCGACGGGCCGGCCGACGGGCGCGGCGCACGCCCGGCACTGAGCGGTCAGCTGCGGCGGCGGGCCAGCAGCGCTTCCTTGAGCCGGGGGAAGCGGGTGCGCAGCTGGTGCGCCGCCGCCTGCCGGGCCAGCACCACCCCGGCCCGGACGGCGGCCGCCGGAGCCGCCCCCGCCGGGCCGAGCAGCAGCCGCTCGTTGGCCAGCTGGTCCGGCCGCCAGCGCTGCTTGTACGGCTCCTGGCCGCGCAGCAGGCCGAGCAGCGGGACGCCCGCGCCGACCGTCTCGTCCAGCGCCGCGCTGAACAGCAGCCCGGCGATGTCCAGCCGCTCGCGCAGCACCGGGTGCGCCCCGTACATGTAGAGGCCGCCGAAGGACGGGCAGAGCAGCAGCAGGTTCACCGCGACCAGCTCGCCGTCCAGGTGGAACTGGTGGACGGCGGCCCTGCCGGAGGCGACCAACCCGGTGGTGGACTCGGCCAGGTGGCGGGCGAACCGCTCGGTGCGGTGCTCGGGCGTGACGCCGCGCGCCTGCCACTGCAGGAAGTGCAGCCGCAGCAGCCCCTCCAGCGCCTGCGGCACCTCGGCCACCGGGGTGGCGCGGACCGTGACCCCGGCCTCGGCGATCTTGCGGAGCTTCACCCGGCTGCGCTGGGCGGTCTTGCCGGGCACCCGCTTGAGCAGCCGGTCCATCGGGACGGCCGGCAGGTACTGGCAGAGCGAGTCCCGGTGGCGGCGGCGGCTGCCGCGCCACTGCGCGTACACCCGCTGCACCGCCGCCTCGGGGTGCACCTCGCGCAGCTCCAGCCAGTGCCACGGGCGGGTGAGCGGGAGCGCGGCGGCGAACTCGGCGGCGGCCCGGTCGGCGTGCTCGTCGTCCAGCAGGACGTCGGTGTAGTCGACCAGCCCGCCGCCGAGACCGGTCAGGCCGCCGAACGGTCCGCCGCGGCGCACGAAGGCGCCCGCGCCGACCAGCAGGCCGTCCCGGCGGACCAGCACCACGAGCAGGCTGCCGGGGCGGCCGTAGTGGCGCCACCAGGAGCGCTGCCAGTCGGCGGCCTGGAAGAAGGTGGCGGTCCGGCAGCGGGCGGCCAGGCCGTCCCACTCCTCGGCGAGGACGTCCAGGGCGTCGTCCTCGCAGCGCAGCTCGGTGGTCCAGGCCGGCGCCGTCGCCTGGGCGGGCAGGCCGCCTCTGCGGGTCTCGGTGCTCATCGGCCACTCCCGGCCGGGGTCTTGTCCTGGACGGCGGGGGCGGGCTGCTCGACGGCGGAGGGCTGCGCCTCGACGGCCGGGGCCGGGGCCTGGGCCGGGGGCTGGGCCGCCGCCGCGGGTTCGGCGCCGGGCTGCTTGTCGGTCTTCCCGTCGGTCTTCTTCTCGGCGGCCTTCGGGCTCCTCGCCTTCACGGTCCTCCCCTTCTTCACGCCCTCGCTCTTCGGCGGCTCGGCCGTGGTCTCGGCCGTGGCCTCGGCCTCAGGCTTGGGCTCCGGCTTGGACTTGGGCGCGGGCGTGGTCCTGGCCTCGGCCGGCTCCTCGCGGCGCGGGCGCGGCGTCGCCGGGACGGCCGCCGGCGCGGGAGCGGCGGGGGCCTCCGCGGCCGGCGCGACGGCCGCCGGCGCGGCCTGCGGCGTCCTCGCCGCCTGCGACGCCCGCATGGCCCGCGCGGCCCGCAGCACCCGCGGCATCGCGGCGCTCCCGACCGCCTCCGGTGTCTCCGCGCCGCCCCGGCGGCGGGTCATCATCACCAGGGCGCCCACCAGCAGCCCGGCCGCGCCGCCGACCGCGACGTCCAGCTTCCCGGAGGGCGTGGTCGGCTTGTCCGGCGCGGCGGCCGGGGACAGCGTCACCAGTCTGACGTTGGTGTCCTTGCTGCTGGTGTTGGCGAAGGCGACCAGCGAGCGGGCCACCGCGTCGGCGGTCCGGGCGGCCTCCTGGGGGCGCTGCCCGGTGCCGGTGATCTCGATCATCGGGGCGTCCGGGGAGGTCGTCCCGTGCACCAGGGACGACAGCTCGGACCGGGTGTGGCCGGTCTCGGCGGCCGCGACCGCGAGCACCTGCGGCTGGCCGGCCAGCCGGCCGTACGCCTGGGCGAAGTTGGTCGCGATCGTGGCCTCCCCGGGGTTCTGCGCGACCACCAGGACGTAGGCGTTGGCGGCGTACGACGGGTGCGAGACGACGGCGTACCCGGCGCCGGCCGCGGCGCCCAGCGGAACCGCCAGCACCACCGGCCACCAGCGGCGGACCAGGCGGCGGGCGCTTCGGCGCGGTGTGGTCATGGGTCTTGCTCCTCGGGTCTGGTACGGCGGTTCCGGCGGTGGCGGGCGGTCAGACGCGGGCCAGCCGGTCGTAGAGGGCACCCAGGTCGGCGGCGACCCGGGCGATGTCGTAGTGGCCGACGGCCAGGGGGTGCGGCAGCGGGTCGGCGATGTGCCCGCTGAGCGGCCGCAGGTCGCGCAGCGCGGCGGTGTAGGCGGCCGGCTCGGAGGGGATGCGGCGGGCCTGCGGGGCTGCGTTGGGCGGCAGTTCGTCGAGCGCCGGGCAGGCGCTGTGCCGCACCGGCAGCCCGGCCGCGAGGCCCTCCAGCACGCCGAGGCCGAAGGTCTCCGCGGTGGAGGGGGCGGCCAGCACGTCCAGGGCGGCCAGCAGTTCGGGCACGTCGTCACGCTCGCCGGCCAGCACCAGCCGCTGCCGCACGCCGAGTTCGTCGGCCCGGTGCTCCAGCGCGGCGCGCTCCGGGCCCTCGCCGACCAGCACCAGCCGGGTGGCCGGGTCGAGCTCGGCGAGCGCCTCGACCAGCACCTCGAAGCGCTTGCCGGGAACCAGCCGGCCCACCCCGCCGACCACCCAACTCCCTTGCGGCAGACCGAGTTCGGCCCGCACCCGGCTTCGGGCGGCGGCCCGTTCGGCGGGCGGGAGGAGGTAGCGGGAGGCGTCGATGCCGTTCGGGATCAGCTCGATCCGGGCCGCCGGGACGCCCCAGGAACGCAGCGTCTGGGCGACCTGCCGGGAGACCGCGACGGTGGTGCAGCCGAGCCGTTCGGCCGCCAGGTAGAGGCCCTTGACGCCCCGGGTGACCGGGCGGCCCTCGATCACCCCGGCGTGCAGCGAGTGCTCGGTGGAGACCACCGCGCGCACCCCGGCCAGCCGGGCGGCCAGCCGGCCGTACAGCTGCGCCCGGTACAGGTGGGTGTGCACCAGATCGTAGCGCCCGGCCCGGACCAGCCGGACCAGCCGGGGCAGCGCGCCGAGGTCCCGGTTGCCGCGCATGCCGAGGTGGTGGACGGTGACGCCGTCGGCGCGCAGCGCGGCGGCGACCGCCCCCGGGTTGGTCAGGGCGAGCACCTCGCACTGCTGGTGCGCCGGCAGGTGCCGCAGCAGCAGCTGGAGCTGACGCTCGGCACCGCCGGCGGCGAGCCCGGTGACGATGTGCAGCACCCTCATGACCGGGGCTCCCGGCGGCCGTGGCGCAGCCCGGTGACGACGTCGCGCAGCCGGTGCCGGCCCCGCTTGGCGCGCAGCCGCCAGGCGCCGTCGCGGTCGCCGACGTAGCAGCGGGGCAGGGCGAAGCGGCCGGTGAGCGGGGAGTGCGCGATGGCGCAGGCGTGGTCGTACCCGGCGTCGCGCACGGCCAGGGCGGCGGGCAGGTCGACGGCGCCGTACGGGTAGCAGAAGCCGGTGACCGGGCCGCCGACGACCTCCTCCAGCAGGCGGCGGCTCTCCCGGGCCTGGACGGCGAGGGCCTCGGCGGGCAGGCCGGGCAGCGCCCGGTGGCCGAGGCCGTGCGAGCCGATCTCCCAGCCGGCGGCGGCCAGTTCGGTGACCTCGTGGACGGCGAGCAGCTTCTTGCGCGGGCCCTCGGTGTCCCAGTCGTTGTCCCGGCCGAGCAGGTCGGCGACCACGTACGCGGTGGCGGTGAAGCCGTACGCCCGGAGGATCGGCACCGCGTGGCGGGCGACGTCGGCGTAGCCGTCGTCGAAGGTGAGGCCGACCAGTCCGCCGTCCCGGCCGAGGGCGCGGGCCCGCATCAGCTCGCGGACGGAGACCCCGCGCCGGCCGCACCGGTGCAGCCAGGCGATCTGTTCGGCGAACCGCTCGGGGCTGACGGTGAGCCGGTACGGGTCCTCCTGCTCGACCGCCACCGAGTGGTACATCAGGATCCACGGCGAGGCGGAGCCGGGGCTCGCCGGTTCACCGACCGGGTGGCGGCTCCTGGGCGGTCGTGCCCGGTGCGGCGGTGCGGCGCCGACGCTCGCCCGGGCCGAACGGACGGTGCCCGGTTCATTCTCCATGGGGACGCTTCCCTTCTTCGGCGGCGGTTGGCGGGTTCCGGACCGGCCCCAGGGCCCGGGCGACGGCGAGGACCGGGCCGCGCACCTCGCGGGCGCCGAGCCCGGTGCCGAGGGCCGCGAAGGCCAGCGCGACGGTGAGGCCTCCGAGGAGGGTCGCGAGCAGGGGGTCGGCGGTCGGTCCGGCGACGGCCGCGCCGAGCGCGGTGGCCCCGGCGGCGGCGGCCACCAGCCGGCCGTGACCGCCGAGCACCCGGCGCAGCCGCAGCGGGATGCCGCGCAGCACCAGGCCGCGCAGCAGCAGCGCGGCGGCGGCGGTGATGCCGGCCGCGTTGCCGGCGGCCAGCCCCAGGGCGCCGAAGCGGGGCGTGGCGAGCAGGCCGGTGGTGACGGTGACGCCGAGACCGAGCACCATCGCGGCGGCCGGGTACCAGTCCAGCAGCCGGCGGCGGCCTTCCTCGGTGCCCGGGTCGTCGGCCCGGCGGACCACCGGGCAGAGCGAGAAGTAGGGGCGGATCATCACGCCGATCAGCGCCTGGGCGGGCAGGCCGACGCTGTACACCCGGATGACGTCCGCGGTGGCGGCGGTGTCGTGCGGGCCGAAGGCGCCGCGTTCGAACAGCAGCGAGACCACCGAGGGAGCACAGGCCATCAGGAAGGCGGTGCCGAGCAGGACGACGGCCACCGCCTGGCCGAGGTCCTTCTCCACCCGGTCGCGGGCGGCGGTGAGGTCCCCGGCGGCGAGCGCCCGGGCGACCAGCGGGAAGGTGACGGTGCAGATCAGGATGCCCGCCGTCATGGCGAGCTGGGAGACCTTGGCCGCGTAGTTGAGGTGCGAGATGGTGCCGGGCGGCAGCGCCGAGCCGAGGTAGCGCTCGACGAAGACCTGGGCCTGGCGGGTGAGGGTGAAGGCGGCCACCGGCAGCAGGGCGAGCGGCATCAGCACCAGGACCCGGCGCGAACGGCGGCCGCGGCCGGGGTCGCGCCGGCCCTGGCGCAGCCGGCGCAGGAAGGGGCCGACCAGCAGGCCGGCCATCAGCAGGCTGCCGGCGGCTACGCCGAGGGCGGCGGAGCGCACCCCGAGGCAGGAGTGGAGGCCGAGCAGGACGGCGAGGATGCCGAGGTTGTAGGCGACGTAGATGCCGGCCGGGGCGGTGAAGTGGTGGTGGGCGCGCAGCGCGGCGGCCAGGTAGCCGGCCACGCCGAAGGGCAGCACGGTGATCGCGGTGATCCGGGTGCAGGTGACGGCCAGGCCGGGGTCGGTGAGGCCGGGGGCGAGCAGGTCGACCAGTTCCGGGGCGCCCAGGGCGGCGGCCAGGGCGAGGCCGCTGAGCGCGATCAGCAGCCACGGCAGGGTGGCGCGGACCAGCTGGCGGACCGGGTCGGGGGCGTCCGGGTTCTCCTCGCGCAGCACCAGGGCGAGGGCGAAGGCGGGCACCATGAGGAAGGACATGGCGTCCTCGATCAGCAGTGGTGCGGCCGTCTCGGGGACGGTCCAGGCGACCAGGAAGGCGTCGGTGCCCTGGTTGGCGCCGAAGTACCGGGCCAGCAGGAGGTCGCGCAGCAGGCCGAGGCCGGAGCCGGCGGCGCTGAGGACGGCGGTGATGCCGAAGGCCTTGGCGACGAAGCCGCGGCGGGGTGCCGGGCGGGGTGCGGCGGACGGACCGTCACCGGGGGTGCCACGGGGGGCCGGGAGGGAGGAGTCGACGGTGGCGGGCTGGTCGGTGGTCACCGTGCCGCTCCGGTGGTCGTCGGCTCGGGCGCGGGAGGAACGGCGGCGGACGGAACGGCGGCGGGAGGAACGGCGGTGGGACGCCCGGGCGGGTCGGCGGCCGCGCGGGCGGCGAGGCCGAGGACGACGGAGGTCAGCACGGTGGTGGCCCCGCCGATGTCGGCGTACAGGAAGTCGACCAGCACCCAGGTGAGCAGGGCGAGTGCGGCGAGCCCGGGGCCCCGGCGGTGGCGCAGGCAGCCGATCAGCAGGGTGAGGAAGAGCGCGGCGTAGGCGGTGATGCCGATCAGGCCCTGCTCGCTGAGCACCAGGAAGTACATGTCGTGCGGGGAGAGCAGCGGTTCGCGCTGGAAGCCGATGGTGGGGTCGGCGGCGTCGCTGCCGGAGGACAGCCGCAGCGGGGCGTGGCTGTCGCGCAGCTGCTGGAAGGCCTTGGGCCCGGCGCCGTGCACGGGGTGGTCCTGCCAGATCCGTCCGGCGGTGGACCACAGGTCGTACCGGTCGGAGACGGACTGGTCGGGGGCGGCCGAGACGGAGCCGATCGAGCTGAGCCGCTTGGTGACACCGGAGCCGCCGAGCCCGAAGCCGCCGACCAGGACGACCGCGGCGGCCAGGCCGAGGACCGCGCCGCGCACCAGCAGCCGGGCGTCGGCGCGCAGCAGCAGCACGGTGGCGGCGAGGCCGGTGGCGATCCAGCTGCCGCGGCTGAAGGAGACGGCCAGCGGGAAGGCGAGGAAGGCGGCGGCGGCGAACATCGCGCGGCGCAGCCGGGCGTCGCCGCCCGGTCCGCGCTCGCCGAGTCCGAGCGCGAGGGCGGCGAGCAGCCCGTAGCTGACCACGCTGGACATCGCCATGATGTCGAGGGCGCCGAAGGTGCCGACGGCCCGGATCGGCTGGCCGGTGTAGGAGGCGCCGGTGTGGGTGAGGTACTGCTTCGCGCCGACCACGCCCTGGATCAGCGCGGCGAGCACGAAGGAGCCGAGGACCAGGCGCTGGTCGGTGCGGTCGCGCAACGAGCAGAGGACGGCGGCGGGGACCAGGACGAACACCTGGGTGAGGCGGACGAAGCCGGTGACGCTCGCGGCCGGGTCGATCGACCCGACGGTGGCGACGGCGGCGGCGACCACGATCGCGCCGAGCAGCGCGCAGGTGGTGCGGCTGATGACGGGCAGGCGTCCGCGCAGCAGGTCGAGCGCGGTGAGGGCGACCAGGGCCAGCGAGGCCAGGTCGGCGGCGGTGACGTGGACGGCGGCGGCGACGTCCTTCTCCCCGGTGGGCACGCAGACCAGCAGGACGGTGGCCGCGGCCAGCGGGCTGGTGCGCCACGCGAGCGCGGGCAGGGCCTTGTGTAAGGCCGGGCGGTGGAAGGCGGGGAGGGTCAGGGCCACGCGCGGTCAGCTCCCGTCCGGGTGGAGCATCAGGACCGCGGTGCGGCACAGGATCTTGACGTCCTGCCAGAGGCTCCAGCTCTCGATGTAGCGGTTGTCGAAGCGGGCCCGGTCCTCGATGGAGGTGTCCCCGCGCAGGCCGTTGACCTGGGCCAGGCCGGTGAGGCCGACCGGGACGCGGTGGCGGTCGGCGTACTCGGGGTAGGCCTGGCCGAACCTCATGACGAAGTACGGCCGTTCGGGGCGCGGGCCGACCAGGCTCATGTCGCCGCGCAGGACGTTCCACAGCTGGGGCAGCTCGTCCAGCGAGCTCTTGCGCAGCAGCCGGCCGACGGCGCCCATCCGGTGGTCCTGGGAGATGTTCCAGCGGGTGGCGGACTCGTGCTCGTTGCTCGGACGCAGGGTGCGGAACTTGAGGACGGTGAAGACCCTGCCGTCCAGGCCGGTGCGCTGCTGGCGGAAGAGCACGCCGGGGCCGGTGTCGAAGCGGACGGCGAGCGCGCAGAGCACCAGGACGGGGGCGAGCAGCAGCAGTCCGAGCGTGGCGGCGGTGACGTCCAGGGCGCGCTTGGCGGCCCAGCCGGGGCGGCGCCGCGCGGGGTGGCCGACCCGCAGGCAGGGGAAGCCCCACAGGTGGTCGCCGCCGGTGACCGGGGTGGCGGGCAGCGAGCCGTACTCGCGCAGCGCGGGCACCAGCCAGACCTGGCAGCCGAGCCTGGCGGCGTCGCGCAGGGTGGCGGCGGTCTCGGCCTCGTCGGCGGCGCCGGCGGTGGCGATCACGTGCTGGACGCCGTGCCGGCGCACCTCGCGCTCCAGTGCCTCGCGGCCGCCGAGGACGGGCAGGTCGGTGTCGCCGGGCAGCAGCGGCGGGTCGGCGTCCAGGAAGCCGACCGGGCGCATCCCGTACTCGCCGTGCTCGCGCAGGGCGGTGGCGACCCGGCGGCCGAGCCGGCCGGCGCCGAGCACCAGGGCGGGGCTGGGGCGGCTGCGGCGGACCCGCCGGACCAGGTGGTAGAGGAGGGCGCGGCCGACGGCGGCGATCAGCAGCTGGGCGCCGAGCAGCACGGTGAGCCGGGCGGGGCTGGCCGGGCCGCAGTCGGGCCAGCGGCCCCCGAGACAGCCGGACAGGGTGACGGCGAAGGCGGTGGCGACCACGGCCCGGGCGGTGAGGGCGGGCAGTTCGTCCAGGACGGACAGGGTGAGCCGGGAGCGGTAGAGGCCGCCGGACAGGTTGAGCAGGAGCAGCAGGGGCAGGACAGCGGGGACGCCGAGCAGTGGGTCGAGCGGGGCGGTCGGGTCGACGGCTCGGTTGGCGATGCCGCCGGCGGAGCACAGCGCGATGATGTCGGCCTGGACCAGGGCGAGCGACAGGGCGATCCGGGAGCGGACCGCCCCCCGGGGCCGGCGGGGCGAGGGGACCACCCCGGGGTGCGCCGCTCCCGCCGGCCGGTCGAGCAGCCCGGTGGCGGGCCGGCGGGGGCCGGAGAGAGGGCCCCCCGATCGCGGCACACTGTCGTGGTCAATGGTCATCAGCGCACGATCTCCCCTGCTGTGTGCCCGGGGTGACGGCGCCCCGGCACCGGCTGGCGCGGGGCTGCCGCCCCGGCCCGGTGGGCGCGGTCCTGACAGCGCCTGCTGCCGCTGGCGGCTTCCGGATGTCCGGTGGCGGGGCCGATCGCGAAGGAACCGGTCACGAAGGAATCGGTCTCGCGGGCCTCAGCCGTGAATTTCCGGCAAGAAATCTGAACGAAGCAGGCAAAATCCGACAATACAGAACCGGGCCGTGCAGGCCGGAAGTTGACTTGCCGATTCATTCCAGCCGCCCATTAATAGGTATTTCGGATTTAACGCCTCGCCTCCGTATCCGGTCGAGGATGCGAATACGACAACGCCGGAAGCAGCGGGCATTCACGGCATGTGAAACGATCAGATCCGCTCTGGGACACGGGCCCGGCGCCGCCCCGACGCCGGTCCGGCACCCAGCAGGTGACGGTAGAGAACGTCCACCTGTTCGACCACGGTGCGCACGTCGTGCCGGCCGACCACGTGGTCGCGCAACCGGGCACCGCGCCGCTCGCATTCGATCGGATCGGACAACGCGTCCCCCATTCGGGTGGCGAGGGCCTGCGCGTCCTCCGGCGGGACCACCGCGTGCGCCAGCTCGGACGGCGGCAGGCACTCCCGGGCACCGGGCACGTCCGTCAGCAGCACCGGACGGGCGGCCGCCATCGCCTCCAGCGGGGCCAGCGCCATCCCCTCCCAGCGCGAGGGCAGCACCACCAGATCGGCAGCCGCCAGCCACGGCCGCGGGTCCGGCACGTCCCCCACCAGCCGGATCCGGGCGGGCTCGGCGGTCCGCCGGACCAGCTCCGCCACCCGCTGCTCCTCCGGCCCGCCGCCGACCAGCGCCAGCCGGGCCCGCGGCACCCGGCGCAGCACCTCCGGCCAGGCGGCGAGCAGCACGTCCTGGCCCTTCTGCCGGCACAGCCGACCGACGCACACCGCGAGCGGGGCGTCCAGGTCCAGACCGAGCGCGATCCGGGCGGCGCGGCGGTCGGCGGGCGCGTAGTGGCGCACGTCCACGCCGTTGGGCACCACCGCCCAGTCGGCGTGCAGCCCTGCCGCCACGCCGTCGGCCCGCTCCTGGACGCTGACGCACAGCAGCCGGTGCGCCCAGCGGGTCGCGAAGCGCTCCCAGCGCAGGGTGGCGGCGGCCAGCGCGCCGTCGACGGCGGCGAAGGACCAGGCGTGCGGCTGGAAGACGGTCGGCACCGTGCCGCGCACGGCGAGCCGGCCGGCCAGCCCGGCCTTGGCGCTGTGCAGGTGGACCACGTCCGGCGCGGCCGCCCGGACGATCCGGCGCAGCCGCCAGGCCTCGGCGGGGGTGCCCGGGCCCGGCGAGCGCCGCGCGGGCCAGTCCTGGACCAGCGCGCCCACCGCGGCGGCCTCCCCGGCCAGCCGCCCGCCGCGCGGGCAGGCGACCAGGACCCGGTGGCCGGCCTCCCGCTGCCCCCGGACCAGATCGGCGACGACGCGGGCGACCCCGCCGTCCACCGGTTGCGAAATGTGAAGGATCGTCATATGCACGGCGGCGAGCCTAGGGTGGCTCCCCCGTGCCGGGCGGCCCTCGTCACCCGCAGGTGGCGGTTCGGTCACCCGTACGGCTTTCAGCTCGTACGGGAGACCGAAGCGCTCGAATCCACACGCGATTCGAGCGCTTCGATGGATCCACGCGCGCGAATCGCACGGTGGGCGATTCCGGCGGGCTCAGCGGACCTCGGCGGCGAGGTTGGCCAGCACCTGGTCGTGGATCCGGTTGAGGCCCTTCGGGGCGAAGGTGCGCTCGAAGAAGCCGCCGATGCCGGTCGCGCCCTGCCAGGTGGCGGTCACGGTGACCTTGGAGCGGCCCTCGCCGACGGCCGAGACCGTCCAGGTGATCACCATGCTGGAGTTGGCGTCCTTCTCCACCAGCTGGTCGGGCTTGGGCGCGGAGACGGTGAAGAGGCAGTCGCGCACCCGCTTCTCGGTGGCCTGGAGCTTCCAGTGCACCTGGGTGCCGGCACCGGTGCCGCCGACCCGCACCTCGTACTCGCTGTACTGCGCGGGCAGCAGCTTCGGGCGGGTCACCTGGTAGTCGGCCAGCGCCTCGTACACCCGCTCGGGGGCCGCGTCGTAGACCCGCTCGGTGGTGGCCTGCACCTGTCCCATGGACTTGCTCTCCTCGTGTGGTGGGAACCGCTCTGTCCGGCAAGCCAATCACAGGCTCACGCCCGCGACGCGGCGGGATAGGGTGGCCGGTGTGCTCGATCTGGTGACTGCTGTGCGCTACGTCGACCCGCTGCGGGCCGGCGGTTCCGTCCCCGGCGTGGTGGAGACCGACGACCTGGGAACGTACGTGGTCAAGTTCACCGGGGCCGCGCAGGGCCGCAAGGCGCTGATCGCCGAGGTGATCGTCGGCGAGCTGGCCCGGCGGCTGGGCCTGCGGGTGCCGGAGCTGCGGCTGGTGGACTTCGACCCGGCCGTCGCCGCGGACGAGCCGGACACCGAGATCCAGGACATGCTCAAGGCCAGCGCGGGCCTCAACCTCGGGATGGACCTGCTGCCCGGCGCGCGGGACTTCCGGCCGGGGATGATCGCGGTGGACTCCGCCGAGGCCGGCCGGGTGGTCTGGCTGGACGCCCTGACCGGCAACGTCGACCGCACGGTGCACAACCCCAACCTGGTGGTCTGGCACGGGCGGCTCTGGCTGATCGACAACGGCGCCGCGCTGATCTTCCACCACCGCTGGGCGGGGGCCGGGGCGGCGGTCGGCAAGCGGTACGACCTCAGCGCCCACGCGCTCGGCGGTTCGGCCCCGGACGTCCGGCTGGCCGACGAGGAGCTCGGGCCGCTGGTCACCGTGCCGCTGCTGGAGGAGGTCGTGGCGCTGGTCCCGGACGAGTGGCTGGCCGACGAGCCCGGCTTCGACTCGGTGGAGGCCGTCCGGCACGCCTACGTCACCCACCTGGCCGCCCGGGTGGTGCTCTCCGAGGAGTGGCTGCCCGAGGGCTTCGCCACGCCCGAGCAGCTGCGCGAGGCGGAGCGGCGGCGGGCGGCCCGGACCAGGGCGGGGCGGCCGGCCTGGTTGCAGGAGGTGCCGGACCTGCACGGCAAGCCGTCGGTGGAGACGGTCTGGGAGCACCACTTCGACGAGGGGTAGCCGGGCGCGGGGCGACCGCTCCGGAACGCCGGCGATCACGGGCGACCGGCCGGTGCGCGAACGCGGCCGGGGGGGGGGGGGCCGCCGGGGCCCCCCCCCCCCCCCCCGGGCCGGGGGGGGAAAAAAAAAACAAAGACCCCCCAACACAAACACAAAGACATTTGGCGGAAGAGGGGGGAAAAGTGG
>NZ_JBHXLL010000055.1:0-56993 GCF_042721415.1 Kitasatospora sp. NPDC058444 | reverse complement strand
CTCGGCGCCGACACCCCCGTCATCACCCTCGACGCCCGCCGCCGCGACAGCGCCAAGAGCGCCCTCATCACCCTCGTCGAACACGCCCTGCTGGCCCGACTGCGGTGATCGCGCACCACCGTGGCCCGCGGGACTTCCTTCGAAGTCCCGCGGGCCACAGGCGTGTTCGGCACGACTACTCGGTGGGCTCCAGGCCGGCCCGGATCAGGCCGTAGGTGTACGCGTCCTCCAGCGCCAGCCAGGAGGCGGCGACCACGTTGTCGGCCACGCCCACCGTCGACCAGGTGGCGGCGCCGTCGGTGGACTCGATCAGCACCCGGGTCTTGGAGCCGGTGCCGTGCTGGCCCTCCAGGATGCGGACCTTGTAGTCCACCAGCTCGAAGGTGGCCAGCGGCGGGTAGATGCCCTCCAGGGCGGCGCGCAGCGCCTGGTCCAGCGCGTTGACCGGGCCGTTCCCCTCGCCGGTGGCGATCCGGCGCTCGCCCTTGGCCCACAGCTTGACGGTGGCCTCGTTGCCCGTGAAGCCCTTCGGGCCCTGCTCGCTGATGGTCCGCCAGGACTCCAGCGTGTAGAAGCGGTCCCGGCTGCCGCGCACCTCGTCGCGCAGCAGCAGCTCGAAGGAGGCGTCGGCGGACTCGTAGGTGTAGCCGAGATTCTCCTGCTCCTTCACCTTCGCCACCACCCGGCCGGCCAGGTCCCGGTCGCTGGAGAGGTCGTAGCCGAGTTCCTTGCCCTTGAGCTCGACGGAGGCCCGGCCGGCCATGTCGGAGACCAGCATCCGCATGGTGTTGCCGACCCGCTCGGGGTCGATGTGCTGGTACAGGTCCGGGTCGACCTTGATCGCGGAGGCGTGCAGGCCCGCCTTGTGGGCGAAGGCCGAGAAGCCGACGTACGGCTGGTGGGTGGAGGGGGTCAGGTTGACCACCTCGGCGATCGCGTGCGAGATCCGGGTCATCTCGGCCAGCCGGCCCGCGGGCAGCACCCGGCGGTCGTACTTGGTCTCCAGCGCGCCGACCACCGGGAACAGGTTGGCGTTGCCGACCCGCTCGCCGTAGCCGTTGGCGGTGCACTGCACGTGGGTCGCGCCGGCGTCCACCGCGGCAAGGGTGTTGGCCACCGCGCAGCCGGTGTCGTCCTGGGCGTGGATGCCGAGCCGGGCGCCCGTCGCGGCGAGCACCTCGGCGACGATCTCCCGGACGCCGGCCGGCAGCATCCCGCCGTTGGTGTCGCAGAGCACCACGACGTCCGCGCCGGCCTCGTGCGCGGTGCGGACCACCGACACCGCGTACCCGGGGTTCGCCCGGTAGCCGTCGAAGAAGTGCTCGCAGTCGATGAACACCCGCCGGCCCTGGGAGCGCAGGAACTCGACGCTGTCCCGGACCATCTCCAGGTTCTCGTCCAGGGTGGTGCGCAGCGCGAGCTCCACGTGCCGGTCGTGCGCCTTGGCCACCAGGGTGATCACCGGGGCTCCGGAGGAGACCAGCGCGGCCAGCTGCGGGTCCTCCGCCGCCTTGCCGCCGGCCCGGCGGGTGGCGCCGAAGGCGACCAGCCGGGCGTGCTCCAGCTCCAGCTCGGTGGCGGCACGGGCGAAGAACTCGGTGTCCCGCGGGTTGGCCCCGGGCCAGCCACCCTCGATGAAGCCGACCCCGAACTCGTCCAGGTGCCGGGCGATGGCCAGCTTGTCCGCCACCGTCAGGTTGATGCCCTCCCGCTGTGCTCCGTCGCGCAGCGTGGTGTCGAACACGTGGAAACTGTCGTCGGTACGGGTGACCTCGGTCATGACCCCTGGTGCTCCGTTTCGGGGAGGAAGGTACTGCTCTGCCGGACTTTCTGGTCCCGGCTCCACTGTCCATGGTCCCGCGCGCGGTCCCGGTGTCCCCGGGCCCCTTGTGAGGGCCGTCGGCCGGTCCGGGAAACAAAAAGACCCCTCGCGGGTGCGAGAGGTCTGCGCGCGGGTCTGGACGCTCGTGGTCGCTCCGCATCGGGTCGTGCGGGAAGCGGTCACTGCGGACCGGCGCGCCTGCTGCTAATAATCAGCGAAAGCGAGGACACGCTCGCAGTCTGGCACAGTGCCCGCGATCCGGCCTGCCCGTCTCGGGATGCGGGACGGCTGCTCGACGGGCGGAGTCCTTCGAGGTGGCGGCCCGGGCGCCCCGGTGTCGCGGGGCGCCCGGGCGGCGCGATCAGACGATCTTGTGCAGCCAGCCGTGGGTGTCCGGGGTCTGGCCGCCCTGGATCGACAGCAGGGCCTTGCGCAGCTCCATGGTGACCGGGCCGGGCTCGCCGGTGCCGACGGTCCAGTCGGCGGCGGCGGACTTCACCGAGCCGACCGGGGTGATGACGGCGGCGGTGCCGCAGGCGAAGACCTCGGTGAGGGTGCCGTCGGCGTTGCCCTGCTGCCACTCGTCGGTGGAGATCCGGCGCTCCTCCACCGCGTAGCCGAGGTCGGAGGCCAGCCGGAGCAGCGAGTCGCGGGTGATGCCGGGCAGCAGGGCGCCGGACAGCTCCGGGGTGACGATCCTGGCGTCCTTGCCCTCGCCGAAGACGAAGTACAGGTTCATGCCGCCCATCTCCTCGATCCACCGGTGCTCGGCGGCGTCGAGCCAGACCACCTGGTCGCAGCCCTTCTCGGCGGCCTGGGCCTGGGCGACCAGCGAGGCGGCGTAGTTGCCCGCGCACTTGGCGGCGCCGGTGCCGCCGGGCGCGGCCCGGACGTACTCCTTGGACAGCCAGACCGAGACCGGCTTGATGCCGCCCTGGAAGTAGGCGCCGGCCGGCGAGGCGATGATCATGAAGAGGTAGGAGTTGGCCGGGCGGACGCCCAGGCCGACCTCGGTGGCGAACATGAACGGGCGCAGGTAGAGGCTCTGCTCCGGCTCGTTCGGCACCCAGTCCTGCTCCTGGCGGACGAGCAGCTCGACGGCCTCGACGAAGGTCTCCACCGGCAGCTCCGGCATCGCCAGGCGGCGGGCCGAGGCCTGGAAGCGGGCGGCGTTGGCCTCCGGGCGGAAGGTGGCGATGGAGCCGTCGGCCTGGCGGTAGGCCTTCAGGCCCTCGAAGATCGCCTGACCGTAGTGCAGGGTCATGTTCGCCGGGTCGATCTCCAGCGGCGCGTACGGCGCCAGCTGGGCGTCGTGCCAGCCCACGCCCTCGGTCCAGCGGATGGTCACCATGTGGTCGGTGAAGACCCGGCCGAAGCCGGGGTTGACCAGCCGGGCCTCGCGCTCCGCTGCGGGCAGCGGGTGGGCGGAGGGCTTGAGGTCGAACGTGATGGGCGCCTGGGTGGCCGTGCTCATGGCTGTTTCCTTCACCGTGGGGTTGGTCCGGGCCGCGCCACCGCTGCGGATACGTTTCGGCGAAATTCGCCGGAATGGACGCACAACGGCACGACCCACTGTCGATACTCGCATCCAGAGGGCCGTGCCGAACAGCTGCCCGACCTTTTTTCGAGGACGGCGAGCTGCGATATGCGGTCCGGCCCGCCGGGCCGGAAACCTTGTCGGATCCGGCCCGTCAGCCGGAACTCCGCTCCTGGATCCGGCCCGTCAGCCGGATACTCGGGCGGCGAGCGCGTCGCCGACCTGGGAGGTGCTGCGGGTGCCGGAGCGCTCGGCCAGGTCCGCCGCGACGGCGGCCTCGACCTCGGCGGCCTCGGCGGCGAAGCCGAGGTGCTCCAGCAGCATCGCGACCGACAGCACGGTGGCCGTCGGGTCGGCCTTGCCCTGGCCGGCGATGTCCGGCGCCGAACCGTGCACCGGCTCGAACATGGACGGGAACTCGCCGCTCGGGTTGATGTTGCCGCTCGCGGCCAGGCCGATCCCGCCGGTGACGGCGGCGGCCAGGTCGGTCAGGATGTCGCCGAACAGGTTGTCGGTGACGATGACGTCGAAGCGCTCCGGCTGGGTGACGAAGAAGATCGTCGCCGCGTCGACGTGCAGGTAGTCGGTGGTGACCTCGGGGAACTCCCGGCCGACCTCGGCGACGATCCGCGTCCACAGGTGCCCGGCGTGCACCAGCACGTTGTTCTTGTGCACCAGGGTGAGCTTCTTGCGCGGCCGCGCCTGCGCCCGGCGGTAGGCGTCGCGCACCACGCGCTCGATGCCGTACGCGGTGTTCAGGCTGACCTCGGTGGCCACCTCCTGCGGCGTCCCGGCGCGCAGCGTGCCGCCGTTGCCGACGTACGGGCCCTCGGTGCCCTCGCGGACGACCACGAAGTCGATCTCCGGCTCGCCGCCCAGCGGGGACCGCACCCCGGGGAAGAGCCGGCCCGGCCGCAGGTTGATGTGGTGGTCGAAGGCGAACCGCAGCTTGAGCAGCAGCCCCCGCTCCAGCACGCCCGACGGCACGCTCGGGTCGCCGATGGCGCCCAGCAGGATCGCGTCGTGCGACTTCAGCTCCGCCAGCACGTCGTCCGGCAGCGTCTCCCCGGTCCGGTGGTAGCGCCGGGCGCCGAGGTCGTACTCGGTGGTCTCCAGCTTCACGTCGGCGGGAAGCGCGGCACCCAGGACCTTGAGGCCTTCGGCCACCACTTCCTGGCCGATGCCGTCACCGGGGACAACTGCGAGACGAATGGTGCGAGACATGCTCGGACCCTACTCCGCCGTCCCAGGTACTGACATCCACCGTCCACCATGCGGACGGTCAGCTCAGGTCGATCTCGATCTCGAACGGCTGATCGACCTTCAGTTGCTTGTGGTAGATACCCGCGATCACATAGCCACGCGTGGAGGGATCGATTTCGTAGACGTAGACGACCGGCTTTCCGTCGTCGTCGCTCTCCACCCGCCAGAAATGCCTGATCCCCGCAGCTGCGTACTTACGGGGCTTGGTGTCCCGGTCACGCTCCTCGGACTCCTCGGAGACGACCTCGATCGCCAGCAGTACATCCCCCGCATCGCAGAAGGTCTGCTTCGGACCGGTGACTCCTCGCTCATCGATCACGAGGAGATCCGGCTCCGGACGGTTCCGGCGGTCCAACCTCACCGTCATCTCCCGCCAGACGTCCCACCCCTCCGGTACGGCACCTTCCAGAGCTCGTTCCAGCCTGCGGAGGGTGCGCATGTGAAACGCGGTCTGCGGACTCACGAAGATCAGGCTCCCGTCGAGCAGCTCGGTGTGCGGCGGGAGATCAGGCAGCCGGTCGAGGTCCTCTGCGGTGTAGCCACCAGCAGGAGGCCGAATCCAGTCGGGGTACGGCGCGATGCTCATGGTTCCTCCCATACGGGCATCCTGGCGGCCTTCTCAGGCTACTCGGCAAATCCGCCTCGGACCTCACCCGTTCGAGGGGGCGCGTGTGACGTCGGGGGCGCCCAGGGCCTGCTCAGGGTGACGTGGCCCGCCGGTACGGGAGAGGGGCGGCCCGCCGGGGGTCCGGTGGGCCGCCCCTCGCGTCTCGGTGTCAGCGCAGGTCGAGGACCTGGGCCCGCCGTTCGGCCGGGTTGAGGTGGTGCAGCAGGAGGAGCCGCGTGGTGTCGCCCGGCGGCCGGTGCACGGCGAGGACGGTGCCCGGGCCGGCCGGGACCACCAGCGCGGCCGGGCCGGTGAGGCCGGCCCGTACGGTGAGCGCCGGCCGCAGCACGTCCAGCGGGACGGTCGGGGCGGTGCCGTCCAGCCCGATGGCGGAGAGGGCCTCGGCCGCGTCCGGCGTACCGGCACCGGCGTAGCCGGTCCACACGCCGTAGCGGACGGTGCTGCGTCCGGGCGCGACGCCGGGCAGGGCGCTCAGTCGGACGGGCAGCACCAGGACGTCGCTGTCGAGCAGGGCGGTGTCGGTGTCTCCCCAGTGGGCGTTGAGCGGCTGGACGTCCAGCTCGGCCCCGGTGCGGGCGTCCAGGGCGCGGGAGACCAGGACGTCGCTGCCGCGCAGCCGGTCGGCCTTGAGGACGACGTCGGTGCTGCCGTCCCCGTCGGTGTCCAGCGCCACCCGCACCCCGTACAGCCCCACCGGGGTGGCCGCGGGCGCCCACAACTGCGCTCCCACGTACAGCAGTTCGGAGTCGATGGCGGCACCGGCCGCGCGCAGGTCGGCGGCCCGCTCGCCGGGGTGCTCGACGCAGACCTCCTGTTCCGGGTCCGTCTCCGCCCTCGTACCCTTCGGCCGCAGGCCCGCACCCGGCGCGAGGGCCGCGCCACCGCCGCCGGGCGGGCAGTCCGGCCAGCGGATGCCCTCGCCGCCGAGCGCGAAGGCGCTGACCAGCCCGGGCTGTTCGCCGGGCGCGGCGCGGCCGCCGAGGGTGACCAGGGTGCCGTCCCGGGCGGTGCGCACGGTGGCCGTCGCCCTGAGGTCGCCGGTCGGGCGCGGGGCGGCCAGCACCGGGATCCGCAGCTGCGGCAGCGCGTCGTCCCCGACGGGTGTGAGCAGCACCCGGCCGGAGAGCTCGCCCCGGTAGCCGCGGGCCCGGCCGCCCTGGACGGTGTCGATGGTCGGGTCGGGCGCCCGCCCGAGCTCCCCCGGCACGGACAGCGTCACCCGCACCCGGGCGGTGCCGCCCGCCGGGACGTCCACCCGGGCCGGTGTCACCTGGTAGGTGGCGCCGGGCAGTCGGGTGGCGGCCGCGTACGAGGTGCGGTAGGCCAGCGGCGCGTGCGAGGTGTTGCGCACCTCGATCTCCCGGGTGGTCGCCGTCGGCCCGCCGACCTCGACCGGTCCGAAGGAGACTCCGACGACGCCCTCCACGGCGCCCTCCCCCGCCGCGTAGGCGACGGCGGGCGTGCGGACCGCCCGGTCCACCCGGACCCGCCCGGCGCCGGTGCGCTCGGGCCCGTAGACCGGCCCGCCGCGGTCGTCGCCGAGGTAGGTGTCCACGGTGGTGTTCATCAGCGCGGCCTTGACCTGTTCGACCGGCCAGTCCGGGTGCGCGGCGCGGACCAGCGCGGCGAGCCCGGCCACGTGCGGGGTGGCCATCGAGGTGCCGCTCTCGCGCTGGCCCCCGGCGCCGCTGCCGACCAGGCTGGACCAGATGCTCTCGCCGGGGGCCGCCAGGTCGGGCTTGACCACGCCCGGCACGCCGATGCCGCGCGAGGTGAAGTCGGTCAGGGTGTCGACCCGGGCCGGCTGGTCCTGCGCGACCGAGCCGTGCAGCGGGTTGCCGGGAGCGGCGAGCCGGATCCGGACCGGGCCGGCGGCCGCGGCCTGCCGCAGCCGGTCGCCGTCGGCGCGCGCCAGCAGCGCGGCCGGGATCCGGTCGTCGCCGGAGATCTCGGCCAGGTGGTCGGAGTCCGCGGCGTACAGCGCGCCGATCGCGCCCGCGTCGGCGGCGTGGTCGGCGCGCGGGCCGGAGTTGCAGGCCCGGTCGGCTTCCCGGGTGTGCCAGGCGAGCAGCGCGATCCGGCCCTTCAGCCGCTGCCGGTCGGCCTCGCTGAACTCGGTGCAGCCGTCCGGCTGGTCGGCGGGCAGGGCGAGTTCGCCGCTGACGTCGGCGGTGGACCAGCCTTCGTAGCGCTCGCTCCAGTGCGCCGGGACGACCCCGGTCTGCGCGGCCGGGGCGAGCACGGTGATGCCGTCCACGTCGGCGTGCCCGTGCACCGAGGCGGCGACGGTGAGCGCCCGGGCGGCGGTGCCGGGGCTGCCGCCGATGCCGTACACGTCGCCGTCGTTGCCCGCCGCCGCGACCACGACGGTGCCCAGCTCGGCGAGCCGGTCGACGGCCAGGGCGTCGGTGTCGTCGGTGCTGCCGAAGTGGCTGCCGAGCGAGAGGTTGACGACGTCCAGGCGGTCGCTCAGGTCGCCGTCCCCGTCGGGGTCGGCGGCCAGGTCGAGTGCCTCGGTGACCCGGTCGGTGGAGCCGTCGCAGCCGAACACCCGGATCGCGTACAGCTGGGCGCCGGGGGCGGTGCCGGGGCCGATCCGGAAGCCGGCCGGGTCCAGCCCGGGCCCGTACGGACCGGTGTACGGGCGGCCGTCGGTGGTGACGCCGTACCCGGCCGCGGTGCCGGCCACGTGGGTGCCGTGCCCGTTGCGCACGCAGTCGATCGGGTTGTCGCTGGGGTGCGGCACCGGCTGGTGGTGCGGGGAGGCCGGGTCGGGGTCGTAGTCGTCGCCGACCAGGTCCTTGCCGCCGACCACCTTGGCGTTGGGGAACAGCGCGGGCGGCGCGGGCCGGCCGCGTTCGACCGAGCGGAAGGCCTCCTCGGTGCCGGGACCGCCGAAGTCGGCGTGGGTGTAGTCGATGCCGCTGTCGATGATCCCGATCCGCATGCCCTGCCCGGTGCCGGCCACCTGGTCGCCGGCCCAGACCTGCGGGGCGCCGGTCAGCGGGACGGAGTGGGCGTTGTCGCGCCGCTTGGCGACGATCGGGTGGACGGCCCGGACGCCGGGCAGCGCCCGCAGCGCGGCCACCCGGTCGGCGGGCGCGCTGACCGCGAGGCCGGTGAGCAGGGTGCGGGTGCGGTAGAGCTCGCGCGCGGCGGGCACCGCCCGGTGGACGGCGCCGGCGAGCCGGTCGAGCGCGTCCCCGGTCCGGGCCCGCTGGGCGGCTCCGGCCCGCGCCGCTTCCCGGCGGACGTCCTCCGGGGGGCGCTGGGCCCGTCGGGCGCCGTCGGCGGCGCGCCGCCAGGCGGAGCCGGTCGTCTCGGTGGTGAGTTCGAGCAGGACGGACGCGGTTCGGCCCGGCCCGGACGCTCCGGGGGACGGTGGTCCGGCGGACGGTGGTCCCGCGGACGGTGGGCCGACGGACGGTGAGCCCTCGGTCGGTGGGCCGCCGGCCGCCGGGGTGGCGGCGAGGACGGCACTTCCGGCCAGCAGGGCCAGGGTGAGGCCGATCCGGGCGGCGGGTCGGCGGACGGGTGACAGACGCACTGGGCCCTCTCCCCCGGCAGGGGGACTGATCCGCACTCCGTGTCGCTGACGCCCGCCCACGCGAACGTCGATCACCCCTCCGAGGGCCCCAAATTAGGATGATCGCGCCGACGGAGACGAGCAACTTCCCTCGGACGGAACGAGGTTGCACTCTACTGGGTGACGTTCTGCCGACCCGAACGGCCCATTCGGCGGATGAACGCCAATGACGACCAACCCGACCGGCCCGCCCCGCCCGACCGCACCGGCCGCCCGACCGCACCGGCCGACCGGCCCCGGCGGCGGAACCGCTCAGTGGTGCCCGGTCACGCCGCCGTTGTCCCGGCGGTCCAGCGAGCGCTGCAGGGCGGCGGCCGCGAAGGGGTTCCGCTCGGCGGCCCGGCGCCGGCGCGGGGCGCGGACGGGGGTGGCGGCGGGGGCGGAAGTGGCGTGACGGGCGTGACGGTCGGCGGTCGGCGACATACCGGGCTCCTTGGAAACGGCGCTGCGGAAGGGCGAGCGCGAAGAGGGGAGAGGGAGCGCGGGAGCGGGGATCGCCCGCTCGTGGAGGCGCACGCGCACACGGGCCGCACTCCCTGGCTACAGGGGCGGCACACCGTATGGCCCTTCCACGGTACGGCCGGGCCCGGGCCGTGTCTGCACGAATACTTGGATTTCCTACTATCTGAGACGGCTGTCACCCGGGAGGACGCAGCAGGGCCCGGACCGCCGTTCGAACGGCGGTCCGGGCCCTGGGGGAGCCGGGAGGGTCAGCCCAGGTCGACCGAGCGCGCGAAGTGGGCGCCGATCTCGGCGGCGATGGCCGACAGCACCTCCTGCGGGATCTCGGTGTCCACGGTGATGGAGGCCAGCGCGCTGCCGCCGTCGCGGGCCACCTGCATGCCGGCGATGTTGATGCCCGCGTCGCCGAGGTGGCGGCCGAGCACGCCGACCACGCCGGGGCGGTCCTCGTACTTGAAGAAGGCCATGTGGTCGGTGAGCGCCACGTCCACGTCGAAGGCGTCCACGCCGACGATCTTCTGGGTCAGCTTGGGGCCGGCCAGCGTGCCGGAGATGGCGATCTCCTCGCCGCCCGCGAGCGTGCCGCGGACGGTGATCACGTTGCGGTGCTCGGGGCTCTCGCTGGAGGTGGTCAGGCGGACCTCGACGCCGCGCTCCTGGGCGAACAGCGGGGCGTTGACGTAGGACACCGTCTCCGCCACCACGTCCTCGAACACGCCCTTCAGCGCGGACAGTTCGAGCACCTTCACGTCGTGCTGGGTGATCTCGCCGCGGACCTCGACGTCGAGGCGGACGGCCACCTCGCCGGCCAGCGCGGTGAAGATCCGGCCGAGCTTCTCGGCCAGCGGCAGGCCCGGGCGGACGTCCTCGGCGATCACGCCGCCCTGGACGTTCACCGCGTCCGGCACCAGCTCGCCGGCCAGCGCGAGGCGCACCGACCGGGCGACCGCGATGCCGGCCTTCTCCTGCGCCTCGTCGGTGGAGGCGCCCAGGTGCGGGGTGGCGACCACGTTGTCGAAGGCGAACAGCGGGGAGTCGGTGCACGGCTCCTTGGCGTAGACGTCCAGGCCGGCGCCGGCCACCCGGCCCTCGCGCAGGGCGCCGGCCAGCGCGTCCTCGTCCACGATGCCGCCGCGGGCGGCGTTCACGATGCGGACGGTCGGCTTGACCTTGTGCAGCGCCTCGTCGCCGATCAGGCCGATGGTCTCCGGGGTCTTGGGGAGGTGGACGGTGATGAAGTCCGAGACCTCCAGCAGCTCCTCCAGGGTGACCAGCTTGACGCCCATCTGCGCGGCGCGGGCGGCCTGGATGTAGGGGTCGTACGCGACGATCTTCATCCCGAACGCGGACATCCGCTGGGCGACCAGTACGCCGATCCGGCCGAGGCCGACGACGCCGAGGGTCTTCTCGCTCAGCTCGACGCCGGTGTACTTGTTGCGCTTCCACTCGCCCTGCTTGAGCGCGGCGTTGGCCGGCGCGATGTTGCGGGCGACGGAGATCAGCAGGCCGCAGGCGAGTTCGGCGGCGGTGACGATGTTGGAGGTCGGCGCGTTGACGACCATCACGCCGGCCTTGGTGGCGGCGGCGACGTCCACGTTGTCCAGGCCGACGCCGGCCCGGGCGACCACCTTGAGCTTGCGGGCGGCGGCCAGCGCCTCGGCGTCGACCTTGGTGGCGGAGCGGATCAGGATCGCGTCCACGTCGGCGATCGCGGTGAGCAGCTCGGTGCGGTCGGCGCCGTTGCAGTGGCGGATCTCGAAGTCGGGGCCGAGGGCGTCGACGGTGGCGGGCGAGAGCTCTTCGGCGATCAGTACGACGGCGCTTCTGGAGGTCACAGTGCTCACGACAGTGGGTCCTTAACTGTCCGGTTCCCCCGGGCACGTAGGTGGCGTGGAGGGCGGGGGAAGGTGGCATGCCGCGTAGGTAGACGCACGACGCTGTGGGCCTGACGCGCACTCGGAGTGTATCGACGGGCTGGATAGCGGGCTGCTCCCGTCCGGCGAAATCACCCGGACGAGAGCAGCCTACTTGTACAACGTGGTAACAAAATCGGGCCCGGAGGACGGCCCGGAAGGGGGTCAGGCCTTCTCGTTGACCCAGCTCATCAGCGAGCGCAGCTTCTTGCCGGTGGTCTCCAGCAGGTGGTCCTCGTCGGCCTTCTTGTACTCGTTGTACTTGGGCAGACCCGCCTTGTACTCGGCGATCCAGGTGTTGGCGAAGGTGCCGTCCTGGATCTCGGCGAGGACCTTCTTCATCTCGGCCTTGGTGGCGTCGGTGATGATCCGCGGGCCGGTGACGTAGTCGCCCCACTCGGCGGTCTCGGAGACCGACCAGCGCATCTTCTCCAGGCCGCCCTCGTACATCAGGTCGACGATCAGCTTCAGCTCGTGCAGGCACTCGAAGTAGGCGATCTCCGGCTGGTAGCCGGCCTCGACCAGGGTCTCGAACCCGGCCTTCACCAGGGCGGCGGTGCCACCGCAGAGGACGGCCTGCTCACCGAACAGGTCGGTCTCGGTCTCCTCGGTGAAGGTGGTCTTGATGACGCCGGCCTTGGTGGCGCCCAGGCCCTTGGCGTACGACAGCGCCAGGGCGAAGGCGTTGCCCGAGGCGTCCTGCTCGACCGCGACGATCGCGGGGACGCCGCGGCCCTCCTCGTACTGGCGGCGGACCAGGTGGCCCGGGCCCTTCGGGGCGACCATGCAGACGTCGACGTCCGCCGGGGGCTTGATGAAGCCGAAGCGGATGTTCAGGCCGTGGCCGAAGAACAGGGCGTCGCCGGCCTTCAGGTGCGGGGCGATGTCGGCCTCGTAGACGTCGGCCTGGATCGGGTCCGGGACGAGGATCATGATGACGTCGGCCTCGGCCGCCGCCTCGGCCGGGGTGACGACGCGCAGGCCGGCCTCCTCCGCCTTGGCACGGGACTTGGACTCCGGCTTCAGGCCGACCCGGACGTCGGCGCCGGAGTCGCGCAGCGACAGCGCGTGGGCGTGGCCCTGGCTGCCGTAGCCGATGACCGCGACCTTGCGGCCCTGGATGATGGACAGGTCGGCGTCGTCTTCGTAGAACAGCTCGGCCACGGGGGCACATCTCCTTGCGTGGTGGTTGCCGGGTACGCGGTATTCACCGTATGCGTTTCCGGCTGGGTGCGGGTCTTTGCTTCGAGGGTTGAGACGCGGTCTCGCGCGGTTTACGCGCTGCGGTCCAGGGCGCGCAGCGAGCGGTCCGTGATGGAGCGCGCGCCGCGGCCGATGGCGACCAGGCCGGACTGGACCAACTCCTTGATGCCGTAAGGCTCCAGCATCCGGAGCATGGCCTCCAGCTTGTCCGAACTGCCGGTGGCCTCGATGGTCACCGCTTCGGGCGACACGTCGACGGTCTTGGCACGGAACAGCTGGACGATCTCGACGATCTGCGACCGGGTCTCGTTGTCGGCGCGGACCTTCACCAGGACCAGTTCCCGCTGGATCGCAGCGGACTGGTCGAGTTCGACGATCTTTATCACGTTCACGAGCTTGTTGAGCTGCTTGGTGACCTGTTCCAGCGGGAGGTCCTCGACGTTGACCACGATCGTCATCCGGGACACGTCCGGATGCTCGGTCGAGCCGACGGCGAGGGAGTCGATGTTGAAGCCCCGCCGGGAGAACAGGGCGGCGATGCGGGCGAGCACGCCGGGCTTGTTCTCGACCAGGACGGAGAGGGTGTGCTTGGACATGGGGTTCCTCAGTCGTTCTGGAAGGAGGGGCGGTCAGTCGAGGTCGTCGCCGAAGTCGGGGCGCACGCCCTTGGCGAACTGGATCTCGTCGTTGCTGGTGCCGGCCGCGACCATCGGCCAGACCATGGCGTCCTGGTGGACGATGAAGTCGATGACCACCGGGCGGTCGTTGATCTCCATCGCCTGCTTGATGACGGCGTCGAGGTCCTCGGGGCGCTCGCAGCGCAGGCCGACGCAGCCCATCGCCTCGGACAGCATGACGAAGTCGGGGATCCGGGTGCCCTGGGCCGGCGGCTCGATGCCGTCGTGGCCGGGGCCGGAGTGCAGCACGGTGTTGGAGTAGCGCTGGTTGTAGAACAGCGTCTGCCACTGCCGGACCATGCCCAGCGAGCCGTTGTTGATGACCGCGACCTTGATCGGGATGTCGTTCAGGGCGCAGGTGACCAGTTCCTGGTTGGTCATCTGGAAGCAGCCGTCGCCGTCGATGGCCCAGACCGCGCTCTCCGGGCGGCCGGCCTTGGCGCCCATCGCCGCGGGGACGGCGTAGCCCATCGTCCCGGCGCCGCCCGAGTTGAGCCAGGTGCCCGGCTTCTCGAAGCGGATGAACTGCGAGCTCCACATCTGGTGCTGGCCCACGCCCGCGGCGTAGATGGCGTCGGGGCCGACCGTCCGGCCGATCCGCTCGATGACCTGCTGCGGCGAGAGCTGCCCGTTCGGGGCCGGCTCGTAGCCGAGCGGGTAGGTCTTCTTCCACTCGTCGAGCCGCTCCCACCACTCCGTGTAGTCGCCCTTGTGGCCGGCGTCGAACTCGGCCTGGACGGCGACGATCAGGTCGGCGAGCACCTCGCGGGCGTCGCCGACGATCGGCACGTCCGCCGGGCGGTTCTTGCCGATCTCGGCCGGGTCGATGTCGGCGTGGACGACCTTGGCGTTGGGGGCGAAGCCGTCGAGCTTGCCGGTGACGCGGTCGTCGAAGCGGGCGCCGAGGGTGAACAGCAGGTCCGACTTCTGGAGCGCGGTGACGGCCGGGACGGAGCCGTGCATGCCGGGCATGCCCAGGTGCTGGGGGTGGCTGTCCGGGAAGGCGCCGAGCGCCATCAGGGTGGTGACGACCGGGGCGCCGGTCAGCTCGGCGAGGATCCGCAGCTCGGCGGTGGCCTGCGCCTTGATGACGCCGCCGCCGACGTACAACACCGGGCGCTTGGCGCCGACCAGCATCTTCGCGGCCTCGCGGATCTGCTTGGCGTGCGGCTTGGTCACCGGGCGGTAGCCGGGCAGGGCGGTCTCGACCGGCCAGCGGAAGGTGGTGGTCGCCTGGAGCGCGTCCTTGGCGATGTCGACCAGGACCGGGCCGGGGCGGCCGGTGGCGGCGATGTGGAAGGCCTCGGCGATCACCCGGGGGATCTCGGCCGGGTCGGTGACCAGGTAGTTGTGCTTGGTGATCGGCATCGTGATGCCGCAGATGTCCGCCTCCTGGAAGGCGTCGGTGCCGATCGCCTTGGAGGAGACCTGGCCGGTGATCGCGACGATCGGCACGGAGTCCATGTACGCGTCGGCGATCGGGGTGACCAGGTTGGTCGCACCGGGGCCGGAGGTCGCCATGCAGACCCCGACCCGGCCGGTGGCCTGGGCGTAACCGGTGGCGGCGTGACCGGCGCCCTGCTCGTGCCGGACCAGGATGTGGCGCACCTTGACGGAGTCCATCAGGGGGTCGTACGCGGGAAGGATGGCCCCGCCCGGAATGCCGAAGACGGTGTCCGCGCCCACGGCCTCCAGCGAGCGGATGAGCGACTGGGCGCCGGTCATGGTCTCGACGACGTGCTGGGGAGCGGGAGCGTTGGCGGCCGGGTTGTCCCCGCGGCGGGGGGATGCGGCGTGCTCGGTCATCTGCCTGTCTCTTCTCGGGTTTTGCCGACCCGGTGCTGCGGGCCCCGGTGCTGCGAGGGTGGGGTCCCGGTCCGGGGCGAGCGCCGGCTCTGCCTCAATCGTCCCGCTCGATCCGACAAATCGGACCTGCTCGGGCGGCCGAGGCCAGGGGTCTTGCGGAGGTGGAACAGCGTCAGTGCAACAAAAAACCCCTCGTGCCCAAGGGCATGCGAGGGGTGGCGCGTCGGTCTGTCACGAGCAGGGCGTACGAGCCCACTCAGCCGACGCGCCCGCCAAGTACGAGAATTCGGGTGCGCATGGCAACGACCTTCCTCCCGTGCGGGGCGGCGTGTCAAGCAGGCGGGATGACCGTCTCGCCATGCGGACCTCCCGACGGACCAGTAACGGCACGGTGTTCGGGCAGGTCAGGGCCGCCGTGGTGATGTGCGCCACGTCCCGGCGCGGCGTCCGTCCGACCGTTCGTCCGGCCACTCGTCCGGGTGTCGTCGGCGGCGGGCGGGTACGGGCGGCGGGCCGGGAACGGGCCCGCGGGGTCGGGCGGCGGGCCCGCCGGGGCCGGCAGCGGGTAGCCGCGGCGGGCCAGCGCCCGGCGCAGCCGGGGCTCGTCGAGCGGCGGGGCGAAGGCCGAGCCCTGGGCCTGACCGCAGCCCAGCTCCCGCAGCGCGACGACCTGGCGGGGCAGGTCCACCCCCTCGGCGGCGGTGGCCATCCCGAGGTCGCGGCCGAGCCGCAGCGCGTGCCCGGCGAGGGTGCGGCTGAGCGGGGACTCGCCGAGGTCCTGGACGAGCGTGCGGTCCAGCTTGAGCCCGTCCAGCGGCAGCCGGGCGAGGGCGCCGAGCGAGCCGCCGCCGGCGCCGTACCCGGCCAGCCAGGTGGAGACGCCCAGCCCGCGCAGGGCGGTGAGCCGGCGGCCGAGTTCGTCGGCGAGCGAGTCCGGGCCCATCCGGGCCACCTCGATCACCAGTTCGTCGGCCGGCAGCCCGCTGTCGCGCAGCGCCGCGGCCACCGTCTCGTACAGGCCGGGCGAGCAGAGCCGCTCCACGGTGAGCCGGACGGCCACCGGGACGGGCTCCGGCGTGCCGCGGCCCCTGCCCGGCAGGCCGCGCCGCTCGACGGCCGCGCTGACCGCCTCCAGGACCAGCCAGCGGGAGAACCGGGTGGCCGCGTCGCCGTGCTCGGCCGAGCGCAGGAACTCGGCCGGGGTGAGCAGCAGGCCGCCCACCGAGCGCCAGCGGGCCTGTGCCTCGACGCCGGTCACCGCGCCGCTGCGCAGGTCCACCACCGGCTGGTGGAGCAGCGTGAAGCCGCCCTCCCGGACGGCCAGTCGAAGCCGTTCCTCCAGTTCGGTGCGGCGTTCCAGGTCGGCCCGCATCGCGGGGGTGTAGAGCACCACCCGGCCCTTGCCCTCGGACTTGGCCCGGTACATCGCGAGGTCGGCGTTGCGCATCAGCTCGTCGGCGGCGGCTCTGGGGTCGGCCGCCGGGCCGCGCTCGGGGGTGCCGAAGGCGATGCCGATGCTGGCGGCGACGCTGAGTTCGGCGCCGCCGATCCAGTACGGCTCGGAGACCGCGAGGCGCAGCCGCTCGGCCAGCTCCTGGACCTGGAGGCGGCCGAGCGGGCCGCAGACCAGCGCGGCGAACTCGTCGCCGCCGAACCGGGCGACGGTGTCCCCGCAGCGCACGGCGCTCTGCAGCCGGCGGGCGGCCTGCACCAGCAGTTCGTCGCCGACCTGGTGCCCGGCGGTGTCGTTGACCGCCTTGAAGCCGTCCAGGTCGAGGAAGAGCACCGCGATCCCGGCGCCCGTCCCGCCCTGCTGGCCGCGGGAGCCGAGGGCGGACCGCAGCCGCTGGGTGAACAGCGCCCGGTTGGGCAGGTCGGTGAGCGGGTCGTGGAAGGCGTTGTGCTGCAACTGGGCCTGGAGCATGACGCGTTCGGTGACGTCCCGGCTGTTGAGCAGCAGGCCGTCGCGGTGTCTGCTGACGGTGGACTCGACGTGCAGCCACTCGCCGGCGCCGGAGCTGATCCGGCACTCGACCCGGGCGGAGGGTACGGCGGTGCCGGGGCTGCGGTGGGTGGTGAGCCGGACCCTGGCGAGGTAGCGGCGGACCTCGGAGAGCACCCGGCCGACGTCCTCGGGGTGGACCAGGTCCAGCAGGTTGCCGCCGACCAGTTCCTCCGGGTCCCGCCCGTAGACGCCGAGCGCGGCCGGGGAGACGTAGGAGAGCACGCCGTTGGCGCCGGCGATCATGATGACGTCGCTGGAGCCCTGCACCAGGGAGCGGAAGTGCGCCTCCTTGTGGGCGAGTTCCTGGGCCAGCGACAGGTTGTCCAGGAGCATCACGCCCTGCCGCAGGATCAGCGCCAGCCCGACGGTGCAGGCCGCCGCGGCCACCACGCGGTCCAACTCCCGTCCGCCGAGCGCGTTGTAGAGGATGCCGGCGGTGCAGACCGCGGCGGCCGCGTACGGGGTCAGCGCGCTGAAGGTGGTGGCCACCCGGCGGTGCGGCAGGCCGCCGGCCGAGGGGTGCTCGCGCACCGGACGGCGCCAGCGCGGCGACCACGGCGCCCAGGCCAGCAGCAGGCTGCCGGCGAACCAGCCGGCGTCCAGCAGTTCGCCCGAGTGGTAGCTGCTGCGCAGCTGCGGGGAGGTGAACAGGGCGTCGCAGGTGACGGTGACGGCGAGCGCCACCATCGCCGTGTGCACCGCCGCCCGGTTGCCGTCCCGGCCGCGGAAGCGCAGCCCGACCACCAGGCTGACCAGCAGGATGTCCAGCACCGGGTAGGCCAGGTTGAGGGCCAGGCGCAGCGGTGAGCCGTCCTCGCCGGCCGCGATCCGGCCGAGCGCCAGGCTCCAGCTGAGGGTGAACAGCGAGCCGGCGATCAGCCAGCCGTCGAGCAGCAGGCAGAGCCAGCCGGCCGCCGTGCGCGGGTGCTGGGCGAGCACCAGGACGCCGGTGATGGCGAGCGGGGCGAAGAGCAGGAAGGCGTACTCGGCGAGCGAGTCCCGGGGCAGCTCGGTGCGAACGACCAGCTCGTACCAGCCCCAGGTGCCGTTGCCGAAGGCGACCATGAACGAGGAGAGGCCGAACAGCAGCCAGGCCGGGCGGGCCTGCCCGCCGACCGTGCAGCCGTACACCAGACAGGACAGCGCGGCCGCCAGGGCCGCCGCCGCCAGTCCGAAGTCGCCCATGAAGACGGACAGTTGGCGCGATCCCCAGCCGGCGGCGGCGCCCGCGGCGTAGGCCAGGCAGAGCCCGCCCAGAACGAACCCGGGCAGGGCCCGGCTGGCTCTGAGCCGGCACATCGCGCCCCGGCGGGCGGGTGCGGGTGCGGGCACGTCGACGGCGGACGTGTCGGTGTGCGGTGCGTCCGGCCGTCCGGTTCCGGGCAGCACCGTTTCGGTGGAGCTCACTCGGCCTCTCCCCCTCCGGCCCGGGGCCTCGCGCCCCGGCCACGGGCCACCGGCCGCGCACCTGTCGGACGTACGCGGTGGCCTGGCGCCCCGTCAGGACGGTGGCCCAGGGGGTGGACGGCCTGCCGGTCGCCGCACCGTACCGATGCTCCCGAAATGGACCCTACACCAATTCCGTCACTCAATGACACGCACACTCAACTTAGAGTAATGGCGAAAGGGTGGGGAAATGCCCCTGATTCCTACGGATCGGCCCGATTGGCGGCGGCGCGCGGGTGGGGGCTCACGCGGCGCGCACGGGAGCACGCGGCGGCGCCCGAACACCGGTGCCAGGACGGACGAACGACGGACCCGGGCCGGCCGGGGCCGGTCCGGGTCCATGGGGAGCCTGTTCAGCGGCCCGAGGGGGCCAGGTCGTCCGGGAACAGTCGCAGCCGGTGCGCCAGCGCGGCCGCCTCGCCGCGGCCGCCGACGGCGAGCTTGCCGAGGATGTTGGAGACGTGCACGCTCGCGGTCTTCGGAGAGATGTACAGCTCCTCGGCGATCTGCCGGTTGGTCCAGCCGCGCGCGAGGAGTCGGAGCACGTCCCGCTCACGGGGGGTGAGGTTGAAGGAGTCCCCGGCGGCCGGGGCCGGCACCGTGGCCGTCCGCTCGACCGGGGCGAGGCTCAGCCCGGCCCGCTCGGCCAGCGCGGCGATCTGCCCGCCGAGCAGCCGGTCGTCCCGGACGGCCGCCAGTCCGGCCGCCTCGCGCAGCAGTTCGGCACCGGCCTCGCGGCGCCCGGCCTGCACCTCGGCCTCGCCGGCCCGCAGCAGGGCGAGCGCCAGCGGGTACGGCAGGCCGGTCGGCCGCAGCGCCTCGACCGCGGCGGCCCAGGCCTGGGCGGTGTCCGCGCCCTCGGCGCGGGCCAGTTCGGCCTCCAGCAGCCGGGCCCAGCCGTGGTGCAGCGGCGCCCGGGGCCGCAGCCCGGCGGCGGCCCCGGCGATCGCGGCCAGCGCCCCCGCCCGGCCCGCCTCGGCCTGCGGCAGGCCCCGGCTGTCCGCCTCCACCGCGGCGGCCTCGGCCAGCAGCGGGTAGACGTCGGACTCGTGGCCGAGCCGGCCGTCCTCCTCCAGCACGGCGAGCAGTTCGGCCCGGGCCTCCAGCGGCCGGCCGCCGAGCGCCGCGAGCCGCACCGCCAGCCGGCTGATCGGCACGCTGTGCTGGACCTGGCCGACCCGGTTGGCCGCCCGGGCCTGCGCCAGCATGGTCGCCGCGGTGGCCAGGTCCCCCTTGAGCAGGGCGAGTTCGCCGCGCATCCGGTCCAGGAACTCGGCGTGGGTGCCGCTCAGGCTGGTCAGCTCCCAGCCGGCGAGCACCTCGGCGGCCTCCCCGACCCGCCCGAGGTCGGTCAGCGCCTCGACCAGGTTGCCGGTCAGGATGGTGCCGATGTTGCGCAGCAGGCCGTTGCCGTCCGCGAACTCCAGGCCCTCCCGGGCCAGCCGGACGGCGTCCTCCGGCCGCCCCAGCCCGCGCTGCATGCTGGCCAGGTTGTTGATGCCGCGCAGCAGGAGGTCGGGCACGCCCAGCCGGCGGGCCCGTTCGACCGCCCCGGCGAGCTCGGCCAGCCCGCCCTCGGCGTCGCCCTGCACGTCGTAGCGCAGGCCGCCGAGGGTCATCCGGGCGTGCACCTCGACCGAGTGCGCGCCCACCTCCTGGGCGATCCGGATCGCCCGCCCGGCCAGCTCGATCGCCTCGGGGGTGGGCTTCTTGAGCATCGCCGTCCCGGCGCCGAGGGCGAGCACCTCGGCCTGGACCGCGGTCGGCGGCAGGTGCTCCACCAGCCGCAGCGCGTGCGCGATCTCCGCCTCGTCGCCGGAGCGGCGCAGGCTGCCCAGCATCCGGGCCCGGTTGATCCGGAACCAGGCCGCGCGCACCGGGTGCTCCGCCTCGTCGACCAGCCGCAGCCCGCGCTTGGCCAGGCTCAGGCCGCGCTCGCGGTCGCCGCAGCGCCGGGCCGCGACCACCGCCTCGGCCAGCACGTCGACCAGCTGGATCCGGTCGCACTCCGGGTCCGCGGCGTTGTGGTCGCAGGAGCCGGGCGGGTAGGTCTCGGCCCAGTCGTAGGGGCGCAGGGTGTGCGCCAGGACTTCCTCGGAGACCAGGTCCCACAGCTCCAGGGCCCGTTCCAGCATGCCGAGTTGCTCGGCGAAGGCGTTGCGGCGGCGGGCCGCGCGGGCGGCGTCCAGGGCCGTCGGCAGGGCGCGGGCCGGATCGTGCGCGTGGTACCAGTAGTTGGCCAGCCGGGCGGCCAGCGCGTCGCCCGGGACGAGCTGCGGCTGGGCCTCCACGGCGAGCGCGAACTTGCGGTTGATCCGGTGCCGTTCGCCGGGCAGCAGGTCGTCCGAGACCGCCTCGCGGACCAGCGCGTGACGGAACCGGTAGCCCTCGCCCTCGCTGTCCGGGCGCAGGATGTTGGCGCCGACGGCCGCCCTCAGCGCCTCGATCAGCGCCTCCTCGTCGTCGTCCAGGACGGCGGCCAGCAGGGCGTGTTCGACGTGCGAGCCGCCCTCGGCGGCGATCCGCACCACCCGCTGGGCCTCCTCGTCCAGGCCCTCGACCCGCACCAGCAGGATGTCCCGCAGCGAGTCGGTCAGCCCGGCGCCGCAGCCGTCCTCGAAGGCGGTGGCCAGCTCCTCGACGAAGAACGGGTTCCCCTCCGAGCGGCGGTGGATGCGGTCCACCAGCTGGCGGTCGGGGGCGGTGGTGCCGAGGATGCCGGCCAGCTGGGCGGCCACCTCGCGGCGGTCGAACCGGGCCAGCTCCAGCCGCTGGACGGTGCGCAGCCGTTCGAGCTCGGCCAGGAAGGGGCGCAGCGGGTGCCGGCGGTGCAGGTCGTCGGTGCGGTAGGTGGCGACCAGCAGCACCCGGGACCGGTGCAGGGTGCGCACCAGGAAGGCGAGCAGCTCGCGGGTGGAGCGGTCGGACCAGTGGAGGTCCTCGACGGCGAGGACGAGGGTACGCTCCGCGCCGAGCCGTTCGAACAGCCTCGCGGTGTGCTCGAACAGCCGGGCCCGGCTGTACTCGTCGTTGGGCTCGCCGTCCACCTCGCCGAACTCGGAGAGCAGCCGGGCCAGGTGCCCCTCGCTGCCGGCCGCGGCGGCCTCCAGCTCGGCGCCCAGGGAGCGGTGCAGTCTGCGCAGGGCGGCGGCCAGCGGCGCGTACGGCAGTCCCTCGGCGCCGACCTCCAGACAGCTGCCGAGCGAGGTGACCGCGCCCCGGGCGGCCGCCCGCTCCAGGAACTCCTCCAGCAGCCGGGTCTTGCCGACCCCCGCCTCGCCGCCGATCAGCACGGCCTGCGGGCTTCCGGTGCCCGCGCGGCGCAGCGCGTCGGTCAGCTCGGTGATCTCGCTGCCGCGGCCGACGAAGACGGGGCTGACCGATGTCTGCTGCATGGAGGCGAGCATGCCATAGCCGGTGGGGCCCGGCCGAGGGGTTATCTCCCCTGGCGAACGGGTCGAAGGGCCCGAACGCCCGGAGGGGGAGACGCTCACTCGCAGCGTCTCCCCCTCCGGAGCTCCTTCGGCACCGTCGTGGTGCCGCACCGTCAGCATTCGGGCCGACGCACGGGGCGCCGCTGGAAGCGGGCGGCCACCGGGCGCTGCCGCAGTCGGCGGGCCTCCTTGGCCTCGCGCACCAGGCGCTCGTGCTCGGCGCGGGCCACGAGCTCGTGGGCCTGTTGCTGGAAGGTCTGGTACTCGATCATTTCCGGTTCCCCCTGTGGGCTTCGCCGTGCTGCGCTGTTTCCCTGACGAGTAAGAGCTTCCTCCGCCAGTGGGGGGTGCCGCATCGGGAGCGTGCCCCATCTTCCGGGGCCCGGATGCCTTAGATCGGGCGCCGGAAAAGGTTTAAGGCCCCATCCCACCTAGATACATAGGTGAGATGGGGCCTTAGGCCTTACTTAGAGGGCCTTAGATGCCTTAGTTGCCTTAGGAAGCCAGCTTCTCAAGGATCAGATCCTTGACCCGGGCGGCGTCGGCCTGGCCCCGGGTGGCCTTCATGACCGCACCGACCAGCGCGCCCACGGCCTGGACCTTGCCGTCGCGGATCTTGGCGGCGATCGCCTCGTTCTCGGCGATGGCCTGGTCGACGGCGGCACCCAGCGCGGAGTCGTCCGAGACCACGGCCAGGCCGCGCTTCTCGACGATCTCGTCCGGCTCGCCCTCGCCGGCCAGCACGCCCTCGATGACCTGGCGGGCCAGCTTGTCGTTGAGCTTGCCCTCGGCGACCAGCGCGGCGACCCGGGCGACCTGCACCGGGGTGATCGGCTGCTCGCTCAGCTCGGTGCCGGTCTCGTTGGCGCGACGGGCCAGCTCGCCCATCCACCACTTGCGGGCCTGGTCGGCCGGGGCGCCGGCCGCGATGGTCTCCTGGATCGGCCCCACCGCACCGGCGTTGAGCACCGACTGCATGTCCTTGTCGGACAGGCCCCACTCGGCCTGCAGCCGGGCGCGGCGCACCCGCGGCAGCTCGGGCAGGGCGGCCCGCAGCTCCTCGACCCACGCGCGGGCGGGGGCCACCGGCACCAGGTCCGGCTCGGGGAAGTAGCGGTAGTCCTCGGCGTTGTCCTTGATCCGGCCCGAGGTGGTGCTGCCGTTCTCCTCGTGGAAGTGGCGGGTCTCCTGGACGATGGTGCCGCCGTCGGTCAGCACGGTGGCGTGCCGCTGGATCTCGAACCGGGCGGCCCGCTCCACGCTGCGCAGCGAGTTGACGTTCTTGGTCTCCGAGCGGGTGCCGAAGGTCTCGGTGCCGTTCGGGCGCAGCGACAGGTTGACGTCGCAGCGCATCTGGCCCTTGTCCATCCGGGCCTCGGAGACGCCGAGCGAACGGATCACCTCGCGCAGCTCGGCGACGTACGCCTTGGCGACCTCGGGGGCGCGCTCGCCGGCGCCGACGATCGGCTTGGTGACGATCTCGATCAGCGGGATGCCGGCCCGGTTGTAGTCGAGCAGCGAGTGGGTGGCGCCGTGGATGCGGCCGGTGGCCCCGCCGACGTGGCTGGACTTGCCGGTGTCCTCCTCCATGTGGGCGCGCTCGATCTCCACCCGGAAGGTCGAGCCGTCCTCCAGCTGCACGTCGAGGTAGCCGTTGAAGGCGATCGGCTCGTCGTACTGCGAGGTCTGGAAGTTCTTGGGCATGTCCGGGTAGAAGTAGTTCTTCCGCGCGAACCGGCACCACTCGGCGATCTCGCAGTTCAGCGCCAGGCCGATCTTGACGGCCGACTCCACGCCCACCGCGTTGACCACCGGCAGCGAGCCCGGCAGGCCCAGGCAGGTCGGGCAGGTCTGGCTGTTCGGCTCGGCACCCAGCTCGGTCGAGCAACCGCAGAACATCTTGGTCTTGGTGCCCAGCTCGACGTGGACCTCAAGGCCCATCACCGGGTCGTACGACGCGAGAGCGTCCTCGTAGGAGACCAGGTTCATGACGCTCACAGCGTCCCTTCGTTCAAAAGACTGTGGGAGGTACGGGCCCGGCCGCCGCTCGCGCGGGGCCGGGCTGGGGCGTGTCTCGCGGGTCCTTGCCGGGTGCGCGACGCAACCCGCGGGACACGCCCGGGGCGCTCAGCCCAGCAGCACGTCGTCGGAGCCCAGCTGACGCAGCTCCCGCACCAGCAGGGCCGTGCCGGTGATCAGCGCGGCCGCGCCGACCAGGGCGTTCACCAGCTTGAGGGTGTCGCTCTCCTCGCGGGCCTTGCGGACGTCCTTGGCGACGGAGATCGCGCCGAACGCGCTGGTGCCGATGGACAGCCACAGGCCGGGCTTGCTGTGCTTCCACCCCTTGAGCGAAGCGGACTGGGCCTTGGCCTTCTCGATCTTGCTCACAGTGCCGGTGCCTCCTCCAGCAGGGTGTGCCCCCACTTGTCGTTGAGTGCGGCCTCGACGGCGCCGCCCACGCGGTACAGGCGGTCGTCCGCCATCGCGGGTGCGATGATCTGGAGGCCGACCGGGAGATTGTCCTCCGGCGCCAGGCCCACCGGCAGCGACATGGCCGCGTTGCCCGCCAGGTTCGACGGAATCGTGCACAGGTCGGCCAGGTACATCGCCATCGGGTCGTCGGCGCGCTCGCCGATCGGGAAGGCGGTGGTCGGCGTGGTCGGCGAGACCAGGACGTCCACGCCCGCGAAGGCCGCGTCGAAGTCGCGCGAGATGAGCGTGCGGACCTTCTGGGCCGAGCCGTAGTAGGCGTCGTAGTAGCCCGAGGACAGCGCGTAGGTGCCCAGGATGATGCGGCGCTTGACCTCGTCGCCGAAGCCGGCCTCGCGGGTCAGGGCGGTGACCTCCTCGGCCGAGCGCGAGCCGTCGTCGCCGACCCGCAGGCCGTAGCGCATCGCGTCGAAGCGGGCCAGGTTGGAGGAGCACTCGCTCGGCGCGATCAGGTAGTACGCCGGCAGCGCCAGGGTGAAGGACGGGCAGGAGACCTCGACGACCTCGGCGCCCAGCTCGCGCAGCAGCTCCACCGACTCGTTGAAGCGCTGCATCACGCCGGCCTGGTAGCCCTCGCCGGCGAACTCCTTGACCACGCCGATCCGCATGCCGCGGATGTCGCGCATCCTCGCGGCCTCGACCACGGCCGGGACGGGCGCGTCGATCGAGGTGGAGTCCAGCGGGTCGTGCCCGGCGATGGCCTCGTGCAGCAGGGCCGCGTCCAGCACGGTGCGGGCGCACGGACCGCCCTGGTCCAGGCTGCTGGAGAAGGCGACCAGGCCGTAGCGGGACACCGAGCCGTAGGTCGGCTTGACGCCGACGGTGCCGGTGACGGCGCCGGGCTGGCGGATCGAGCCGCCGGTGTCGGTGCCGATCGCCAGCGGGGCCTCGAAGGCGGCCAGCGCGGCGGCCGAACCGCCGCCGGAGCCGCCGGGGATGCGGGAGAGGTCCCACGGGTTGCCGGTCACGCCGTACGCGGAGTTCTCGGTGGAGGAGCCCATCGCGAACTCGTCCATGTTGGTCTTGCCGAGGATGACCACGCCGGCGTCCTTGAGACGGCTGGTCAGCGTGGCGTCGTACGGCGGGATCCAGCCCTCGAGCATCTTCGAGCCACAGGTGGTCGGGATGCCCTTGGTGGTGAAGACGTCCTTGAGCGCGAGCGGGACGCCGGCCAGCGGGCCCAGCTCCTCGCCCTTGGCGCGCTTGTCGTCGACGGCCTTGGCCGCGGCCAGCGCGCCCTCGGTGTCGACGTGCAGGAAGGCGTTGACCTTCTCGTCGACGGCGGCGATGCGGTCCAGGTGCGCCTGCGCGACCTCGACGGCCGACACCTCACCCTTGGCGACGGCGCTCGCGGTCTCGGCCGCGGTGTAGCGAATCAGCTCGGTCATCTCGGTCAGTCCTCCCCGAGGATCTGCGGCACACGGAAACGCTGCTCCTCGGCGGCGGGGGCGCCGGACAGCGCCTGCTCCGGGGTGAGCGACGGCCGCACCTCGTCCGCACGCATGACGTTGGTCAGCGGCAGCGGGTGGGAGGTCGGCGGGACGTCCTGTCCGGCGACCTCGGAAACGCGGGCGACCGCGCCGATGATCACGTCGAGCTGCTCGGCGAAGTGGTCCAGCTCTTCGGGCTTCAGCTCAAGACGCGACAGCCGGGCGAGGTGGGCGACCTCCTCGCGCGTGATGCCAGGCATGCAGCGATCCTCAGGGTGAGTTCTGGTGAGGCCCGACGGTGCCTTGCGAGCGGTGCCGGGCCCGGGCAGGAGCAGCCGGGTTCGGCGCTCCGTCCTCATGGTCTTTGGACCCCATCCTATGGGGCCCGTCCCCCGCCCCGGCCAACGAGTGAGCCGCGGCGCCCGTCACCGGCCCTCCCGGGGGCCGCGCCGCGGCGTCCCGCGGACCACCGGGAACCGCGGCGCGGCGTCCGGCGGGCTACTGCGGCCGGGGGCGGGCCCAGCCCTGCGGCTTGATCTCCCGGTGCGCGGCCTGCACCACCTGGGCCACCGGCGGCAGCGTGGGCGGGATGGCCGGCGGCCGCACCGGCGGGAGCGTCGGCGGCAGCGCCGGCGGCCTGGCCGCCTGGGCGACCGGCCTGGCGCTCTGGGCCGGCTGGAAGCCCGCGTGCAGCTGGGGCGGCACGCCGCACCGCTCCACCGGCGGGGCGCCGGTGCGGTGCACCCGCAGCCAGGCGGTGGCCTGCTCGGCCGGCAGCGCGGCCGACACCAGCCAGCCCTGGACGGCGTCCACGCCCATGCAGTGCAGCCGCTCCCAGGTCTCGTCGTCCTCGACGCCCTCGGCGACCACGGTCAGGCCCAGCGAGTGGGCGAGCTCCACCGAGCAGCGGACCACCGCCGCGTCGTGGTCGTCGGCGACCATCCGGGAGACGAAGGAGCGGTCGATCTTCAGCTCGCCGACCGGCAGGCTGCGCAGCCGCACCAGCGAGGAGTGCCCGGTGCCGAAGTCGTCCAGGGACATCCCGACCCCGTAGCCGCGCAGCTCGGCCAGGGTGTCGGCGGCCCGCCGGGAGTCGTCCAGCAGCAGCCGCTCGGTGATCTCCAGCTGGAGCGCGTGGGCCGGCACCTGGTGGCGCACGAGGTGGCCGGCGACCCGCTGGGCGAAGCCGGGGTTGAGCACGTCGCGCGGCGAGACGTTGACCGCGACCTGCACCTGGAGGCCCTGGTCGCGCCAGTACGCGAGCTGGCCGACGGCCGCCTCCAGCACGTAGTCGGTGAGCCGGGGCATCAGGCCGCTGGACTCGGCGAGCCCGACGAACTCGTCCGGCGAGACCTTCCCCTGGCCGGGCCGCTCCCAGCGCAGCAGCGCCTCCAGGCCGACCACCCGGCCGTCGAAGGCCACCTTCGGCTGGTAGTGCAGCTGCACCTCGCCGGTCTCCAGCGCCCGGCGCAGGTCCCCCAGCAGCCCGATCCGGTACGGCGTGTCGGCGTCCTGGGTCTCGTCGTACTGGGCGACGCCGCTGCATCCGCGCTGGGCGTGGCCCATCGCGACGTCGGCCCGGCGCAGCAGGGCCTCGGCGTCCTGGGCGTGCTGGGGGTAGACGCAGACGCCGCCGCTGGCCTCCAGGACCAGCAGCAGCCCGTCCAGCCGGATCGGGGCGGCCAGTTCGGCGATCAGCGCCTTGGCGACCCGCTCCAGGCTGTCCGGGCAGTTGATGCCGGGCAGCAGGACGGCGAACTCGTCGCCGCCCATCCGGGCCACCATCGGGCGGCCGCGGCGGTAGTGCCGGGGCAGGCCGGCGAAGACGTCGTCGATGGACTCCCGGGTGGCGCTGCCGGCCGGGCCGCCGGAGCGCAGGGCGCGGTGCAGCCGGCGGGCGATGTGAACCAGCAGCCGGTCACCGGCCGTATGACCGAGTGTGTCGTTGAGTGATCGGAAGCGATCGAGGTCAAGCAGGATGAGACCGACGCTGTAGCCCTCCTCGCACTCCGCGATCGCCTCCTGGGCGGCCAGCAGCAGGGCCTGACGGTTGGGCAGGTCCGTCAGCGGGTCGGTCAGCTGGTCGCGGGCGCGGTCCCGGGCGATCCGCCAGGCCGCCACCAGCACCGCCAGGGGCACCGCGAACAGCGGCAGCAACTCGGGTTCGTACCGGTAGACCAGGACGGCCAGCGGGATGAGCGGCGCGGCTCCGGCCAGCAGCACGCCGAGCAGCAGGACCGCACCCGCCACCCCCTGCGGCGGGCGTGTGGGCGCACCGCCGGTCGTACGATCCATAAGCCCTGTCCTCCGTCGGGCCCGCCCCGTCAGGCCGCCTTACGGTGAGGCACCGTGCCGGTACCGACAGCTGCCGGGCATGGAGCGACCCCGAGGAGCACCGGCCCAGCCGGTGCCCCCACCCCTGCTGACACTCTGTTGCGCTCCAGGGTAAGCCGGTGTCCACCCGGTGGGCAGACTTTCGGACAACCGGAAACGCGCCACCGCTCTCGGGTGCCGCACAGTGACACAATGCCCGCTTTCACTCTGCGGCACCCGGTGACGTTGCATCAGGACGATAACAACACCGATCCGGTCACGGACCGCTCGGGTCCGCTCCGGGTCAGTCCTCGACCGGCTGCTCCTTCGCCTCCCCGGCCTCCTCCGGCTCCGGAAGTCCCAGGTGGGCGCGGGCGGCGGACGGCCCGTCAGTGAGAAGGACGGCGAACCCGGCGTCGTCCAGGACCGGCAGGCCGAGCTGAACAGCCTTGTCGTACTTGGACCCAGGGTTGTCACCAGCGACCACAAAATCGGTCTTTTTCGAAACCGAACCGGTCACCTTCGCTCCGCGCGAGGTCAGCGCCTCCTTGGCGCCGTCCCGGGTGTGGCCGGCCAGAGTGCCGGTCACCACGACGGTCAGGCCCTCCAGCGGGCGCTCCGCCTCCTCCTCGTCCGCGAACTCCTCGGTGAAGCGGACGCCGTCCGCCTTCCAGTTCTCCAGGATCCGCTGGTGCCACGGCTCCGCGTGCCACTCCCTGATCGAGCGGGCGATGATCGGGCCGACCCCCTCGACGGCCGCCAGCTGCTCCTCGCTCGCCTCGAAGATCTTCTCCAGGTCGCGGAACTCCCTGGCCAGCGCCTGCGCGGCGACCGGGCCGACGTGCCGGATCGACAGGCCGTTGACGAACCTCCAGAGCGGCCGCGTCTTCGCCGCCTCCAGGTTGTCGATCAGGGCCTGGAGCGACTTCTTCGGCTCGCCCTTGGTGGTGGCGAAGAAGAAGACCTCCTTCTCCTTGCCCGTCCGGTCGTCCAGCTTCGGCATGCCGGTCTTCGGGTCCCGGACCAGCACCTTGATCGGCAGCAGCTTCTCCGGCGTCAGCCGGAAGATGTCCGCCTCGTTCCGCACCGGCGCCTCGGCCGGCTCCAGCGGCTGGGTCAGCGCGGTGGCCGCGACGTAGCCGAGGCCCTCGACGTCCAGGGAGGACCGCCCGCCGAGGAAGGCGATCCGCTCCCGGATCTGGGCCGGGCAGTGCTCCGCGTTCGGGCAGCGCAGGTCGATGTCCCCCTCGGACATCGGCCGCAGCTCGCTGCCGCACTCCGGGCAGTGCGAGGGCATCACGAAGGCCCGCTCGGTGCCGTCCCGCAGGTCGTAGACCGGGCCGAGGATCTCCGGGATGACGTCGCCGGCCTTGCGCAGCACGATCGTGTCGCCGAGCAGCACGTCCTTGGCCTTGACCACGTCCTGGTTGTGCAGCGTCGCGTACTGCACCATCGAACCGGCCACCTTCACCGGCTCGGCCAGCACCGCGTACGGGGTGGCCCGGCCGGTGCGCCCGATGCCGACCTTGATCTCGGCCAGCTTGCCGGTGACCTCCTCCGGCGGGTACTTCCAGGCGATCGCCCAGCGCGGGGACTTGGAGGTGGCGCCGAGCCGGCCCTGGAGGGCGATCTCGTCCACCTTCACCACGACGCCGTCGATCTCGTGCTCGACCGAGTGCCGCTGCTCGCCGAAGTGCGCGATGAAGGCCCGCACCTCGGCGAGCGTCTTCACCACCTTGTTGTGGCGGGCGGTGGGCAGGCCCCAGTCGTGCAGCAGCCGGTAGGCGTGCGACTGGTTGTCGATGTCGAAGCCGACCCGGGCGCCGATGCCGTGCACCACCATGTGCAGCGGGCGGGAGGCGGTGACGTGCGGGTCCTTCTGGCGCAGCGAACCGGCGGCGGCGTTGCGGGGGTTCATGAACAGCCGGATCATCGCCCGGGGCCGCTTGCCCTCCTTGGCGCGCTCCTCGTTCTCCTGCCGGCGGCGCTCGTTCTCCTCCGCGAAGGAGGCGTTGAGCGCGTCGAAGGCCTCGGTCGGGAAGTAGACCTCGCCGCGGATCTCCACCAGCTCGGGGATGTCGTCGCCCTTGAGCTGGTGCGGGATCTCCTTGATGGTGCGGACGTTGGGGGTGATGTCCTCGCCGACCCGGCCGTCGCCGCGCGTCGCCGCCTGCGTCAACTGGCCGTTCTCGTACGTGAGGTTGACGGCCAGGCCGTCCACCTTGAGCTCGCACAGGTAGTGGTAGTCGATGCCGTGCAGCTCGGTGGCGACCCGCTCGGCCCAGGCGGCCAGCTCGTCCTCGTCCATCGCGTTGTCCAGGCTGAGCAGCCGCTCGCGGTGCTCGACCTCGGCGAACAGCGCGGTGGGGGCGCCGCCGACCCGCTGCGTCGGGGAGTCCGGCGTGGCCAGGGCCGGGTGCTCGGCCTCGATCCCCTCCAGCTCCCGCATCAGCGCGTCGAACTCGGCGTCGCTGACGACCGGCGCGTCCTGCTCGTAGTACCGGGCCCGGTGGTCGGAGATCTCCTGCGCCAGCTCGGCGTGCCGCCCGCGCACCTCCGCCGGGACGTCCTCCCAGCCCTCGACAGCCGTCACCGCAAGCCCTCCTGCATTCTCATTCCGGGTTGTCCACCAGGCTCTGCGCCGCCCGTACCGCGGACGACAGCGCCCTGCGCGCGTACGCCGGGGAGGCCCCGGCCAGCCCGCAGGTCGGCGTCACCAGCACGCGGCGGCCCAGCAGCTCCGGGGCGAACCCGAGCCTGCGCCACAAGGTCCTGACACCCTGGACACTACCGGCAGGGTCGGACACCGCCTGGTCAACGGCGGGGACGACACCAGCGAGGATCATCGTGCCGCCCTCCACGGCCTCGCCGAGATCGTCGTCCTGGCGCTCGGTGAGGAGGGAGAAGTCGAGCGAGATCCCGGCGACGCCGGCCCGGCGCAGCAGCGGGACCGGGACGTCCGGGGCGCAGCTGTGCACCACCACGGGCGCGTCGAGGTTCCGGACCACCTCGCGCAGCACCTCCTCGGCGACCTGCCGGTCGACGGCGCGCAGCCGCTGGAAGCCGCTGGCGGTCTTCACCGACCCGGCCAGGACGGCGGGCAGCGCGGGCTCGTCGAGCTGGAGGACCGGCTGCGCGCCGGGCACCCGCTTGCGGACGTCCGCGAGGTGGCGGCGCAGGCCCTCGGTGAGCGAGCCGGCGATGTCGCGGCACGCGCCGGGGTCGGAGAGCGCCTTCTCGCCGTGCTTGAGCTCGATGTTCGCCGCCAGTGTCCAGGGGCCGACGGCCTGGACCTTGAGCGCGCCCTGGTAGCCCTGGGTGAACTCCTCCAGCGCGTCCAGGTCCTCGCCGAGCCAGGAGTGGGCGCGCCGGGTGTCCCGGCCGGGACGGTCGGTGAACCGCCAGCCGCTCGGCTCGGTCTGCGCGAACAGCTCGACCAGCAGGCCGGCGCCGCGCCCGATCATGTCGGCGCCCGGGCCCCGGGCGGGCAGCTCGGGCAGGAACGGCAGGTGCTCCAGGGCCCCGGTGGAGGTCTTGGCGGCCTCCCGGGCGTCGGTGCCGGGCAGCGAGCCGACGCCGGTGGCGGCGCCGCGCAGGTCGGGGAAGGGGTGTGGGGTGCTCACCCGCCCGAGCCTACTCAGCCGGACGGCCCCGGTGCCGAGCGCGGGGCACGGGCTCGGGACTCGGGGCTCGTTCCGGGGCCGTCGGACCCGCGGAGGTTCCGCCGGACCGCGGTGCGCGCGGGACGTCGGCCGGGCCGACGTCCCGCGCGGCGCGCTACCGCCCGGGGCGGACGGTGATGTCGGTGATCTCCGCGTCGCGGGAGGCGTCGAGGGCGGCGAGGATCGCCTTGGCGACGGACTCGGGCTCGATCCAGCGGTCGGCGTCGTACTCCTTGCCCTCCTGCCGGTGCACCTTGACCTGCATGGCGGTGGCGGTGCGGCCGGGGTAGACGGAGGTGACCCGGACGCCGTTGGCGTGCTCCTCCTGGCGCAGCGCGTCGGCGAGCGCCTTCAGGCCGTGCTTGCTGGCCGCGTACGCGGACCACTCGGCGTGGGCGTTGAGGCCGGCGCCGGAGTTCACGAAGAGCACGTGGCCCTTGACCAGCCGGATCGACGGCAGCAGCAGGCGGGTCAGCTCGGCGGGGGCGACGAGGTTGACGTTGAGCGTCTCCTGCCAGGCCTTGGGGGTCAGGTCGCCGACCGGGCCGAGCTCGACCGTGCCCGCGACGTGCAGGAGGGAGTCCAGCTGGACGGGCAGCTGCTGGTGCCCGAAGGCCCAGGAGAGCTTGCCCGGGTCGCCGAGGTCCCCGACCAGGGTGCGGGCGCCGGGGAAGCGCTCGCGCAGTTCGGCGGCCCGCCGGGCGTCGCGGGCCAGCAGCCAGAGCTCGTCCCCGCGCTCGGCGAGCTTCCCGGTGAGGACGGCGCCGATGCCGGAGCCGGCGCCGGTGATCAGATGTGCAGCCATGGTCTTGATCTAATCAGGCCTTGAGCTGGGCGAAGACCTCGGCCGGCGTGTCCGCGAAGGTGATCAGCTCGGCGAGCGGGCGGGGCAGGAAGCCCTCGGCGTCCATCCGCTCCATCTGGGTGCGCAGGCCCGAGTAGAAGCCCTCGGTGTCCAGGACGACCACCGGCTTGTCGAACATCCCGTGCTTCTTGAGCTCCAGGACTTCGGTGACCTCGTCCAGGGTGCCCAGCCCGCCGACCAGCACGACGATCGCGTCCGCCCGTGAGGCCAGTTCCGCCTTGCGCTCCGGCAGGTCGGCCGTCCAGACGAGTTCGTCGGCGCCGACGTACGCCTTGTGCCTCAGCATCTCGACCATCACGCCGACCAGTCGGCCGCCCGCCGCCTTCACCTCGTCGGCGAGCAGCCCCATCAGCCCGGCGTTCGAGCCGCCCCACACCAGGGTGTGCCCGCCCTCCCCCAGGAGCCGGGCGAACTCCGCGGCGGGCACGGAGTAGCGGTCGTCGAGCGAGTACGCGGAGCAGAAAACGGAGATGTTCATAATGTCGTCTGGTCTATCACGACCCCGGCACACCGCTCACCGCAATTCCCCGCCGTGCCCCCGCCGTACGGCCCGGGCTCCGTGGCGAGGCGCGGTGGGCCCGGCCGGTCCGGCCGGGCCCGGGTGCCGGCGCTCAGGCGGTGACGGCCGGGCGCTCGGTGGTGGCGATGGTGGCGGAGCCGACGACGCGGGTGCCGTCGTAGAGGACCACGGCCTGGCCGGGGGCGATCCCCCGCACCGGGGTGTCGAGTTCCACCCGCAGTCCGCCGTCGACGACCGAGGCGCTCACCGGGACCTCCTCGCCGTGGGCGCGCAGCTGGGCCGTGTAGCGGCCGTCGGCGAGCGGCTCGGTGCCGCACCAGCGGGGGCGGATGGCGGTGAGGCCGGTGACGTCGAGGCCCTCGACCGGGCCGACCGTCACGGTGTTGTTCACCGGGGAGATGTCCAGCACGTAGCGCGGCTTGCCGTCGGCGGCCGGGCGGCCGATCCGCAGGCCCTTGCGCTGGCCGATGGTGAAGCCGTACGCGCCGTCGTGCTCGCCGAGCTTGGTGCCGTCGACGTCGAGGATGTCGCCGGTCGCGGTGCCGAGGTGCTTGGCGAGGAAGCCCTGGGTGTCGCCGTCGGCGATGAAGCAGATGTCGTGGCTGTCGGGCTTCTTGGCGACGGCCAGGCCGCGGCGCTCGGCCTCCTCGCGGATGGCTTCCTTGGTGGTGTCGCCGAGCGGGAAGAGCGAGTGGGCGAGCTGGTCGGCGTCGAGCACGCCGAGCACGTAGGACTGGTCCTTGGCGCCGTCGACGGCCCTGTGCAACTCGCGCGAGCCGTCCGGCAGGTCGACGATCCGGGCGTAGTGGCCGGTGCAGACGGCGTCGAAGCCGAGGGCGATCGCCTTGTCCAGCAGCGCCGCGAACTTGATCTTCTCGTTGCAGCGCAGGCACGGGTTGGGCGTGCGCCCGGCCGCGTACTCGGCGACGAAGTCGTCGATCACGTCCTCGCGGAAGCGCTCGGCGAGGTCCCAGACGTAGAACGGGATGCCGATCACGTCGGCCGCGCGCCAGGCGTCCCGGGAGTCCTCGATGGTGCAGCAGCCGCGCGCGCCGGTCCGGAAGGACTGCGGGTTGGCGGAGAGCGCCAGGTGGACGCCCGTCACCTCGTGCCCCGCTTCGACGGCGCGGGCGGCGGCGACGGCGGAGTCGACTCCACCGGACATCGCCGCGAGCACGCGCAGACGGCCGGTGGACGGAGTGGTCGGGGCACCCGGGAAGTCAGTCATGGTGACTACAAGCGTACGGGGCCCCCGGACATGCCCCGCGTGGGCCACCGCCCGTGCCCCGCACGCCCTATCGCCGCACCGACGCCAGCCCGGCGTTGCGCGCCCGCTCCACGACCGGCCCGATGGCCTTCCCCAGCGCCGTGACGTCCTCCGGCACCGAGGTGTGCCCGAGCGAGAACCGCAGCGAGGCGCGCGCCAGCAGCGGGTCGACACCCATCGCGAGCAGCACGTGGCTGGGCTGCGGCACTCCGGCCGAGCAGGCCGAGCCCGTCGAGCACTCGATGCCCTGGGCGTCCAGCAGCATCAGCAGCGCGTCGCCCTCGCAACCGGGGAAGGAGAAGTGCGCGTTGGCGGGCAGCCGGCCCTCGGCCGACGGGTCGCCGTTGAGCACCGCGTCCGGCACGGCGGCCAGGACGGAGGCCACCAGGTCGTCCCGCAGCGCGCCCAGGGTGACGGCGTGCTCGGCCCGCCGCTCCACGGCGAGCGCCGCGGCGGCCGCGAAGCCGGCCGCGCCGGGGGCGTCGAGGGTGCCGGAGCGCACGTCGCGCTCCTGTCCGCCGCCGTGCAGCAGCGGGACGGGCGCGGCGCCCCGGGAGAGCAGCAGCGCGCCGATGCCGAACGGGCCGCCGATCTTGTGCCCGGTGACGGTGAGCGCGGTGAGGCCCGACTCGGCGAAGGACACCGGGACCTGACCGAGCGCCTGCACCGCGTCGGCGTGCACCGGGATGCCGTACTCGGCCGCCACGGCGGTCAGTTCGCGCACCGGCTGGACGGTGCCGACCTCGTTGTTCGCCCACATCACGGTGACCAGCGCCACCGCGGCGGGGTCCCGTTCGATCGCCTCGCGCAGCGCCTCGGGGTGCACCCGGCCGTACCCGTCCACCGGCAGGTACTCGACGTCGGCGCCCTCGTGCTCGGAGAGCCAGTGCACCGCGTCCAGCACCGCGTGGTGCTCGACGGGGCTGCACAGCACCCGGGTGCGGGCCGGATCGGCGTCCCGGCGGGCCCAGTACAGGCCCTTGACGGCCAGGTTGTCGGACTCGGTGCCGCCGCCGGTGAACACGATCTCGCTGGGGCGCGCGCCCAGCGACTCGGCCAGCGATTCCCGGGACTCCTCGACCACCCGGCGGGCCCGGCGGCCGGCCGCGTGCAGGGCCGAGGCGTTGCCGACCACCCCCAGGTGCGCCGTCATCGCGGCGATCGCCTCGGGCAGCATCGGCGTGGTCGCCGCATGGTCCAGGTATGGCATAACCCTCCGATTGTAGAGCCCGGCAACCGCGGGGGGTTCCGGGCCGGGGCATCGTTCCGGCCACCCACCGTCCGGCCCGCCCGCTCCGACGTGGGACCGGGCCCGCGCCCGCTCGGACGCACGGCGGCGGACGCACCACTGCCGGACGGCCGCGTCCGGCAGTGGTTTGTACCACTGAGCCACCCACCGGTTAGCCTGACGCCACCAGTCAGCCGGATCCGGGGAAACGCCATGTCGCAGTCGGTCGACCGCGCGCTGACCCTGCTCGACGCACTCGGCGACGCGCCGCTCTCGCTGGAGCAGGCCGCCAGCAGCCTCGGGGTGCACAAGTCCACCGCCCTGCGGCTGTTGCGCACCCTGGAGGAGCACGGCTTCGCCCGCCGCCAGCCCGACCTGCGCTACCGGATCGGCGGCCGGGTGCTCTCGCTGGCCCACCGCGCGCTGGAGGACTTCGACGTCCGGCAGGTCGCCGCGCCGTACCTGGCCGCGCTCAACGCCCGCTGCGGCTACACCGTCCGGCTGGCCGTGCTGCACGACGGCGAGGTGCTCTACCTGGACGAGGTGGCCGGGCCGCCGGGCTCCGAGCCGTCCCGGATCGGGCGCCGTGCCCCGGTCGACGGGACGGCGGTCGGCCGGGTGCTGCTCGCCGGACTGTCCGCGGACGACGCCGGCGGACAGGAGCTGCCGGACGAGCTGGCGGCGGTGCGCAGCCGGGGCTGGGCGGCCGAATCCCGTGAGCACCGGGAGCCGGTGACCTGCGTGGCCGCGCCGGTCGCGGGCAGCGGCGGACGGACCGTCGCGGCCTGCGCGCTGAGCGCCCCGGCGAGCGAGGTGCCGCCCGCCGAACTGGCCCGGATGGTGCCGGAACTGCTCTGCACCGCCGAGGCGATCTCGCTCGCGTACGGCGGCTCGCCTACTCCTCGCTGGTGCGAGAACCGTTGCGGCGCCAGGCCCGCGGGGCACGCCAGCCGTACTTCAGGGCGAGCATCCGCAGCCCGAAGGCGGTGAGCGCGGCCGCGGTGCCAGTCAGGCCGGTGAGGCGGTTCGCGCCGATCAGCAGCGCGACCACGGTGGCGCCGACCAGGGCCGGGACGGCGTAGATCTCCCGGTCCCAGCGCAGCAGCGAGGGGATCTCCCCTGCCAGCACGTCGCGGATCACCCCGCCGCCGGCCGCGGTCACCATGCCGAGCGCGATCGCCGCGACCGCGCCGAGCCCGAAGTCGTGGGCCTTGGCGGTGCCCGTCACGCAGAACAGCCCCAGTCCGAGCGCGTCCAGGGTCTGCACCGCCCGGTTGATCCGTTCGACCTCCGGGTGCAGGAAGAACACCACCAGCGCGGCGGCCAGCGGGGTCATGAAGTAGCCGAGGTTGGTGAACGCGGCCACCGGCGTGGCGCCGATCACCAGGTCGCGCATCACCCCGCCGCCGAGGGCGGTGACCTCGGCCAGCACACAGATGCCGAAGATGTCCATGTTCTTGCGGACGGCGAGCAGACCCCCGGAGAGGGCGAAGACGAAGATGCCGACGAGGTCCAGCGACTGCTGCACGTCGGACGGGAAGAGCTGGGATGTCACCGTCCATGTGTACCCGATTCGCCCGGATGTTCCGGTGACCGCTCACGCTGCGGACACAAACGTCCGGGGCGGGGACCGGCGGAGCCCGCGCGCCGTGGGGCCGGGCGGATTCCGCTAGCCTCCGCCTGTGAAGCTCGTGAAGCACTCGTCGGCGCCGAACTCACCGTCGCGGTCGACGCCGGAGCCACCGGACTCCCCCGCTCCCGCCGCCTCCCCCGCCGCCGCCCGCGCCTCCGCCCGGCTCGGCTGGCTCGACGCGCTGCGCGGCATCGCCGCCCTCGCCGTCGCCATGCACCACTTCGGGCTGCTCGACAAGATCCCCCACGCGGGGTGGGTGCCGCAGTACCTGGACCTCGGCTTCTTCGGCGTGATGCTGTTCTTCCTGGTCAGCGGGTACATCATCCCGGCCTCGCTGGAACGGCGCGGCGACGTCCGGGCGTTCTGGACCGGACGGCTCTTCCGCATCTACCCCGCGGTGGCCGTCGCGGTGGCGGCGAGCCTGCTGGTGCTGCCCCGCAGCGGCCAGATCGTCCAGGGCTTCGCCTTCGACCACCCGGCGCTGTCGCTGGCCGCCAACGGCCTGCTGCTCCAGGACCTGCTGGGGGTGCCCAGCGCGCTCGGGGTGATGTGGTCGCTCACCTACGAGATGGTCTTCTACTACTTCGTGTCGGCCCTCTTCGTGCGGGGGTGGCACCGGAACAGCGCACCGATCGCGGTCGGCTTCGCGTCCGTCGCCCTGGTCCTCGGCACCTGGCTGCCGATCGGCGCCCTCTCGGCGGACCCGGCGGCCACCCGGCACCTGGTGGCCGCGGGCGGGATCGTGGTGCTGATGGCACTGGCCTGCATCGCCACCGCCCGCGCGGACCTGACCCGTTGGGGCGCCTCGCTGCTCGGCGGCCTGGGCCTGGTCCTGATCACGCTGAACAACCGGACCTTCGGCTTCGAGACCATGCTGATCTTCGCGACCATGTTCGCCGGCACGGTGCTGTACCGGCTGGAGCACGGCCGGCTCGACCGGCTCCCGGCCCTGCTCTGCTGCGTCTTCGTGATCGTCACCGGCGTCGCGGTCGGCTACCTGTACAACCGCGACACGGTGCTGTGGCACACCTGGACGCCCTCCTGGCAGTCCTTCTCGTACGCCTACCTGGCCGCCTGGGCCCTGTTCGCGGGCGCCATGCTGCTGCGCCGCCGCCGCTTCCCGCGCTGGCTCAGCGGGCTCGGCACGATCAGCTTCTCGGTCTACCTGCTGCACGGCCCGCTGATGTTCCTCCTCGGCTGGAAGCTGCAGAGCTTTCCGCCGATCGTCGGGCTGAAGGGGCAGGCCGCGCTCACCCTCGGCTACCTCGGGGCGCTCGTGGTGCTCTCCTACGTCTCGTACCGGCTGGTCGAGATCCCCTTCCAGAACCTCGGCCGACGGGCGGTCAGGGCGATGAACCGCCGCTTCCCGGCGCCCGCCCCGGGGCCGCTCGCCACCGCCGCCCCGGGCCCGCGCGAGCCCGAGCCGACCGGCGGCGCCTGACGCGCGAACGCCGAAGAGGCCGCCCGCCACCGGAAGTCCGGGGGCGGGCGGCCTCTTTCGTGCGCGCCGGGCTCGGGGCTGTGCTAGTCGTTCCCCTCGGGGCTGCGCTAGTCGTTCCCCTCGCCGAGCTCGGGGAAGTGACACGCCACCTGGTGCCCGGTCTTGAGCGCCGTCAGCGGCGGTTCCTGGCTCGCGCACACGTCCTGCGCCTTCCAGCACCGGGTGCGGAAGCGGCAGCCGCTGGGCGGGTTGATCGGCGAGGGGACGTCGCCCTTGAGCAGGATGCGGTCGCGGCCCGCGCGCTGGCGGCGGCGCGGGTCGGGGACGGGCACGGCGGACATCAGCGCGTTGGTGTACGGGTGCATCGGGCTGCGGTAGAGCGAGTCCCGGTCGGCGATCTCCACGATCTTGCCGAGGTACATCACCGCGACCCGGTCCGAGACGTGCCGGACCACCGAGAGGTCGTGCGCGATGATCAGGTAGGTCAGCCCGAGTTCCCGCTGGAGGTCGTCCAGCAGGTTGACCACCTGGGCCTGGATCGAGACGTCCAGCGCGGAGACCGGCTCGTCCGCGATGATCATCTTCGGCTTCAGGGCGAGCGCCCTGGCGATGCCGATGCGCTGGCGCTGGCCGCCGGAGAACTCGTGCGGGTAGCGGTTGTAGTGCTCGGGGCTGAGCCCGCACAGTTCCAGCATTTCCTGGACGGCCTTCTTGAGCCCGCCCTCCGGCACCGCGTCCTGGAGCCTGAACGGCGCGCCGACGATGGTGCCGACGGTGTGCCGGGGGTTCAGCGAGGAGTACGGGTCCTGGAAGATCATCTGGATGTCGCGGCGCAGCGGCCGCATCGCCCCGACGCCCAGGTGGGTGATGTCGGTGCCCTCGAACTCGATGCTCCCGCCGGTCGGTTCGTCGAGCCGGGTGACCAGTCGGCCCATGGTCGACTTGCCGCACCCGGACTCACCCACGACGCCCAGCGTCTCGCCGGCGTTGACCGTGAAGTCGATGCCGTCGACCGCCCGCACCGCGCCGGTCTGGCGCCGCAGCAGTCCGCTGCGGATCGGGAAGTGCCGGGTGAGGCCGGCCACCTTCAGCAGCGGCTCGCGGCCGGGGGCGGGCGCCGGCGACGCCCCTTCTCCGTGGGCGGCCGGGGCCGTCTGAGTGTCCGTCATCGGTTCTCTCCAGAAAGGTGGTACGAGTCCGGGCTCACAGCCGGGGCGCGATCTCTTCGGCGAAGATGCGGTGCCGTTCGCCGGCCGCCAGGTGGCAGGCCGCGAAGTGTCCGGGCGCGGCCTCGGCCAGCACCGGGACCTCGCCCGTGGAGCGCCCGCCGGTCAGGTCGGCGTACGGGCAGCGCGGGTGGAAGGCGCAGCCGGACGGCACGTTGATCAGGCTGGGCGGGGTGCCCTTGACCGGCACCAGCCGGTCCTGGAGTTCCCGGTCCAGTCGCGGCATCGAGCCCAACAGCCCCCAGGTGTAGGGGTGTTCGGGCGAGTCGAAGAGGGTTTCGGCCGGGCCGCGCTCGACGCACTTGCCGCCGTACATGACCAGGATGTCGTCGGCCAGCTCGGCGACCACCCCGAGGTCGTGGGTGATGATGATGACGGCGGAGCCGAACTCCTCCTGGAGGTCGCGGATGAGGTCCAGGATCTGCGCCTGGACGGTGACGTCCAGGGCGGTGGTGGGCTCGTCGGCGATCAGCAGCGAGGGGTCGTTGACCAGCGCCATGGCGATCATGGCGCGCTGGCGCATGCCGCCGGAGAACTGGTGCGGGTAGTCGTCCACCCGGCGGTCGGGCTGCGGGATGCCGACCCGGTCGAGCATCTCGACCGCGCGGGCCCTGGCCTGCTTCTTGGAGGCCTGGGGGTGGTGCACCCGGTACGCCTCGACGATCTGCTGCCCCACCGTGTAGTAGGGGTGCATCGCGGTCAGCGGGTCCTGGAAGATCATCGCCATCTCCCGGCCGCGCAGTTGGCGCACCCGGTCCGGGCCGGCCGCGATCAGGTCCTCGCCGCCGAGCCGGATCTCGCCGCTGATCCGGGCCCGCTTGGAGCGGTGCAGTCCCATGATGCCCAGCGAGGTGACGGACTTGCCCGAGCCGGACTCGCCGACGATGCCGAGGGTGCGCCCCTTGTGGAGGTCGAAGCTGACCCCGTCCACCGAGCGGACCAGGCCGTCGTCGGTGTCGAAGTGGATCCGCAGGTCGCGCACCGACAGGAACGGGTCGCCCGACGGCGGCTGCGCGGCGTCCGACGGGGTCTGCGCGGCGTCCGCCGGGGTCTTCTGGAGGTCGGTCACGAGAGCCTCACCCGGGGGTCGACGAGGGCGTACAGGAGGTCGACCACGAGGTTGCAGGCGACGATGAAGAAGGCGGCGAGCAGGGTGACGCCGAGGATCTTGGGCAGGTCGTTGTCGGAGATCGCCTGGACGGCGAACTGGCCGACGCCCTGGAGCGAGAAGACCTGCTCGGTGATCAGCGCGCCGCCGAGCAGCAGCCCGAGGTCCATGCCGAAGATGGTGACGATCGGGGTGAGCGCGGCGCGCAGCCCGTGCCGGGCGACGACCTTGCTCTCGACCAGGCCCTTGGCCCGGGCGGTGCGGATGTAGTCCTCGCTCATGGTCTCCAGCATTCCGGCGCGGGTGAGCCGGGCGTAGAGCGCGGAGTAGAGGAAGGCCAGCGAGATCCAGGGCAGGATCAGGTTGCGGGCCCACATCAGCGGGTCCTCGGTGAAGTCGACGTAGTGCAGGTTGTCCAGGATCGGCCACTCGTAGCTGAACAGCGTGAGCAACAGCGCGCCGGTGAAGAAGACCGGCAGCGAGACGCCGGCGAGCGCGACGCCCATGGAGAGCCGGTCGAAGATCGAGCGCGGCTTGAGGGCGGAGACGACGCCGGTGGCGACGCCGGAGACCAGCCAGAGCACCGCCGCACCGGCGGCGAGCGAGATGGTGACCGGGATCCGCTTGGTCAGCTCGGGCCAGACCTCCAGGTGGTTCTTGAAGGAGTAGCCGAAGCAGGGCACGTGACAGGTGGCCGGTTCCGGGCCGAACGTGTACTCGGCGCCGCTGACCAGCCCCTTGAGGAATTGCCAGTACTGGGTGTACAGCGGCTGGTCGAAGCCGAGGTTCTTCTTGACCGCGGCGATCGCCTCGGGCGACGGGTTCTTCCCGATGTACTGGGCGGCCAGTTGGTCGGCCGTCTCTCCGGCGAGTCGCGGGAGCAGGAAGAAGATCGCGAAGGTGACCACGCTGACGACCAGCAGCAAAATCGCCGCCGCGATGATCCTGCGGATGATGTAGGCAAACACAGTTGGGCGGCTCCGGCGGCCCGCCGCCGTCCGGGATCTTCCGGACGGCGGCGGGCGCCGCTGCCTTCACCTGCCTTCAGGGATGCGGAGCCAGGCTCTTACTTGGTGGAGCCGATGTTCAGGTAGTCGTACTCACCCGAGAACGCCGAGGTGGAGACCAGGTTGGTGGCGTTGTCCGGGCGGTACAGGAAGACCTTGAAGTAGGTCAGCGGGACGTAGACCGCCTGCTCCATGACCTTCTTGTCGACGTCGCCGTAGATCTTCTCGCGGGCGCCCTTGTCGGGGTTGATCGCGGCGTCGTCGATCAGCTTGTTGACACCGGGGTCGTTCAGCTGGGCCAGGTTGTTGTTGCCGGACGGCTTGATGGTGCGGCCGTCGACGATCTGCTGGAGGAAGCCGTAGCCGGTCGGCCAGTCGGCGCCCCACTGCATCATCATCAGGCCGATGTTGTGCTCGGCCGCGAACTGCGGGGAACCGGCGGCGTCCTGCAGGTACTTGCCCTGCGGGTACTGCTGGATCTCGGCGTTGATGCCGACCTTCTTCAGCGCGGCCTGGATCGAGGTGGCCGCGGCGACCTCGGTGGCGCGCTCGGTGCGGGCCGACAGGACGGTGTTGATGCCGCCCTCCTTGCCGCAGGCCTTCAGGGCTTCCTTGGCCTTGGCCTCGTCGCCCTTGTTGTCCTTGGTCTCGTACAGGTTGAAGTCCTGGTGGCCCGCGATGTCCGGCGGGAGGACCGTGTTGGCGATCTGGCCGCGGATCGGGCCGCCGAGCGCGGTCTGCACCGAGACCTTGTCGATCGCGTACTGGACGGCCTTGCGGCACTCGACGTTGTCGAACGGCGCGAGCTTGGAGTTGATCGCCATGTACACCAGACGGCCGCCGTAGGCGTTGTCGGTGCTGGCCTTCAGCTTCGGGTTCTGCAGGATCTGCGCCTGGGTCTGCGGGTCGACGCCGCCGCCCACCAGGTCGACCTGGGCGTTGCCGGCCAGCAGGTCCTTGTCGATGGTGGCCTGGTCGATGTTGAACTTGAGCACGATCTTGTCCGCGAGCTGCTTGCGGATCGGGTCGGTGCTCTTGTCCCAGTTGGTGTTCGGCACCAGGACGGCCTGCTTGCCGTCCTCGTAGGACTCGAACTTGTAGGAGCCCGAGGACGCGATCTTCTTCACGTACTCCGCACCGGTGTCCTTGGCCTGCGGGACGGGCACGGTCTCCGGGGCGCTGACCAGGTAGTCGAAGTCGGCGAAGGGGTGCTGGAGGTGGAAGACGATCGTGGTGTCGTCGGGTGTCTCGATCGAGTTGAGGCCGCCCTCCTTGTCCTTGTACGGCCCCGCGTACGGCGTGGCGTTGTCCACCAGCAGGTCGTGGAAGTAGACCGGGCCGTTGGAGTTCACGTCCAGCGCGTAGTTCGAGCGCTCGATGGCGTACTTGACGTCCTTCGAGCTGATCGGGGTGCCGTCGTCGTACTTCAGGCCCTTGCGCAGCTTGTACGTCCAGGTCAGGCCGTCCGCGCTCTGCTGGCCCATCGACTCGGCGAGGTCGGGGACGAGCTTGTTGCCCTCCTCGCCCGGCGCCGGGTTGAAGGTGGTCAGCGGACGGCCGTACAGGCGCGAGAAGTTGTAGATGTACGCGTAGTACGTGTTGCCCGGGTCGAGCGAGTCGGGGGTGCCCTTCATCTCGTAGGTCACCGTCCCGCCCTTCTTGTCCGAGGCGTTGACGATGCCCTTGGTGGCCGCGTTGGCACCGGAGCCGCCCTCGGCGGAACCGGAGGCCGAGGACCCTCCGCTCTTCGACGAACTGGTGCAACCGGTCACGACCAGGACCGCGGCGGCGGCCGCCGCGGTCAGGGCGACGGTACGGGACCTACGCATGGGTGAGATCAACCCCTTGAGGATGTGGAGGCGGTGGAGAGGGTCCTGACGCACCGTCGAATGACGCATGGTCAGAGTGGCGGTGTCAGTTGCTCTTGGGATCGAGGGCGTCGCGCAGCCCGTCGCCGAGCAGGTTGAAGGCGAGCACGGTGATGAAGATCGCCAGGCCGGGGACCACCATGTACTGGGGGTCGACCTGGTAGTACCGGATCGCGTCCTGGAGCATTCCGCCCCAGGAGGCCTGCGGGGGCTGGATGCCGACGCCGAGGAAGCTCAGCCCGGCCTCGAAGAGGATGTTGGTCGGGATCAGCAGGGTCGAGTAGACGAGGATCGGACCGACCAGGTTGGGCAGCAGCTCCTTGAACAGGATGAACGGGCCGCGCGCGCCCAGGCTGCGGGCGGCGTGGACGAACTCCCGCTCGCGCAGCGAGAGCGTCTGGCCTCGCACGATCCGGCCCATGTAGGGCCAGTTGAAGAAGCCGATCACGAAGATCAGCACCAGCATGTGCAGCGGCAGGCCGTGCAGGCCGAACGCGCCGCCCTGGAGCGAGGTCGAGATCGCGATGGCGAAGAGCAGCAGCGGGAACGCCAGGAAGACGTCCATCACCCGGCTGATCAGGGTGTCCACCCAGCCGCCGTAGTAGCCGGCCATGATGCCGAGCACGGTGCCGATGGTGTTGGACAGCAGGGTCGCGCCGAAGGCGACCAGCAGGGAGACCCAGGAGCCCTCGATGACGCGGGTGAGCAGGTCACGGCCCTGGAGGGGGTCGACGCCGAGCGGGTGGTCCCAGCTCATGCCGCCCCAGTCGCCGAAGGGCAGACCGCCGAGGTCGGCGTCCAGCAGGTCCTGGTTGAGGGCGTCCGGGTCGAGCCCGAACATCGACTCGATCGGCTTGGCCAGCACGGCGAGCAGGATCAGCAGGATCACCACGACGCCGCCGGCGACGGCGGCCTTGTCCCGCTTGAAGCGGGTCCAGGCGATCTGGCCGAGGGAACGGCCCTCGATCTTCTTGGCCGGGCTCGCGGCGGCGGGTGCCTCCGGCTCGTTCCCGGCGGTGGTCACGGATGCGGTCATGGTCAGTTGGTCCCCTCGCCGACGGTGGCCGGCCCACGGGTGCCGGTCGCCGGCTTCGGCGGTGCGGCTGCGGACGTGCGGAGGTGCTTAGGAGGAGCGGGTGTTGACGGCAGTGCGTCGTGCACGGGGCACTGCCACCACGCGGGATGGGCGTCGCGTGGGCGGGCTGTCGGCGTGCGCGCTCACCTTTGTGGGGTTCAAGCACGCGCGGTGCGTTGCGCAGAACTCTCTGCCATCCGAACTGGCTTGCGCCAGCCCTGCCAACCGACAGATGCCCAACTGTGATCTGCGTGCATGCACCTCCCGGATCTTCGGCATATACCTCTTCACATGCCTGTAGCCGCCATGTCAAGATGGCCGGGTGACACATCCGGAAATTCGTCCGGAAAGCATCGAAGCCGACTTGATGGACAATCAAGTCGGCTTCGGAGAATGGGTTTTGGGAATCAGCGCCCGGGGTAGCCAGGCCACGGCCGCTGCGGCTGCTGCTGCCAGCCCTGCGCCGGCGGCTGGGTGCCGTACCCGTAGCCCGGCATCGACTGCCCCGGGTACGGCGGCGGGGGCACCGGCGGGTACGGACCGGTCGGCGGGCGGCCCGCCTCCCGGTCGAAGAACGGCCGCGCGTTGGCGCGCATCCACAGCGCCACCGGGTCGTACTCGTCCGACATCGCCACCGTGGACACCGCGAGCCCCTCCGGGGCCACCGCGATCGCGCGCTGCATCAGCGCCCGCACCGCCTCCACCGCCGGCGGCGAACTCTCGTACAGGTCAAGACCGATGGCCAGGTACGGCTCCCCCACCGCGGGCTGCACCCAGGCCCGGCGCAGCGCCCGGACCGCGCGCACCTCGGAGGCCTGCCGCTCCAGCAGCGCGAAGAACGGCTGGGCGTTCAGCTGCGGCTCGCTCAGCTTCAACGGCCCGGCCGGCAGCCGGTCCAGGCCCGCGGCGACCCGCCGCAGGTCCGCCCAGGGCACGCCGACGCCGCCACCGGGCGCGTGCGGGTTGAGCCACAGGCCCCAGCGGGTGCGGTAGAGCGAGGCCGCGATCTCCCGGCCCGAGATGACCTCGTGGGCCCGCGCCCAGCCGGAGGAGGTCAGCTGCTCGGGCGAGGTGACGGCCGGCGCGTAGCCGTGGCCGCTGATCTCCATGTTCCCGTACTGGGCGTCCGGGCTGCCCGGCGTGCCGTGCCACAGCAGCATCCAGACCTGGCCGTCCGCCAGCGCGTGCAGCAGCCGCTCGTACGCGTCGTAGCGCTCCGGCGCGACGTCGCGCAGGGCGCGCTCCAACGCGCCGGGATCAGCTCCCGGGCGCCCGGCCGGTGCCTGGCCCCAGGGCCCCGGCACACCGCCCGCTCCCGTTCCCGCACTCATGCGCCCACCTCGCCGCGCCTCTTTCCCTCAACCCGCCGAGCCCGTCGGCCGTCTGCACGCACCCTATGGGCGCGGCACCGGCCACCGCCACGGCGACGTGCCTTTGATACGAACCCCGCTCAGACCCGCGAATAGAACGGAAGTACCCGGGTGAGCAGCCACTCGACCACCGGGTCGTCGGCGAGGTCGAGCAGTACGAGGTGGACGCCGCCGGGCAGCGGCGCGGTTCCCAGCGCTCGTCCGAGCGCGTCGTTCACCGCGGCCGGGTCGGCCGGCGCCGCCGGGTCCAACTGGACGCCCACGAACATCACGGTCGGCTCGCCCTCGATGCTGGCCAGCGCCCTGCGGGCGGTCAGCACCCCCGGCAGCGCGGACAGTTCGGCTCGACAGGCGGCCAGGAAGTGCTCCGGGTCCTCGCCCGGCACCGGCTCGCGCAGCGCCACCCGGCCGCCGGTCGGCACCGCGGCGTCGTCAGCGGTCGCCCAGCGGTCCTCGCGCGGACCGCGGCGCAGCTCGGCGACCCCCTGCGGCGGCACCGGGAGGCCCACGGCCGCCTCCGGGTTCACCGCGATGCCCACGCCCAGCGGCAGCCCGCGGGCGAACTCCCACACCGGCGCGATCGCGAAGGCCATCCCCGGCGCCTGCCGGAGGAACACCTCCTGCGAGGAGAACACCGGCACGTACGGGTCACCGCCGAGCTCGACGGTCGGCAGGTCCAGCGACTGCCCCTGCGGGTCGGCCCCGGCCGGCAGCGGCACCCACACCTGGCTGCGCGCCAGCACCTCCATCACCCGCGGGGTGGCCCCCGGGTCGCCCAGGGCCGCGGTCAGCACCTGCTCCAGTTCGTTGGCCGGCCAGGAACCGCCCGCCGGCGCCTCCTCCGGTCCGCCCCACCCCTGCTGCTGCTCCACCGGGTACCCCATGCGCCGCCGATTCCGCCCTCTGCCGGTCGGCCGCCCTCTGCTGCGCCGACGCGCAGCAGTCTAGGGCCCCCGGGGCCTCCTCTTTAGGGCTCGTGTTCGGGTGCCGCCCGGGGCCCGTGCCCGGGCGGCGCGCGGTGTGACCGGGTCCCCCCTCCCCTCGCCGTCCCGGACGTGCCATGATGTGCGCGTCCGACGGCATGCGCCGCGGGCCCCCACAACTCCATACCGGCCGCTCGAACCCGCGCGGGAGAGCCCGGAGTGCCGTTCAGGCACAGCCGGCGCCGAAGGAGCAAGTCCTCCCCGGAATCTCTCAGGCACCCCTACCGCACGGGTTAGGCACATCTGGAAAGCGGCGCCCGGCCCTGTCGTGCGCCCACCCACGGTGCAAGCCGTCATGCTGTCCCCCAAGCTGGAAACAGCTGCGGGCGGTGGGCGGTGAAGCTCTCAGGTTCGACGACAGATGGGGAGACCCACGCCGCCGCATGCCCGCGCGCAGGGTCGGCCCCCGAGCGGGTCCGGTCCGGCGCGTGCACCCCTGAGTGCCCCGACCGAGGAGTTCCTGGCCATGTCGTCCCTCCGCCTGACCGCGCTCGACGCGCTGCACCGCGCCCTCGGCGCGACCATGACCGACTTCGCCGGCTGGGACATGCCGCTGCGCTACGGCAGCGAGCGCGAGGAGCACCTCGCGGTCCGCACCAAGGCCGGTCTGTTCGACCTCTCGCACATGGGCGAGATCACCGTCACCGGCCCGCAGGCGGGCGAGATGCTGGACCACGCGCTGGTCGGCTTCGTCTCCGCGCTGGGCGTGCTGCGTGCCCGCTACACCATGATCTGCGCCGAGGACGGCGGCATCCTGGACGACCTGATCGTCTACCGCCTGCGCGAGGACGCCTTCCTGGTCGTCGCCAACGCCTCCAACGCCCAGCTGGTCCTCGACGAGCTGATCGCCCGCGCCAAGGGCTTCGACGCCGTCGTCACCGACGACCGCGACACCTACGCGCTGATCGCCGTCCAGGGCCCGGAGGCCACCGGCATCCTGGCCGAGACCACCGACGCCGACCTGCCCGGCCTGAAGTACTACGCGATCCTCCCGGCCCGGGTGGCCGACCGCGACGTGCTGCTCGCCCGCACCGGCTACACCGGCGAGGACGGCTTCGAGATCTTCTGCCGCCCGGCCGACGCCGAGGCGATCTGGCAGGCGCTGACCACCGCGGGCGAGGGCCGCGGCCTGATCCCGTGCGGCCTGTCCTGCCGCGACACGCTGCGCCTGGAGGCCGGCATGCCGCTGTACGGGCACGAGCTGTCCACCGACCTCACCCCGTTCGACGCCGGCCTGGGCCGGGTCGTCCGCTTCGACAAGACCACCAACGAGGGCGCCTTCATCGGCCGCAAGGCCCTGGAGCAGGCCGCCGCCGCGGCCGAGACCAACCCGCCGAAGGTGCTGGTCGGCCTGGTCTCCGAGGGCAAGCGGGTGCCGCGCGCCGAGTACACCGTGGTCTCCACCGAGGGCGAGCCGATCGGCCGGATCACCTCCGGCGCGCCGTCCCCGACCCTGGGCAAGCCGATCGCGATGGCCTACGTCGACGCCGCCCACGCCGCCCCCGGCACCACCGTCGCGGTGGACGTGCGCGGCAAGCACGAGCCCGTCCAGGTCGTGGCGCTGCCGTTCTACAAGCGCGCCCGCTGACCCTCCGCCGAGGCCCCGGTTTTCCCGTTCACGCACGTCGCGGCCGTCCGCGCGGCGGCCCGCTTCGTCGTACCCGCTTCCCATCCTGGAGAATGACGCCATGAGCAACCCCCAGCACCTGCAGTACACCAAGGAGCACGAGTGGCTGACGGCCGCCGAGGACGGCGTGTCCACGGTCGGCATCACGGAGCACGCCGCCACCGCGCTCGGTGACATCGTCTACGTGCAGCTGCCCGAGGTCGGCGACACCGTGACCGCCGGCGAGACCTGTGGCGAGCTGGAGTCCACCAAGTCGGTCAGCGACCTGTTCTCCCCGGTGACCGGCGAGGTCGTCGAGATCAACCAGGACGTCCTGGACGACAACGCCCTGGTCAACAGCGCCCCGTTCGAGGGCGGCTGGCTGTTCAAGGTGCGCGTCGAGGCCACCGACGAGCTGCTCAGCGCCGCCGAGTACGACGCGCTCATCAACCCCCAGGGCTGAGCCCCGACAGGACGGGCCGCGGCACCGCGGCCCGTCCGCCCCGGCCCCTTTCCCTCCTCCTCCCGGGAAGACCACACCATGACGGTTCTCAACCAGTCCCTGCACGCCCTCGACCCGGAGATCGCCGCCGCGGTCGACGCCGAGCTGCACCGCCAGCAGACCACCCTGGAGATGATCGCCTCCGAGAACTTCGCCCCGGTGGCGGTCATGGAGGCCCAGGGCTCGGTGCTGACCAACAAGTACGCGGAGGGCTACCCCGGCCGTCGCTACTACGGCGGCTGCGAGCACGTCGACGTGGTCGAGCAGATCGCGATCGACCGCATCAAGGCGCTGTTCGGCGCCGAGCACGCCAACGTCCAGCCGCACTCCGGCGCGCAGGCCAACGCCGCCGCGATGTTCGCGCTGATCCAGCCGGGTGACACCATCCTGGGCCTGAGCCTGGCCCACGGCGGTCACCTGACCCACGGCATGAAGATCAACTTCTCCGGCAAGCTCTACAACGTGGCCGCCTACCACGTGGACGAGAAGACCGGCCAGGTCGACATGGCCGAGGTCGAGCGCCTCGCCAAGGAGCACCAGCCGAAGCTGATCATCGCCGGCTGGTCGGCCTACCCGCGCCAGCTCGACTTCGCCGCGTTCCGCCGGATCGCCGACGAGGTCGGCGCGCTGCTCATGGTGGACATGGCGCACTTCGCCGGCCTGGTGGCCGCCGGGCTGCACCCGAACCCGGTGCCCTACGCGGACGTGGTCACCACCACCACCCACAAGACCCTGGGCGGCCCGCGCGGCGGCGTCATCCTGTCCAAGGCCGAGTTCGCCAAGAAGATCAACTCGGCGGTCTTCCCCGGCCAGCAGGGCGGCCCGCTGGAGCACGTGATCGCCGGCAAGGCGGTCGCCTTCAAGGTCGCGGCCTCGGAGGAGTTCAAGGAGCGCCAGCAGCGCACCCTGGACGGCGCCCGCATCCTCGCCGAGCGCCTGCTCCAGGCCGACGTGGCCGAGGCCGGTGCCAGCGTGCTCTCCGGCGGCACCGACGTCCACCTGGTCCTGGTCGACCTGCGCAACAGCCAGCTCGACGGCCAGCAGGCCGAGGACCGGCTGCACGAGGTCGGCATCACCGTCAACCGCAACGCGATCCCGAACGACCCGCGCCCGCCGATGGTCACCTCGGGCCTGCGCATCGGCACCCCGGCCCTGGCCACCCGCGGCTTCCAGTCCGAGGACTTCCGCGAGGTCGCCGACATCATCGCCGAGGCGCTCAAGCCCGCCTTCGACGAGACCGTCGCCGCCGCGCTGAAGGCCCGGGTCACCGCCCTGGCCGAGAAGTACCCGCTGTACCCGAACCTCTGATCACTCCGGTGATCGTTCGGGTGGGGTGACCGGCCTCACCCCGCCGGCGTACCTGGGACCCCGGGGCACCGCGCACACTGGACAGTGCGCGCGGTGCCCCGTCCCGTGTCGGCCCCCTCCCTGCCCGCAAGTCCTTCCACGAGACCAGACAAGGACGTCCCCCGTGGCCATCAGCGTCTTCGACCTCTTCTCCATCGGCATCGGCCCGTCGAGCTCCCACACCGTGGGCCCGATGCGCGCCGCCCGGATGTTCGCCCGCCGACTGCGCTCCGAAGGCCTGCTGGACCGGGTGACGGGCGTGCGCGCCGAGCTGTACGGCTCGCTCGGCGCCACCGGCCACGGCCACGGCACCCCGAAGGCCGTCCTGCTGGGCCTGGAGGACGCCTCGCCCCGCACCGTCGACGTCGACCAGGCCGACAAGGACGTCGAGCGGATCATCGCCGAGAAGCGGATCAGCCTGCTCGGCGAGCACACCGTCGACTTCGACCCGGACACCCAGCTGATCCTGCACCGCCGCCGCTCGCTGCCGTACCACGCCAACGGCATGACCCTGTGGGCGTACGCGGCCGACGGCTCGACCCTGCTGGAGAAGACCTACTACTCCGTCGGCGGCGGCTTCGTGGTGGACGAGGACGCGATCGGCGCGGACCGGGTCAAGCCCGACGACACCGTGCTGAAGTACCCCTTCCGCACCGGTGACGAGCTGCTGCGGCTCAGCCGGGAGACCGGGCTGTCGATCTCCGGCCTGATGCTGGAGAACGAGAAGGCCTGGCGCAGCGAGGAGGAGATCCGCACCGGGCTGCTGGAGATCTGGTCCGTGATGCAGGAGTGCGTGCGGGCCGGCATGTCCCGCGAGGGCATCCTGCCGGGCGGGCTGAAGGTCCGCCGCCGGGCGGCCGCCGGCGCCCGTGCGCTGCGCGCCGAGGGCATCGGGCCGGCCAACGCGATGGAGTGGGTGACCCTCTACGCGATGGCCGTCAACGAGGAGAACGCCTCCGGGCGCCGGGTGGTCACCGCGCCGACCAACGGCGCCGCCGGGATCATCCCCGCCGTCCTGCACTACTACCTGAACTTCATCCCGGGCGCCGACGATGACGGCATCGTCCGCTTCCTGCTCGCGGCCGGCGCCATCGGCATGCTCTTCAAGGAGAACGCCTCCATCTCCGGCGCCGAGGTCGGCTGCCAGGGCGAGGTCGGCTCCGCCTGCTCGATGGCCGCGGGCGGCCTCGCCGAGGTCCTCGGCGGCACCCCCGAGCAGGTCGAGAACGCCGCCGAGATCGGCATCGAGCACAACCTCGGCCTCACCTGCGACCCGGTCGGCGGCCTGGTCCAGATCCCCTGCATCGAGCGCAACGGCATGGCCTCCGTCAAGGCCGTCACCGCGGCCCGGATGGCCCTGCGCGGCGACGGACGCCACCACGTCTCGCTGGACAAGGCGATCAAGACGATGAAGGAGACCGGCGCCGACATGAAGATCAAGTACAAGGAGACCTCGCGCGGCGGCCTCGCCGTGAACGTCATCGAGTGCTGATCCCGGCGCCCTGACGGCCCCCGGCGCTGGTCCCAGCGGCCTGACAGCCCCCCGGGCGGAGTTCCGACTCCGCCCGGGGGGCTTCGCACATCGCCCTCGGCTCCCTGGGCGCTCCCTGGCCCGGGCCGCGGACGGCCGCCTCTGGCCGCCCCACCCCGCTGCGCGGGAAGTCGGCCCGGCCGACTTCCCGTGCAGCGGCGGCCCTACCGGCGCGCCGGGAGTGCCAGGAAGGCCAGGCCCCCGGCCAGGACGGCGAGTCCGCACCAGGAGACGGCGGGCAGCCGCTCCCCCAGCGCCGCCACGCCCAGGACCGCCGCGACGGCCGGCTCGGCGAGGGTCAGCGTGGTGGCGGTCTGGGCGGTGGTGTGCCGCAGGCCGCGGCCGAACAGCCAGTACGCGAGGAAGGTGGTGACCACCGCGAGGTGCAGGACCACGCCCGCCCCGCGCACCGACGCGAGCCACTGCACGTCACCCGCGAGCAGCACCGGCAGGACGATCAGCGCCCCGCCGCCGAACATCGCGCCCATCACCCCGCCCGAGGGGTGCCCGGCCGCGATCAGCCGCCCGCCGATCAGCGAGTACACCGCGTACGAGAGCCCGGAGAGCGCGGCCGGCAGCACCCCCAGCGGGTCCACCGCCGTGCCGCCCCCGGCGAGTTCGGGGCCCAGGACGAGCACCGCGCAGCCGAGCACGGCGAGCGCCGTGGCCCCGGCCCACCGCCCGTCCGGGCGGCCCTGCCGGGTGAGCCACCCGAGCAGTCCGGTGAACACCGGCGCGCTGCCGAGCGCGATCACGGTGGCCACCGCCACGCCCGTACGGCTGACCGCCGGGTAGAAGGTCAGCGGATAGCCGGCCACCGCGACCGCGCCGGCCGCGAGCAGCCACCGCTCGCGCGGCGCGCAGCGCCGGGGCAGCGTGCGCGCGGTGCGGTCGGTGAGGAACAGCAGGAGTCCTCCGAGCACCAGCCCGGCGGCCCCGATCCCGGCCGCCGGGGCGCCGGCGGGCGCCAGCGAGGCGGCCGTCCCGGTGGTTCCCCAGAGCACGGCGGCGCTCAGGATCGGGGCCACCCCGCCGCGCGGGCGGGTACGGCGCGGCGCCGTGGGCAGGGGACGGGCAGGCGAGGACAAACGATTCGGCACAGTCGTGAACTTCCGTCGTCGAAAACCATCGGGGGAACCGGTTCCGAGAACGGGCGCACGCCGTCAGCCCACGGCGGCCGCCATCGGGCCGAGCCGGGGTCGCGGGGGATCAAGCCACCGGAGCGCGCGCCCGATCAGGCGCTGAGCGGTGGCAGGACGACGTGCCAGTAGAGGTTCACGGGCCCGATGCTATCCGCCCGCACAGGAAGTCGACAGGGCCGACTTCCTGTGTGGCCGCCACCGGACCGGGCCGAGGGCGCAGGCGCCCCACCCGCCTCCGGGACGCCGCCCCGCCCCTCCCGGGGGCGCGTCGCCCCGCGCGCGCACCGACTGCCGAACCGGTCCGGGCCGTCCGGGCGTAGCGGACCGTCCGTCAACCGCTACGCTGAGTAGCGTCCCGTCGGTCCACCGGAAGGACCCGCCCGTGCGCCGCTCCCGCCTCGCGCTGCCCTTGGTCCTGACCGTCGTGGTCGGCTCCGGCCTGGTCGCCGCCGACGTCACCCGGGACGAGCCGTACCTGTCCGTCAGCCTGCCGGTGCTCCGCGAGCCGCAGGCCCAGCAGCTGCTCCACCGCATGACGGACCCGGTGCAGGACTGGGTGGAGTCCGGGGATCCGGCGGCGGCCGGCTACGCGGGGACGGTGATCGACGCGTCGAACCAGCACGCCGACATCTACTGGAAGGGCGAGGCTCCGGCCCAGGTCCGGTCGCTGATCGACGCGGGCGCCGCGAGCGCCGCGAGCGCGGTCCCCGGCTACACCGTCGACGTCCACCCGAGCCCGTACTCCCGCGCGGAGATGCGCGCCGCGATCGACCGGTTCACCGCCGCCGTGGCGCGCGACGAGTGGACGTCGATCGGCCCGCAGGAGGACGGCACCGCCATCGCGATCACGTACGTGCCGGCGAAGGCGAAGCAGCTGACCGGCGGTGACGAAACCGTCCAGGCGTACTCCTCACGGGCCGCCGAGATCGCCGGGATGCCGGTGACGGCCGGCGTCGAGGGAACACCGGTGGCGCTGTCCGGCAGCCGGCACTCCGACAGCGCGCCGTACTACGCGGGCGCCGAGGTGAGCACCGGAAAGGCGTCGTTCTGCTCGACGGCGTTCAGCGGCTGGAAGGGCGGGACGAAGGTGGTGCTGACCGCCGCGCACTGCGGCGGCGGCCGGTACTACAACGGCACCGGCAGCTACATCGGCGACCTGTCCGCGGTCGGCGACGGCTTGGACGTCGGCATGATCGCCGTCAACGGGAGCGGCGGCGGCCGGTTCTACGACGGCACCTGGTCGGACCGGGGCGGCTCTTCCCGGCACACGTACGGGGCCGGGCGGAACAACGTCGGGGACCTGATCTGCCTGAGCGGCGCCCAGTCGGGGTGGAAGTGCGACGTGCAGGTCAAGAGGGTCGACGTGGAGACGACGAACGACGAGGGCACGAAGATCAAGCCGGTGGACGTCGCGGAGTCGAAGGGCGGCGACCGCCGCGCGATCGCCGCGAAGGGGGACAGCGGCGGCCCCGCACTGGCGAACCCGTCCGGCCCGAGCGGGGACATGGAGGCCCGCGGCGTGATCGTCGCCGCCCGGTCGGAGGTCGGCTGCCCGTCCGGGTCGACGGCACACTCGACCAAGTGCTACGCGCAGGTGATGTACGTGCCGATGACCCCGGTGGTGAACCGGATGGGCTTCTCGATCTCCTGACTTGGGAGGTGCCACCGGCCCCGCCTGCGCGAGAAGTCGGCCCACCCGACTTCTCGCGTAGGCGGTCAGTCAGCGGCGGGTCACTCGGGCGCCTCGTCCTTGAGCAGGGCGCGGGCGGATGCCGCGCCGGCCGTGAGGTCCGCGCCAGGTCCGCGCTGGCCGATCGGCCAGCGCGGGCGGGTGGCCGGGTCGCCTTGCCAGGCCCACTGGGCGTCGGGGGTGACGGTGATGCCGTAGTCGTACAGGTCGGGGCGGCCGAGCTCCTCCCACTGGGTCCAGGTGGCCAGCACCTCGTCGCCGATGCGGCGCGGCCCGCCCTGGGAGAGCAGCGGCGGCACGCCACTGCCCCGGGCGGCGAGGGCTGCCCACGAGCGGTGGCCGTCGTGGATCCAGGCGTTGGTGCCGTCGGCGTCCGGGGCGGTGAGCAGCACGGCGTGCGGGACGGCGACGCGCAGCGCGAACCGGAGGTTCCAGTCGTCCAGGTCGGCCGGGTCGCGGTCCAGGGCCCGACCCGTCTCGGGTTCGGCGTCACCGCGCACTGCGGCGTAGGCGGCGGTGCCGGTACCAGCCTGGGCCGGGCCGTGCCGGTCGCCCATGAACTGGGCCAGGCCCTGGACCCATCCGGTGGCGGACTGTCCGTCGTCGGCGACGGTGAGGGCGACGTGGCCGAGTCGTCCCCAGGGGTAGACGATCCGCCCGCCGGGCCGCACCGCCTCAACCCAGGACCAGGGGACGGTCTCGACGGCGTAGGTGGCGTGGAGGCGGTCGACCGGACTGCCTCCGGGGGGCCCGCCGGCGGTGCCGTCCCCCGCCGTCGCCTCGACGGTGAGCCCGGCGGCCACGAACCTGGCCCGGGCGGACGCGGCCAGGGACTCGTCCACCTCGGTGGTGACCACCAGACCCGGCCCGGCCCGCCAGGAGGCCAGCGCCGCCGTCCAGCCCTGGCCGGTGCCGATGTCCCACACCCGGTGCCCGGGTTCCAGTCGAAGGCTGTCCAGCATGTCCGCCACCACGGACGGCGCGGACAGCGACGACGACGGGAGGCCGCCGGTGAGCTGGGTGACGGCCGCGGAGTGGGCCCCGGAGTAGAGCTCGTCCGCCCAGCCGTCCGGGTCGTCCGCGCGGTCGAGCGGCACGTAGGCCCCACCGTCCCACCGCCACAGCCGGTCCGGCGCGAACCGATCGCGAGGCAGCGCGGCGAAGGCCTCGCGCAGCCACGGCGAGTCGGCCGGCCACGCCCCGCCCCGCTCCATCTCGGCGTGCAGGCGCGCCCGGTGCCCGGCCAGGCCGCCGCCCGCCGTCACTTCTTGTGCTTCCCGTTGCCCGGCGGCGGAACGTCGACCTTGCTGTCGCTGTTGTTCGGCGGGGGCGTTCCCTGCCCGGGGTCCGGCGGCTGCTTCTCGTGCTCACCCATCGCGGTGTTCCTTCGGTCGTGTCCAACGGTCGGTGACCAACCTGGTGCAGCACCGCACCATGCGGTAGCGGCGTGCGGGGTAGGCCGGGGGCGCGTGAGCGCGTGTCTCCACCGGCCCGGCGAGGAACGCCGGGGTGAGCGCGAGAAGTCGGGCGGGCCGACTTCTCGCGCGGTCCTCTCAGAAAGTCCTCGTCCGGCCCGAACCGCCGGAGAACGTCGTTCAGTGCGGCGCCGTTACCCGAGGGCGCCGGCCCGATCACGGCGATGCGGCGGCCGCCTCGGGTGACGACGATCGTCTCGCCGCGCTCCGCTGAGTCCAACACGGCGGCGAAGCTTCTCGAAGCCTCTTCTGCGGTCATCAGCCTCATGGAATCCGTCTGTCCGAGAGGTGCCCGAAGGCGAGTGGAGGGGAATTTCGATGGGCCCCGAAGCGGGGGGAGGGGGGGGGGGCGGCGGGAGGCGCGGGCGGGGGGGGGGGGCGACCCCGGGGGGGGGATAAAAAAACAAACTACCGCCCAAACCAAAAGTTTTT
>NZ_JBHXLL010000054.1:0-60001 GCF_042721415.1 Kitasatospora sp. NPDC058444 | reverse complement strand
GGGGGGGGGGCGCTTTTTTGTTTACCGCGCCCCGCCGCGGCCCGGGCGGGCCCCCCCGCGGGCCCCCGCGCGCGGTCGGGGAGGGCGGCCGGCCGCCCTCCCCGTACGTCGCTCACCCCTCGCGGCGGACGTCCACCAGCACCTTGCCCCTGGTCTGCCGCGCGGCCATCGCCCGGTGCACCTCGGCCACCCCGGACAGCGGAACGGTCCGGTCGATCCAGGCCACCACCCGCTTCTCGGCGGCGAGCCGGAACAGGTGGTCGGCGACCTCCTCGAACAGCGCCCGGTCCGCCAGGACGTGCTTGAGCCAGAAGCCCTGCGCCCCCGCCGAGCGCTCGTTCAGCTCGCCCATCGTGAAGCCGTCCTCGACACCGCCCCGCGCCCCGACCGACACCAGCCGCCCGAAGGGGGCCAGTCCGGCCAGCCCGGCGCGCAGCACCCGGCCGCCGACCGAGTCGAGGAACAGGTCCAGCCCGCCCGAGTCCGCGAGCCGAGCGGCCAGGTCGGGGTCCTCGGGGTCGAGCACGGTGTCGGCGCCCAGCGAGCGCAGGAACTCCCGCTTCTCCGGGGTGGAGGCCAGGGCGACCACCCGGGACGCGCCCAGCTCCCTGGCCAGCTGCACCGCCAGGTGCCCGACCCCGCCCGCCGCCGCCGACACCCCCACCGCGTCGCCCGGCCGCAGCCGCCCCGCCAGGACCAGCGCGCCGTAGGCCGTCCCGCCCTGCTCCAGCAGCGCGAGCGCCTGCTCGTCGTCCACGCCGTCCGGCACCTCCACCGTGTGCGCCGCCTCGGGGACGGCCACCTCGGCGTACCCGCCGCCGGTACGCAGCAGCGCGACCACCCTCCGGCCGTCCTCCCGGCGCCGCCCGACCACGTCGACGCCGAGCACCGCCGGCAGTGGCAGCTGGAGGTACTCGCCGGCGCGGATCTCCAGATCGGCGTAGTTGAGCCCCGCCAGGGTGACGTCGACCAGCACCTGACCCGGGCCGGCCACCGGTTCCGGCACCGTCTCGACGCGGAGCTCCTCCGGCCCGCCGTAGCGGTGGATCACCAGCGCGCGCATGCCTGTCCCGGTCCCGTTACCGTTCTCGTCCACCTGGTCCCCTTCCGCCTTGCCCACGGTCACCTCGTTCACCTCGTTCAGGTCGTTCAGGTCGTTCACGTCGTTCACGTCGTTCACGTCGTTCACGTCGTTCGTGTCGGTCACGTCCACCTCGTCCACGGTCGCGCCTCTCCCCCGTCCGCCCCGGCCCTCATCCGGCGAACAGCGCGAGCAGCGCGGCCTCCAGGGAGCGGGCGGCCTCCGGGCTCCCGGCGACCGCGCAGTACATCACCGAGCCGTCGGCCGGCCCGAAGTCGGTGCTGAACAGCACACCGGTGCCGCTCCCCCGGTCGAAGGCCAGACCGGCCGCGGCGACCGCCGCCACGGCCCCGGCGAAGGACGGCACCGTGAGGCCGGCCAGCTCCAGGAGGTGGCGCGAGCCGCGGTGCTCCTCGCGCAGCAGCCGGCCGCGGAAGACGTCGTGCAGGTGGCTGGAGCCGGTGAGCCGGCCGTTGGTCTCGTGGAAGTAGATCTCGCCCTTGGGGGTCAGCACGGCGTCGGCGCTGACCGTGCCCCGGTAGCCGATCACCCGCAGCGACTCGCACAACCGGGCGCCCTGCTCGACGAGTTCGGCCCTGGCCGCGGCGTCCGGGGTGACCGGCGGCGTGATCTCCCCGAGCACCACCGGCCGCATGACCATCTCGCCGCAGCCGGACAGGACCACCGCCGTGTCGCCGACGGAGAACTCGGCGTACAGCGGCGCGCAGTCGGGGAAGTACCGCTCCACCACCACCCGTCGGCCGCGCCCGCCGGTCAGCCAGGTCCACCGCTCGGCCACGTACGCGGCCACCGCCGCCCGGTCCGGCAGCGGCACCACCCGCTCGGCGCCGACCGCCGCCACCCGTTCGTCCCGGGCGAGGATCTCGTTGCCCAGGCCGCCCACCTGGTACTCGACCTTCAGCATCACGCTGTGCCCCTGCCCCAGCAGATGCTCGACGGCGGCCTCCACCTCGGCCGGCGAACCAACCACCCGCCCGGGCGGGATCGGCACCCCGGCGCCGGCGGCCAGCGCCCGGAACCCCGCCTTGCTGTTGACCAGGGCGTTGCCGCCCTGCGCGGCGAAGGCCAGGCCGGGCAGGGCGTGCGCCACACCGAGCGCGGCCGCCAGCTCGGCCACCGCGCCGTTCGGCGAGACGGCCAGCACCTCGTCGACGGTGCGCCCGTCCAGGACGCGGCGCAGCTCCGCGAGGAAGCCCGGGTCGGTCAGGCGGTCCGCGGTGAGCACCTGCTCGCCCTGGTCGCCCGGCGGCGGCACCACGAAGGTCAGGCTGTCGGCCCGCACCCCGGTCAGCCCGGTGACGTACGCCAGGAACGCCGGGTCCGGACCCCAGGGCAGCACCAGGACGTCACCGTCCTCGGCCCACCAGAGCATCCGCTGCGCCCCGCACCCGGCGTACCGCAGCTCCAGCGGCGTCGCCCCGGTGAGGTCCCCGACCATCTCCTCGGTGCGGTTGTTCGCGATGCAGAGCGTCGTCATCTGGTGGAATCTCCCGGCGTTCGGCGCTGTGGCGACCCACGGTCCTGGCCCCACGCACGGCACGGGTGTGGCGTGCGCTACCGGTGTAGCGCACCGGGGTTGTTCTGGTTCGGCCCTCGGTCATTGAACAAAACGCCGAACAACCGGCGACCCGGGCTCCTCCGCGGCACGTCGGCCACCTCGGCCGGGGACCCGTCCTGACGGAACAGGGCAGACACCTCCTTCGGGCCGCCGGCGCCGCCGGCGCCGCCGCCCGGAACGCGCCAGACGTTGTCGGGTTCCGGCCATGACACGCCCGAAGATCATCTCATGCCATGTCACACCCTATTGAAGCGGCCGGGTGCCGTGAGAGCATGCGGCGCGCACCCCGGCCGCCTCCCCCTCCCCCGCCTGCGGTGCCCCCCGTCCGCCCTCCCCCACAAAGGAATGACGTTGCGTCCGCTCACCCGCGTGTCCAGGCTGCTGGCCTCGGTCGCCACAGCCACCACCCTCCTCGGACTGGCCGCCGCGCCCAGCCAGGCCGCCGCCCCCGCGGCCACGACCACCCCCCACCTCCGCCAGGCCGCCGACGACCTCCTGCCGATGACCGGTGGCACCACCCCGGACCCCGCCGCCCCCGGCACACCGCAAGCACACCGGCTCACCCCCGCCCAGCTCCCGCCGCTCAGCCCCCCGGCCTCGTCCGAGGCCACGGCGCCCGAGGCCGCACCGCGTGCCTTCGCGACGGCCCCGGCCGCCACCCAGTCCTGCACCCCGACCGACTTCAGCGGCCGGTCCGGGGCCGCCCTCGTCTCCTACGTCAAGGCCTCGACGCCCAAGTGCATCGGCTCGCTGTTCTACACAACCGGCTCGGAAGCATCGGCCGTGTTCCGCCAGAGCCAGATGGCGACGATCGCCGACGCCTTCCGCGGCGCCGCCACCACCTACCCCGGTGACAACTCGACGAGCATGTGGCAGCTCGTCCTGTTCCTGCGCGCGGGCTACTACGTGCAGTCCAACGACCCCGCGCACATCCCGGGCTTCGACGGCACGCTCACCGAGACCGTGGCACGCGGCATCGACGCGTTCGCCGCCGGCCCGCACTTCACCGACGTGACCGACGCGAACGGCGAGGTCGCGAACGACGTCGTCATCCTCACCGACAGCGCCAAGCTGCAGGCCCGCTACCTGAACACCTACAAGCAGGTGCTGAACGGCTACGACAGCTCGTACAACACCTCCAGGAACATGGTCACCTTCGTCAACAGCGTCTTGACCCCGCTGGACCGGGGCCACGACAAGAACCCGGACTTCCTCGCCGCGGTCACCGCCGACCCGAGCATCATCGACACTCTCAACGACTTCACCCTCAAGCACCGCGACCTGCTCGGCACCGACAACGCGGCCCTGGACGCCAACGCCGGCCGCGTGCTCACCCGCTTCGTCAAGTACCCGGCCTTCCAGAGCAAGGTGCGGCCGTTGGTCAAGGCCCTCCTCGACGGATCGTCGATCACCGGCCCGACCGCTCCTCTGTGGGTCTCCACCGCCGCCATGGCCGACTTCCTCGACCCGGACCAGTGCTCCACCTACGGCATCTGCGACCTGAACCAACGGCTCATCAAGGCCGCACTCCCGGTCAGCCACACCTGCAACCCCACCCTCACCATCCGGGCCCAGGACCTCACCCCGGCCGAACTCGCCGCCGTCTGCGCCGACCTCAAGGGCGAGGACGCGTTCTTCCACAACCTCGTCCGCGACAACGGCCCCATCCCCGGCCAGTACGAGTCGTCCGTGCAGCTCGTGGTCTTCGCCGACAGGGCCGCCTACCAGACCTACGCCGGAGCGATCTACGGCGCCGACACCAACAACGGCGGCATCACCCTCACCGGGACACCGACCGACCCGGCCAACCAGCCCGTCACCATCATGTACCGGCACCCGACCGCCAACGGCTTCACCGCCCGGATCTGGAACCTCAACCACGAGTACGCCCACGTCCTCGACGCCCGCTACGACCTCAAGGGCGACTTCGACCAGCAGACCAGCGTCCCCGACCTGTGGTGGATCGAAGGCATCGCCGAGTACGTCTCCTACACCTACCGCGGCGTCACCGACACCAACGCGGTTGCCCAGGCCCCCAAGCACACCTACCCGCTCAGCACCCTGCTCCAGAGCACCTACCGCAACAGCGACCTCGTCCGCACCTACCACTGGGGCTACCTCGCCGCCCGCCACATGGTCGAACGGTACCCGAGCGTCCTCCAGGGCATGCTCTACTACTTCCGCACCGGCAACTACGCCCAGGGCTACGCCTACTACAACGCCATCGGCACCCGCTACGACGCCGGCTTCAACACCTGGCTCGACACCTGCGCCACCGACACCTGCCTCACCCCGGGCACGCCGACCGCCGCCTTCGACGCCGCCGTCTCCGGCCTCACCGCGCAGCTGACCGACCGCTCCACGGAGACCGGCGGCAAGGGCACCATCACCTCCCGGGCCTGGAACTTCGGGGACGGCACCGGCTCCACGGAGAGCGCGCCGTGGAAGACGTACACCACGCCGGGCACCTACACCGTCACCCTGACCGTCACCGACAGCAACGGCAAGACCGCCACCACCGCCAAGCCCGTCACCGTCACCACCCCCGCCGATCCCACCGCCTGCACCGGGGCCGACCCGCGGGCCATGGACCGCAACTGCTTCCGCACCGGCCGGTCCGCCGCCGCGGGCGAGCAGGACGAGCTGTACATCTACATGCCTGCCGGCACCGTGACCCTCGACGTCACCACGACCGGCGGCACCGGTACCGCCTACCTCTACTACAACGCCGACACCTGGGCCTCGAGCACCGCCTACACCGCCTCGTCCACCAGGAGCACCGGCTCGCAGAGCATCACCGTCACGAACACGACGGCCGGCTACCGCTACATCAGCCTCTACGGCAAGACGGCGTTCAGCGGCGTCACCGTCACGACCCGGTACTGAGTACCGACCCGCTGACGGCTCGCGCCCCGGCGCACCGGGGCGCGAGCCGTCAGCGGGAGCTCCGGCGGTCGGTGCTCAACGCCCCTGGAGGCGCTTGACGTTGTCGCCGAAGGACCAGCCCTTCGAGCCGTCCCAGTTGACCGACCACGTCATGAGCCCCTTCAGCGCACCGCCGAAGGCGTTCCACGACTGGCCGACCAGGCCCGGGTCCATGTAGCCGCCGCCCGCGCCGGGCTGGGCGGGCAGGCCGGGGACCTGCTTGTCGTAGGGCACCCTGATGGTGGTGCCCTGGATGGTCAGGCCGTTGTTCAGGCAGGTGGTCTGCGCGGTGAAGCCCTGTACGGTGCCGGCCTGGTAGGAGTCGCCGGAGCAGCCGTACATGCTGCCGTTGTAGTACTGCATGTTCAGCCACCACAGCTGCCCGTTGTCGGCGTACTTCTTGACGATCGGGAGGTAAGCGCCCCAGATCGAACCGTAGTTGACGCTTCCGCCGGTGACGTACGCGGTCTCCGGGGCCATCGTCAGGCCGAAGCCCGCGGGCATCTGGGCCAGCACGCCGTCGATGATGCGGATCAGGTTGGCCTGGGAGGCGGAGAGCGTGTTGATGTTGCCGCTCCCGGACAGGCCGGTCTCGATGTCGATGTCGATCCCGTCGAAGTTGTACTTCTTGAGGATCGGCACGACGGTCGCCACGAACCGGTCGGCGACGGTGCTGGAGCTCAGGTCGATGCCCGCGGCGGCGCCGCCGATCGACATCAGGATCGTCGCCCCGGCCGCCTTGGCCTGGCACATCTCGGCGGGGGTCGAGACCTTGACGTTGGCGTCCATGCCGTCCTGCCACAGGACGGTGCCGTCCGAGAGGATCACCGGGAAGGCGGCGTTGATGACGTTGTAGCCGTGGGCGGCCATCCGGCTGTCCGTGATGGGCACCCAGCCCATGCCGGGGTGGACGCCGTTCAGGGCGCCGTCCCAGTTCTCCCAGTAGCCCTGGAGGACCTTGCCCGACGGCTTGGGCTTCGTGGGGCAGGTCTCGCCCGGCGGTGTGGTGGTCGGCGGCGCCGTGGTCGACGGAGTGCTGGTGGGCGGAGTGCCGGTCGGCGTCGTCGTCGGAGGCGCGGTGGTCGTCGGAGGTGCGGTGGTCGGCGTGGTGGCGGTCGGCGAGGGGCTGCTGCCCCCGGGGCCGGCGAGCGACACGTCGTCCGCGTAGAACGCGGGCTGCCCGTACCAGCCGTGCAGGAAGACGGTCACCGAGGTGGTGTTCGCCCCGGTGGTGAAGCCGACGCTGAGCTGGCCGTACGAGGCGCTGCTCGCCGTCCAGGTGGAGGCGTTGCTGAGGCCCGTGCCGGTGGCACCCAGGTAGACGTAGCTGCCCTGGACGTAGGCGCTCAGCGTGTACTGGGAGTTGGGCTGCACGCTGATGGTCTGGGTGCACTGGGCGGTGTCCTGGCCGGTCGGCGTGGCCTTGAGCGCGGAGGCGCCGGAGTGGACCGGGCTGCTCACCGCCGCGCCCGCGCCGCCGGAACAGGTCCAGTCGGAAAGCCCGTTCTCGAAACCGGGGTTGGCCACCAGGTTGGGGGTGGCGGCCCCGGCGGTGACGGTGCCGGCCACGGCGATGCCGGCGCCGATGACGGCCGCGGCGCTCACTCCGGCGAGGAAGCGCTTCAGGACGGTCGACCCGTGTTCGGCGCGGCCGGTCCGGTGCAGCCGTACCGCACGGTCCACGGCCGCCCGCTCCGGGCGGAATCCGCCCGACGGGCGTGGATTGCGCGTCCTCCGACGAATCATGGCTGTGCTCCCTTTCCGCCGAGCGTCATGGACATGACCGACGCGTGGGGGCGTGACGCCCGGCTCTGGGTGAGGTGGGGAAACATGTGGGGCTGTGCCGGTCCGGATCGTAGGAGGGGCGGCAAGGGGAGTCAATAGGTCTGGACCAATTAGGTCTGGACCAATTACGGGAATGCGGATCGCCGACCCACTATTCGGTGAATGCAACCATCTTGAACAGTAATAGTTTTAATAAGTCGTTATGCGCGTTGCCCTTCCTCGGCCACGGCGTACCCGCAAGGCTTCGCCTGTCTCCGCCGGAACGCGCGACCCGCGCCGCCGGCACTTCACGGGGAGGACTCCACGTGCCCAAGGGGCGACGCAACAAGCTGCTGCTGAGCACCGTCACACTGACCGCGCTGGGCCTGGCCACCACCCAGGCGCTCGCCGCGCCCGCCGACCCGCCCGGGCAGCGCCCGCACCAGGCCCGGCACCAGGCCGAGATCGGCCGGAAGCACGCCGAGAAGGTCAAGACCCAGGCAGCCGCCGGCCCGGCGTTCACCGCCAAGTCCCAGGCGCCCGGGGAGGACGAGGGCGACGAGGCGGAGAACTCCGCCGAGGGCACCGCGCAGTACACCGAGGCCCGCACCGCCCCCGGCGTGGTCGCGCCCGGCGCCTACGGCGCGGCCTGGGCCCAGCTGCAGTCGATGCCGCACACCGCCGGCAGCTGGGACCACGTCACCGACAAGCCCTACGACTCCGACGACCCGCGCTACCGGGACGTCAACTCCAACTCCAGCGGCGGCGCCGGCTACGTGACCGGCCGGATCACCGGGATCGCCGCCGACCGGGACGGCTACGTGTACGCGGGCGGCGCCAACGGCGGCGTCTTCCGCTCCCGCACCGGCGGCGGCCACTGGCAGTCCATCTCGGACCGGCTCCCGTCCCTCTCGACGGGCACCCTGAACCTCGACGGCGGCGGCCGGCTCTGGTACGCCACCGGCGAGTCCAACACCGGCGCGACCTCGTACGTCGGCACCGGCGTGTACGTGCTCCCGGACCCCCGGCGCGGCGAGTTCCAGCCCGGCAACCGGGTCGGCGGGAACGAGCTGGAGTCGACCATCATCCACGCGCTGCGCTTCGGCGGCGGCAAGGTGTGGGCGGCCACCAGCCGGGGCGTGTGGAGCCACTCCACGACGGACCTGTCCGGCCCGTGGACCCTGGAGTTCGCGCCCAACCCCGAGTACCTGCCCGGCGGTTCGAAGGCCGGCGACCCGGCCGCGCCGTACAAGAACATCGCCAACGACATCGCGATCGACCCCAAGGACCCGGGCAAGGTCGTCCTCGCCGTCGGCTGGCGCGGCGGCGACAGCTACAACGGCTTCTACGGCAAGGCCGCGGACGGCACCTGGCAGCGTGTCGGCTCGCTCGGCGACCTGCCCACCGACGCCGCGAACGTCGGCAACGTGACCTTCGCCGCCTCGGCCGACGGCTCGCGCTACTACGCCATCGACCAGTCCCCGGAGGTCATGGCGACCGACCCCGACACCGGACTCAAGGGCATCTACGTCTCCAGGTCCGGCTCCCCGTTCGGGCCGTGGACCCTGATCGCGGACAAGGACAAGCTCAAGAACTCCGGCTCCGCACTCCAGGACGAGGGGTACCAGCCCGGCATCCAGGCCTGGTACAACCAGTCCCTCCAGGTCGACCCGGCCGACCCGGACCACGTCTACGCGGGCCTGGAGGAGGTCCTGGAGACGAAGGACGGCGGCTCCACCTGGACCGTCCCGGGCCCGTACTGGAACTTCGGCTTCCCCTGCTGGAGCATCGACCCGGCCAAGCAGACCGGTGACTGCTCGCAGACCACCCACTCCGACCAGCACGCCGTCGCCTTCGGCACGTACCAGGGCAGGACCAGCGTGTACGTGGGCAACGACGGCGGCATCTACAGCCGTCCGGTCGACGGCGCGGCCGACGCCTCCGGCCACGCCACGGACTGGAAGTCGCTGGCCGACGGCACCATGGACACCCTGCAGTACTACTCGGTCGGTGTCGGCAAGGACCCGGCGGACCGCTCGGGCCGGGGTGTGATCGTCAGCGGCGGCCTCCAGGACAACGGCGAGTCCATCCTGCGCGCCCACGACAAGGTGATGGGGTCCAACTTCGGCGGCGACGGCGCCGACACCCTCGTCGACCCGGACAACGGCTGCAACATCGCCGAGGAGTACGTCTACCTCGACGTCTGGGTCACCCAGAACTGCGCCGTCAACAGCGGCGTCTGGAAGACCGACCCGGCCAAGGCCACCTCCTACGAGGTCGCCCCGCCGGACAAGGACACCAGCTCGGCCCGCTTCATCGCGCCGATCACCGCCGACCCGAAGGACGTCAACACCTGGATCGCCGGCGGCCGGCACGTCTGGGTGCAGCACAAGGGCTACGCGATCCGCAGCGGCAGCGAGTGGGCCGACGCCTACGACCTGGGCGCCGGCCACGTCGCCACCGCGGTGGCGACGGACGACGGCACGGTGTACGCGGGCTGGTGCGGCCCCTGCAACAACGTCGGCTTCAGCCGCGGCATCGCGGTCGGCAAGGCCGACGGCACCGGCTGGCACCAGCTCGACCTGCCGGTGGACGGCACCCTGCCCAACCGCTACATCTCCTCCTTCGCGGTCGACGAGAACGACGCCCGGCACGTCCTCGTCGCCTTCAACGGCTTCTCCCGGACCTGGACCGAGGGCCCCGGCGCCGGCGTCGGCCACCTCTTCGAGACCCGGGACGGCGGAGCCGGCTGGACGGACGTCTCGGCCAACCTGCCCGACGTCCCCGCCACCTCGGTGAAGATCCTGCCCAACGGCGGCCTCGCCCTCGGCAGCGACCTCGCCGCCTTCTACCGCGCCCCCGGCACCAGCGACTGGCGCGTCCTCGGCCGCAACCTGCCCACCGCCGCGGTGCAGCAGCTGAAGACCGGCCCCGACGGCAGGCTCTACGCCGCCACCTTCGGCCGTGGCATCTGGTCCTTCGACCTGCGCCGCCTCGGCCACGGCCGCTCCGACGAGACGGACGGCTGACCGGCTCCGCTCCACCGCACCCGGCCGAACGCCGCTGCCCGGTCCGCTCCGTACGAGCGGGCCGGGCAGTGGCGTCCCGCGGCTTCCCCGGCCGCTCCGGATCCGCCCTACCCGTGCGCCGCGGCGACGGCCGCCGCGAGCATGGCGACCTGGGGCTTGCGGATGTCGGAGTGCGCGCCGGCGAACGGCTGGCCGTCCACGTCGTTGATGACGGCGGAGGCGTTCACCCGGTAGAAGGTCCCGGGCGCGAAGGCGTAGTCGATGCCGCCCTCGGCCGGCATCACCCGGTCCCCGGCCGGCGCCACGGCCTGGTACCCGTCCGCCCCCATGCCGTCCCAGCGCCCGGCCTCCTCGGCCTCGGAGTCCTGGCGGGCCAGGAAGGACGCCTTCGGGTACCAGATGCCGACGGCCCAGTCGTGGACGCTGAAGGTGGCGACCAGCGGGCCGTGCACCCGGTCGGTGAAGGCGTTCAGCGCACCCGCGCTGCCGAACGGATTGTCCTGGGCGTGCGCGAAGGACCAGTGCGAGAACGCCCCCTGGATCAGCAGCAGCGAGGTGACCGGGCTGTCGCCGGGCGCGCCGACGCCGGCCAGGGAGAAGGAGACCAGCCGGGCACCGAAGCTGTGGCCGATGAGGTGCACCCGCAGGCCGGGCGAGCGGCCGTGCAGGGCGGCCAGCAGCGGTCCCAGGCCGGCCCGGCCGATGTCACCGGCCCGGGCCTTCATGACCGAGTACGAGAGCACCCGCAGCACGTCCTTCGCGCCGTTCACGGCGTTCCGGAACCAGTCCCCGATGCCCTGCGTGGAGGAGCCGGGCGGCGCGCTGCCGAAGGCCTCGGCGGCGGCCTGGTAGGAGGTCTTCGGATCGGTGTCCAGGAGCAGCGCGGTCTCGCCCGCGTCCTCGAACTCGCCGTCGGGCCCGGGCGGCGGCACCAGCGACCGGATCAACTCGTGGATCCCCGCCAGTCGTTGCTCCTTGGCCGCGTCGGTCTCGCCCGCACCGGCCGCCGCCACCGCCTCGTCGATGCGCCGGCCGACCTCCGTCACCGTCTGCTGCTGCTCGGGGTCGGCGAAGCCCTTGGCCAGCGACGCGGCGATGTCCGCCCCGGAGACGGCGGCCGTTCCGGCACTGAGGTCCAGCAGGGCGCCCTCCCCGGCCTGGGGCGAGGCGACCGCCGCCGGCGGGGTCGCCGGCGTGGGCGGGAACCAGAGCGCGGGCCAGTAGACGCCCGCGAACCCCACCGTGCCGAGGTTCGCCGCTCCGCTCGCGGCCGCCCGGATCAGCGGGAACATCGCGTCGTAGAGCTCGCGGGCGCTCTGTTCGGCCACGCCCCACCCGTGGCTGAACACGAACAGGTCCGTGACGCCCCCGGCCGTCACCTCGTCGAGGAAGTCGCCTTCCGCCGGCGCGGTCAGCACCCCCTTCTCGTCGAAGGTGAGGTCCCACACGGGCTCATTGGTCGTCGGCAGTGGCCTCATCACACCTGACCTTTCGGGGTGGCCGTTCGTCCGTTCGTTCGTTCCTCGGTTCGTCCGCTCGTCACACGTTCGCCAGCATCCGCATCAGGTCCACCAGGCCCGCCCCCTGCGCGTACCGCTCCCGGCCGAGGTCGGTGGCGGAGGCGGTGAGCAGGCTCTTGACCTCCCGGGGCCGGCCGATGAACTCCGGGCGGGCGGACAGGAAGGCCGCGATCACCCCGGACACGTGCGGCGCCGCCATCGAGGTGCCGGACAGCTCGGCGTACGTCAGCAGGCTCTCCGGCACCGGGTCCCCCGGGACCAACTTCAGCCCGGCGGAGTCCCGCACCTTGCCGCTGGCCGCCGAGGCGATCCACTCGCCGGGCGCCACGACGTCCGGTTTCATCCGGCCGTCGAGCGTCGGGCCCTTCCCCGACGTCCAGGTGACACCGAACGCGTGCGGTGCCTCCCGGTGGGTGGAGCCGACCGCGATGCAGTCCTCGGTGTGGGCCGGTTCGGTGATCGAGCCCATGATGGCCGAGGTGTCGGCGCTGTCCGTCCGGGCGCCGGAGTTGCCGGCCGAGATCACCACGACCACGCCCGAGGCGACCACCTGGCCCACGGCCTGGCAGAGCGGCGACTGGCCCGCGGCGTACTGCTTGGGCTCCCACACGCAGCCCAGGCTCATGTTGACACCGTGCACGCGCAGCACCGCCGGGTCCACGTTGACCTCGGTCCGCAGATACGTCAGCGCGCGGATGACCGCGCTGGAGGAGGTCACATAGGTGCCCTGGCGGCTGAGCCGCATGACCTTGATGCTGACCAGTTCGCAGTCCGGTGCCATCCCGGACAGCCGGTCCGCGCCCGCCCTGGCGACGAACCCGCCGTCCACGGGCTCGTCCGGCGTCGCCACCCGCGGCGTCATGCCGTCCGGGGTGCAGCCCGCGATGATGCCCGCGACGTGCGTGCCGTGCCCGCAGTCGTCCACGAACGCCGCGTTCTGGCCCGGCGCCCCACCGGGCGGCTGCGCCACCGGGTCGTCCGGGTTCACCAGGAAGCTGAAGTCGCGGTGCAGCCGGGTGGTCCGCCCCTGCGGCAGGTCCTCGCCCCGCCCCTCGGCCGCCAGCTCCAGCCGGGAGAAGTGCGGGTGGGCCGCGTCGATCCCGCTGTCGATGACCGCCCACACGATCCCGCTGCCGCGCGCGTCGTAGGCGCGCCAGGCGGCGTTGGCCTTCACGGTGGGCGCCGAGCGGTCGATCTGGGGATCCAGCGGGTAGTCCGGCCACACCCGGAAGATGGTGGGCGGCCGCCCGGTCCGGGCGGCGGCCTGCCGGTCGTCCTCCACCAGCGAGCGGAGGTCCCCCCGGGAGAGGACGGTCTGGTACAGCTTCGGCGCGACCAGCGCGAGCCCCTGCGGCACCTCGGGCTGCACATGGCTCCCCGAGGTGACCTCCACCGGCCACCACCCGCTCGACCGCCCCGCGTAGTGCTCCCAGAGCGCGTAGAACTCGTCGCGGACGGCCTGCAGTCCGCCGGGAAAGCGCAGGTTCAGCTCGATCAGCATCGGCACCTGCCGGTCCGGGTCGGCCCCGGTCTCCACGGGCACCGCGGCGTCGCGGAGCCCGATGGCCTCACGGACCACGGTGGTGGGCGGGGACAGGTTGAGGTCACCCACGATGGGCGACCTGAAGGGGCTCTCCGGCTCGTACGCCATGACCGTTCTCATCTCCCGGGGCGGGCGCGGCGGCCGACCCGTCGGCGCCACCGCTCCTGCTTGCGAGTGTCAGCCGCTCCCCCACCCCCTGCAACTCGCCGGGGCCGGCCCCGGAACGCGGACGCTCCCGCCATCGCGGAGGTGATGGCGGGAGCGGAGCGACCACGGGAGTCGAGCGCGAACGGGCGCGACGCCACGCCGACGCGGCGGCGAGGATCCGCGCGGGGTCAGTGGAAGCCGAGCGCGGAGGGCGTCACCGCCGGCCGGTCGGCGGGCCGCGGATTCGCCAGGGCCGCGAGGGTCAGCGCCGCGAGCTCCTCCCCGGCCCGTTCGATCCGCGCCGGCAGGCTGTCGGTGCGCGCGTCCCCGGCCCCGCCCCAGTCCTCGGAGGCCGCGAAGACGGCGGTCGGGGCGACCAGGGCGCGCTGGTAGGCGAAGAGCGGGCGCAGCGCGTGCTCCAGGGCCAGGGAGTGGCGCGCGGTGCCGCCGGTCGCGCCGATCAGCACCGGCTTGCCGGCGAGGGCGCCGGGGTCGAGCAGGTCGAAGAACGACTTGAACAGGCCGCTGTAGGAGGCGGAGAAGATCGGGGACACGGCGATCAGCGCGTCCGCCGTGCTCACCTCCTCCAGGACGTCGCCCAGTGCCTGCGAGGGGAAGCCGGAGAGCAGGTGGTGGGCGATGGGGGTGGCCAGCGGGCGCAGTTCGTGCATCCGCACCTGGACTTCCCGGCCGGTGCGGCCCAGGTGGGCGGAGGCGGCCTCGGCGAGGCGGTCCGCCAGCAGGCGGGTGGAGGAGGGCAGGCTGAGGCCGCCCGAGATCACGGCGAGGGTGATCGGCGAGGTCGGTTCCATGGGGGATTCCGTTCCGGTCAGGAGGCGGCGGGGACGGTGTCCCGGAGCGTGGCGTGGGTGGGGGCGTCGGGGACGGTCGCGGGCCGGCCCTTGGCGAACTCCTCGCGGAGCACGGGCACGACCTCCTCGCCGAGGATGTCGAGCTGCTCCAGCACCGTCTTCAGCGGCAGGCCGGCGTGGTCCATCAGGAACAGCTGGCGCTGGTAGTCGCCGACGGCCTCGCGGAAGCCGAGGGTGCGCTCGATGACCTCCTGGGGGCTGCCCACGGTCAGCGGGGTCTGCTCGGTGAACTCCTCCAGCGAGGGCCCGTGCCCGTACACCGGCGCGTTGTCGAAGTACGGACGGAACTCGCGCACCGCGTCCTGGGAGTTCTTCCGCATGAACACCTGCCCGCCGAGGCCGACGATCGCCTGCTCGGGGGTGCCGTGGCCGTGGTGGGCGTAGCGCTCGCGGTAGAGCTCGACCATCCGCCGGGTGTGCTCCTGGGGCCAGAAGATGTTGTTGTGGAAGAAGCCGTCACCGTAGTAGGCGGCCTGCTCGGCGATCTCGGGGCTGCGGATCGAGCCGTGCCAGACGAACGGCGGCACGCCGTCCAGCGGACGGGGCGTGGCCGTGAAGGCCTGCAGCGGGGTGCGGAAGCGGCCCTCCCAGTCGACCACGTCCTCGCGCCACAGGCGGTGCAGCAGCGCGTAGTTCTCCACCGCGAGCGGGATGCCCTGGCGGATGTCCTGGCCGAACCACGGGTAGACCGGGCCGGTGTTGCCGCGCCCGAGCATCAGGTCGACGCGGCCGTCGGCGACGTGCTGGAGCATCGCGTAGTCCTCGGCGATCTTCACCGGGTCGTTGGTGGTGATCAGCGTGGTCGCGGTGGACAGGACGATCCGCTCGGTCCTGGCGGCGATCCAGCCCAGCATGGTCGTCGGCGAGGACGGGACGAACGGCGGGTTGTGGTGCTCGCCCATCGCGAAGACGTCCAGGCCGACCTCCTCGGCCTTGAGCGCGATCGCCAGCATCGCCTTGATCCGCTCGCGCTCGCTCGGCGCCCGTCCCGTGGTCGGATCGACCGTCACGTCACCGACGCTGAATATCCCGAACTGCATGGGCTGTTGCCTTTCCACTGACTGATCGCGGCCCGGATCGGGCCACTCGACGCAACCTAGGCGGCAGCGGGCGCGCGAACGGCGTGGCAGCGCATCGCCGGTTGCCCGGCAGCGCACTGCGACGCCGCCCGGGGCCCGATGAGCGTGACCGTGCGCTGTGGGGACAGTCCTGGGCGCGGACGCGCCACCACGGGCTCGGGCCCCTGGAAGGGAAACCTTCCAGGGGCCCGAGCCAGTCGGTGCGCCACCGCAGCGGCGGCAGCTCCCCTGGCGGGTGCGGTCAGCGGACCCGGGCGGGATCGGGGTCGGTCCGGGGCGCGCCGTCGTCGCCTTCCAGGAAGTGCTCCAGCCTGGTGAGCAGCCCGGCGAGGGCGCGGTGCTCCGCCTCGTCGAGCCCGGCCATCAACCGCTGTTCCATCAGGTGGTGCCGGGCGATGACCTGGTCGACGAGGTGCAGGCCGCGTTCGGTGAGCCTGAGGTGGATGATGCGGCGGTCCCGCTGGTCGCGTTCGCGGGCGATCAGCCCCTTGCGTTCCAGCTGGTTCGCGCGGGCCGTCATACCGGAGCCGGTGACCCTCTCGCCGGCGGCCAGTTGTCCGGTGGTCAGGCAGTGGAAGGGCCCGGCCTGGCGCAGGACGGCGAGGACGTGGAAGTGGGCGACGGTGAGCCCGTGCTCCTTGAGGGCGGGCGCCAGTTGCTCCTTCCAGAGCCCGATGATGCGGTACATGCGGTCGAGCGGCCGTACGGGCGGGGCCGACGGGAGCGGGGGTGCGGGCGCGTCCTGGAGCATGACGGTTCTCTCGGTGGTGCTGGTTCGTCTGGTTGCCGGTCCGCAGCCGGTGGCCGTCCGGGACGGCGCCCGGCGGACCGGCCGTCGTGGCGCGGGTCCGGGTCAGGCCCTCTGCGGGCCGGACCCGGACCCGTCACGGGCGGGTCAGGCGGCCGCCGGGGCCGGCTGCGGCGCGTGGGAGGGGCTGCGGTGCAGCCCCTTGCGGTCGTAGAGGCGGGTGACGGCGAGGCCGAGGGCGACGGAGATCACGAAGCCGAGGCCGACCATGGCCCAGGCCCGGCCGAGCCCGGCGTCGGCCTGCGCGCCGAAGTAGAGGATGGAGCGGACTCCGTCGACCACCTGGCGGAAGGGCTCGAAGTCGGCCAGGAACCGGTAGAAGTCCGGCAGTGCCTGCAGCGGGATGGTGGCCCCGGCGGAGGGGATCGCCAGGCCGATCAGCACCAGCATGGACATGATCGGGCCCGGGGTGCCGAAGGCGGCGAGCAGCGCCAGCGCCGTGATGCCCATCGCGGCCGTCGCGCAGGTCCCGAAGAGCCAGAGCATGGGCAGGTGGGAGGCGTCGATGCCGATGACGCCGACGGCCGCGGCCATCGCGAGGGCCGAGGTCAGCGCGGAGACGGCGACCATGATCACCGAGGAGACCACGAAGTGGCGGGTCCGGCTGATGTGCTGGGCGGGTGCCGTGCTGCGGAACGGACCCTTCTCACTGGAGATGTAGCCGAGCGAGGTGTCCACCTGGGTGTGGATCACGTTCGCGCCGAGCATGCCGCCCAGGACCAGGACGAGGGTGTAGAAGAAGGCGCTCAGGCCCAGGCCGCTGTGGTGGCCGAGCGGGTGGCCCTCCTGGACCACGGCCTTGATCGGGTCGGTGACCATCAGCTGGGCCGCGGCGCCCGGCGCGGCCTGGTGGGCGGCGGAGGCGTCCGCCGCGGGCCGGCCCGCCTGGGCCGCGGCCTGCTGCGCGGCCTGCTGCTTCGCGAGCTGCTCGGTGAGCTGGTGGCCGACCTGGACGGAGGTGGCCTGGACGACCTTGCGGTTGATCTCCGTCGCCATGGAGGAGCCGAAGCTTCCGGCCGCGGGGTTGGTCAGCACCGTGATGGTCGGGGGGTGCGGATCCTGCTGGGCCGGTCCGGCGAGCGCGGCGACCGAGGCGGAGAAGTCGTCCGGGATGACGAGCGCCCCGAACACCTTGTCCTTGCTCAGGAGCTCGTCGGCGGCGGCCCGGTCGACCTGCTTCCAGGCGACCTTGCCCTTCAGGTCCTCGGATCCGGTGACCTGCGCGACGATCTGCGCACCCATGTCGATCCGCTGACCGGCCACCTGGACGCCGCGGTCCGCGTTGACCAGCGCGATCGGCATGTCCTTGGTCGAACCGACCGGGTCGTTGTTGGCGCCCAGGTAGAGCAGGGACAGGACGAAGGACAGCACGCCGACGATCACCGCCGACGGCAGCCACAGGCTCTTCCTGCTCAGCAGTCCGCGGGCGCTCACGCCCATGACACGGCTCGGCTCAGACATCGCTCCTCCCGAGGCTCCGAGGCGAGGCGGGGGTCGCGGCGTGGCGCCCGGTTCCGGTGGGGCTGGGGGCTGGCATGGTGCTCCGGTTGCGGTAGCGCGCCGTGACGGCGCTGAAGGCAGGGACGTACAGCGGGTTCCGAGCGTTTCAGCTGGTCGACAGCCTGCTTGGAACCTTCACTATCTAGCTTGATAGTGGCACTATCAGTGGAGGGAGTCCATTCGACGGCCTGCGAGACTGATCACAGACACCGAGTCCGAGCGAGAGCGCGCATGAAGATCTCCGACCTGAGCCGGCAGTCCGGGACACCGGTCGCCACCATCAAGTACTACGTACGCGAGGGCCTGCTGCCGCCCGGGCAGCCGCTCGGCGCCACGCTCACCCTCTACGGCGACGAACACGTCCAGCGCCTGCGGCTGATCCGCGCCCTGACCGCCCGCGGCGGCCTCTCCATCGCCGCCACCCGCGACGTCCTCGCCGCGATCGACCAGCCCCTCGACCCGCTCGCCACGCTCGGGGTCGTCCACTACGCCCTGCCCACACCCGTCGACGCCGCCGAGACGGACGCGGTGGACGAACAGACCCACCGGGTCGACGAACTGCTCGACGCCATGGGCTGGGACGTCTCCGCGGACTCGCCGCACCGCCGGGCCCTCGCCGCAAGCCTGATGGACCTCGACCGCCTCGGCGTCAGCTACCGCACCCAGGACCTCCTCCCCTACGCCGAGGTCGCCGCCACCGCCGCACGGCTCGACCTCGACCAGCTGGAGGACATCGAGGACCGCGCGCGGCTCGTCGAACACGCCGCCATCGTCGTCCTGCTCCTCGAACCGGTCCTCGCCCTCCTGCGCCGCCTCGCCCAGGAACACGAGTCCCAGCGCCGCACCGCCTGGGCCCGGACCACCGAACAACCGGAGGAGGACGGCTGAGCCGACAGGCCTCCCGGCACCGAGGCCGACCCGCCGCGGTACCGTCCCACCATGATCGGCTCCGCACCGGTACGCCTCGCGACCTTCAACGTCCTGCACGGGCAGCGGCTGCCGGACGACGGCCGGCCGCCGACGGCGGCCTCCGGCACCGCCCCCATCCACCCGCTCGTGGACGCCGTCGTGTCCCTGGACGCCGACGTGGTGGCGCTCCAGGAGCTCGACCGCTTCCAGGAGCGCTCGGGCCGGGTGGACCAGGCACGGGCGGTCGCCGAGGCCACCGGCGCCGCGCACTGGCGCTACGCCTCGGCCGTCCACGCCCGGTCCCTGCCGGGCCGGACCTGGGTCCGCGACCGGTCCGAACCCGGGCTCCGGGTGTACGGCCCGCAGGGCGTGGGGCACCACGGAGAGGTTCCCTCGCACGGCATCGCGCTGCTGTCCCGACTGCCGGTCCTGAGCTGGCGGGCCCGGCGGTTCGGCGAGCCTCCCGTCGCCGTGCCGCTGCGCGCGGCCGGGCGGGCGGGCGGGCCTCACGGTGATCCGCGACCATCCTCGCGCCGCACTGGCCGCCGTGCTGGAAGGGCGGCGCGGCCCGTTCACCGCGGTGGCGCTGCACCTGTCGTTCGTCCCGGGGTGGAACGTCCGTCAACTCCTCGCCGTGCACGGCTGGATCGCCGACCTGCCCCGGCCGCACGTCCTGCTGGGCGACTTCAACATGTTCGGCGCGGTTCCCGTGGCCGCGCTCGGCGCGGCCGGGCTCCTCTCCTCGTCGAGGACCCCGAAGTCCCGGCGCGGGCCGGCGGACCGGTCCGACTGGCACCGGATCGCCCGGGTCCGGACCTTTCCGTCGCACCGCCCGCTGGTGCAGCTCGACCACGTCCTCGCGGCCGGGCTCGAACCGCACCAGGCGGCTTCGGTGCGGGCGCCCAGGACGCCGATCTCGGACCACCGGCCCGTGGTGGTCGAGCTGCCGCTGTAGGTCGGGCCCGTCCTCCCCTCGGGTGGGACGGGAGGACGGGCCCGACCGGTCAGCGGCCGGTCACCAGCGCGTCACCGGCGAACGGTGCCGCTCCTGGCCGGGTGCGGTGACGACGACCGGCCCGGTACTGGAGGGAACGGTGCCCGCCCGGACGGGGAGGCCGCCCGCGACGGCGTACATGGCCTCGTCGAAGGCCTGGCCGCCGGTCGGCGTCCGGCCGACCGCGAAGACGGCCACGGCACTGCCGTGGAGGACCGACGTCGAGAGGTAGTCGCCGACCATGCCGCCCCCGCTCGTGGCGGCGATCCGGGACAGCGACATCGGGCCGGCGACGGTCCGCGGCGCGGTCCAGGTGGCGCCCCCGTCGGTGGAGGAGACGAAGCCGACCTCCAACCGGCAGGTGTCGGCGGTGCAGTCCGCGTTCGGGTAGAAGTAGTAGTACAGCCCGAGCTTGGCGGTGCGACCGGCGGTGGTGCTGTCGACGCCGAGGCCGGGGATGAAGTGGTCGACCCCGCTGGTGGTGGGGTCGATCGGCACCCGGGTCACGGCCGACCAGGTACTGCCGTCGGCCGAGCTCGCGTAGACGATGTCGTTGGCCGCGCAGCCGGTCCGGAAGCGGCAGTCCTGCCAGGCGACGTAGACCCTGCCCTCGGCGTCGATCTCCGCCGAGGGCAGGCCCTCACCGTCGCGCAGCCCGCCCGCGACCTCGTGCGCGACGACGTCGGCGACCAGGACCGTGGAGCTCCAGGACCTGCCGCCGTCGGTGGAGCTGAAGGAGCGGATCGAGGTGGTGTCGGTCGAGAACGGGACCACGACCGTCCCGTCGGGCCGCACCAGCGGCTGGCCGCCGAGGCCCAGGTTGACGCCGGACGGGCCGGTCGGCGCGGACCAGGTGGCACCGCCGTCCCGGGAGGCGGACATGATCATCAGGTTGTCCGAGGACGGGACGTCGACCTCGACGTAGCAGGTGCCGAAGTACGGGCTGGTCGGAGTGTTGTCGCAGACGATCCACTCCTTGTCGTAGGCCTGGCCGTCGTGGCCGACCGCCCGCACCGGGTCCTGCCAGTGCAGGCCGTCGGCGGAGCGGCTGACGGTCACACCCACCGGATTGCGCCCCGAGTCGATGACCAGGCCGGCCACCATCCAGGTGCCGTGCCTGGCGTCGTAGGCGACCGCGGGGTCCGACGCGCGGGCCCAACTGCCGCCGCCCTGGTGGGTGGTGAGGCCGGGCAGCATGCCGCTCTGCCAGCTGAAGCCGCCGTCCAGCGAGGTGCTCCAGCCGAGGCCGGCCGCCCCGCCGTCGGTGAACCGCCCCACCTGGGCGGCGGAGACGATCGTGCCGCCGTAGGCGAAGGTGTCGGGCTCCACCTCGGTGGCGAACTGGCTGCCGGCGCTGGTGAACGGGTCGCTGCTCACCCGGACCAGGCCCGGTCCGCCACCGTTGACGGCCAGGGTGATCGGGTCGGTGCCGGACGCGGCGCCGCCGGCGCCACGGGACGACGGGGCGGACGCGCCGGCCGGGCTCGCGTTCCAGGCCGCGCCGACCAGGACGAGGGCGGCCGCCGCGACGGCGGCGAACGGCCTGCGCCAGGGGGTGGGGGTGCGCGGGTGCTTCATCCGAAGCTCCTTCGCGTGGGGAGGTGGTACGGACGACCCGGCGGGTGCGGCGAACCGCACCTCGTGGTCCTTGCCCTTGCCCCGGTGCTCGGGCTCGGGCGCGATGACGGCGGCAGCCGCCGGGCCGCTCAGCGACGTGGGGGTGTCGTGACGGCCGGCGGCGCGGGAGTCGGCGGACCGCGCGAACGCGGCGATCCGTCCTCTTCTCAGGGGGAACGTGAAACGGAACATCCCTCCGACCGCCGGGGATCCCGGCAGACGCAAGGGCGAAGGGCGCTCACACGGCGGTGCACACGTGTTCGCAAATCGGAAGTGTGAGCCGGATCATGACATCGCACAAGATGTACGACCAAAACTCGCGGAACGACGCCGCCGGCGTTTACTCCCTTGCGGGGAAAGGGAATTGAGCCGATGCACAGGCCCCGCACCCAGTGGCTGTCAGCGGGCTCTGCCAGGATGTCGACGTGCCCGACTACGACCTGACCCGCCTCGGGTCCCGCGCTTTCGAACAGATGGTGGTGGCGCTTGCCCGGAGGGTCCTCGGGCCGGGTGTCCAGGCTTTCGGCGACGGGCCCGACGGTGGCCGGGAAGCGACCTTCGAGGGAACGATCCGCTGGTCGGCGACATCCTCCGGGACCGCGTCCTCCGGGATCTCATCCGCCGGGGTCGATTCGACGTCCGAGGTCTGGACGGGTTTCACCGTCCTGCAGGCGAAGTTTCAGGTGAAGCCGAAGTCGACCGCCCAGGCCAACGGGCTGTGGCTGAAGGAGGAGATCCGCAAGGAGATCGACGGCTGGGCCGACGCCGCCGCGAGGAACACCCGCACCCGCCTCCCCGAGTACCTCGTCTTCGTCAGCAACGTCGAACTGTCCTCCTCCGCCCGAACCGGCGGGATCGACCGGCTCGACGCCTATGTGACGGGAAGGCTGGCGGAGGTCGCACGATCCGGCGTCGGCCTGGCGGTCAAGGGGTTCGTGATCTGGCACGCCGACCAGCTCAGGTCCATGCTGGACGCCGACAGGGACGTCCGGCAGGCCTTCCCGGCACTGCTCAGTGTGACCGACGTGCTCTCCCTGCTGGGCCCCAGGACCGCGGGACCGGGCCTGCTGGAGACGGAGGAGCCCGTCCCCGGAGGAGCCCCGGGACCGCTGACGCGGCACATCGACCGGCTCACGGACCCGTTCGAACTGGAGGTCCACCGCGCCATCGCCCCGTCGACGGACGAGATCGTTCCCGCACTGCCGGCCTACGTCGAGCGGGAGCACGATCTCGTCCTGGCCGAGGTCGCCGCGCGGGCGGTGGCGGGGCGCAGCGGCCTCGCCGTCCTGGTCGGTGACTCGTCGACGGGCAAGACCCGTTCCTGCTGGGAGCTGATCCACGGGCTCCCGCCCGGATGGCGTCTGTGGCATCCGATCTCGCCCAGCCCGGCCGAGGCGCTGCTGGCCGATCTGCCGCACGTGCCGCCGCGCACGGTGATCTGGCTGAACGACCTTCAGCAGTACCTGCTGACGCCGCCGAACGGTGTCGGTTCCCGGGTCGCCGCCGCCTTGCGGGCGCTGCTGCGCCGGGAGGGCGCCGCCCCGGTCCTGGTCCTGGGGACGATCTGGCCCAAGGAATGGGACGAGCTCACACGTCCGCCGGGCGCGCTCGGCCAGGATCCCCACGCCCAGGCCCGCGCTCTGCTCCGCGGCCACGACATCGAGGTTCCGGACGCGTTCAACGAGTCCGATCTGACCAGGCTGCGGGCCGAGGCGGCCGGCGACTCCCGGCTCCGGCGAGCACTGGAACGCGCCGAATCCGGCATGATCACCCAGTACTTGGCCGGCGCCCCGGTCATCCTGGAACGCTACCGCCATGCCCGGCCCGCGGCGCGGGCCCTGATGGACGCGGCCATCGACGCCCGCCGCCTCGGCCTCGGATCACCGATTCCCGAGGAGTTGCTGGAACGCGCCGTACCGGGCTACCTGACGGACCACCAGTGGGACTCGGTCGCGGACGACTGGTTCGGCACGGCACTCGCCTATGCCACGGCCCCGTGCCTGGGAGCGCCCGGCCCGCTCGCCCGGATTCGACCGCGCCCGGGGGACGCGGCTCCCGAGCGGCCGCGCTACCGGCTCGCCGACTACCTGGAGCAGTCCGGCCGGGCCCAACGGGCGGACAGCGCCGGCACGGCCTCCCTCTGGGACGCCCTCGTGCTGCACGCGCCCGAGGCCGACCGCCCGGCGCTCGCCGCGGAGGCCGCGGACCGCTTCCTCTACGGCCCGGCGGTCAGGCTCCACGCCGAGGCGGTCGACAACGGGGACGGTGCCGCGGCCCGCGCCGTCGCCGAGCTCCTCGCCGAGACCGGCTGCCGCCAGGAAGCCGTGGACCACTACGTCACGGCCGCGTACCGAGGGGACATCCCGTCCATCCGCGAGGTCGCGAGGGGACTCGAGGACGCCGAAGCGGAGGACGAAGCCGCGCATGTCCGGGAGATGGGGGTCAAGCTGGGCGACGATCACTCCCGGGAGGCGCGGGCGAGGGTCCTGATCGCTCAGGGCGAGACGGATGCGGCCCTCCCCTACCTGGCGGACGCGGTCACGGGCGGGTCCGTGTCGGCCCTGCTGATGCTCGCCGACCTCATGGCCGACACGCGCGGCCCGCAGAGCGCCGCCGCATGGGTCCGGCGGCAGGCCGCCGAGAACGAAGGCCCGTTCGCGCGGGCAGCCGGAAGGTGGCTGCTCCACCACGGGTTCACCGACGACGGCCACGCCCTCCTGCGGAAGGCGATCACGGTCGGATCGGATCCCGACCTGTCGTGGATCACGGCCTTCCTCGCCGAGAGGCGGGAGGAACGACGAATCGACGACCTCCTCCGCCACGTCTTCACCGCCGAGTCCGAGATGGATTCCCCCGAACTGGACTGGCTGGCGGAGCAGTCGCTCGTCGAACCCGCCCTCGACTGGCTGCACGGGAGGGCCGCCTCGGATGCGCTCGACCCCACCAGGACGATCTCCCGTGTCCTGTGGCACGTCGAGCGGCACGACGAGGGGATCGCCCATCTCCTCGGAGCTCTCGACCCGGACGACACCTTCCAGTTGCGGCACCTCGCCGGTTGGCTGAAGAAGGCGGGTCGGTTCGTCGAGGCGTACGCGTTCGACCTCCGCGCCGCCGAGCAGGGCCACCCCGACGCGATGTCCGGTGTCGCACAGTGGCTGGAGACGCGGGGGCGCCACGCGGAAGCACTGCGGGAGTACCAGCGCGCGGTCCGGGCGACGGCCCGGGCGGCGCACACCGGCAGGCACCTCTCCGTCTGGGCGATCGCCGCCCTGCTCGAACGGAAGATGGGGGCTCCGGGAGAGGTGATCTCCGACGTGCCCGATCCGATGGACCGGGCGATCCACCTGCTGCGCCGCGAGTCGGGGCCCCACGCGGCCGAGGATTGGCTCCTGCGGCAGGCCGAGGCCGGGCACCCGGCGGCGCTGGGCCGGGCCGTCGAGCTCCTCGCTTCCCAGGGGATGGAGGAGAAGGCCGAGCGCCTGCGCCGGTACGGGATCCAACCGGGCGGCCTCGTCGCCGCACCGTGGTCACCACCGGTTCTGGACATGGAGGCCCTTGACTGACGCCTCCGCCGCACGGGTGCCGTGGCCCCGGGTCCTCGTCCCGTCCGGGCGAGGACCCGGGGCCACCGGGGCGCTCAGGGCGTCACGCGGGGAACGGCCAGGTCGGGCACCACGGCCAGACGATCTGGCCGGGGACCGGCGGGCCCCACGGCGGGCAGCTCGGGAGGGGCGCCGGGGTGGACGGGGCGGAGGTCCACAGGACCTTGCCGTTCAGGGCGACCGCGATCACGCCCTCGTTGTAGATGTCCAGCTCGGCACCCCAGCGGCCGCCCGTCTGGCTGTTCCACAGCGGCGTGTTGGCGGCGGAGTACACCACGAGGTTGCCGTCGCCCTGCATGACCAGCACGTTGCCGTCGGGCATGGCGCCGGGGGCCACCCAGACCGGCTTGTTGTCGCGGTAGAGCACCACGTTGCCGTCGCCCTGCATGGCGAACATGACCCGGCCGTCCGGCGAGTACCAGGCCTGGTTGCGGGAGATCGAGGTGTTGCCCGGGATGCGGGTGGGCGTGGACAGCGCCGCGGCCGCGGCGGCCGGCGCCTCGGCGCTCGCGCGGGCGACCGGGGACGGCGCCGCCGGGGCGGCGTGGGCGGTCCCGGCGGTGAGGGTGGCGAACCCGACGGCGGCGACGGCCGCCAGGGCGGCAACCCGGGTACGGAGAGTGGTCATGACGGGTCTTCGGATCCTTCCGGACGGAGACGGCCGGCCACGGGGGACCGCCGTTGGGGCGGCGCGTCAGTTCGGTCCTGCGCGCCGGGCGCCCAGGCTATGGCCGCCCTCCCGGGAGGCTGCGGCAGCTCCACCGGCAGCTTCCCGGCACCCGCGCCCCCTCGCACGCCGGTTGCTCGCCGGTTGCTCACCGTCACCCCTCCCCGTCTTGTGCGCACCGGTACGATTTCCTCACCGGCCGGCCCGATGGAGCTCCATCTCCCCACCGCTCCACCGGACTTCGCCGGTTCAGGATTCGGAGACCAGCCCCCTCTGGAGCGAAGCAGATGACCTCACCCGAGCCCCACCCGGCCTTCCAGTCCTCCCCCGGCGCCGCCGTGCCGCCCTGGCTGGCGCAGGTGTCGGAGGTGCTGTCCGACGGCTTGGGCGGCGCCGACGCGGCGAGGGCCTGGGAACGACGGGTGCGCCGGGAGGTGGAGCGGCTGGACGGCCGGGTGCCCTTCCGCGTGGTCCATGACTGGTACTGCGCCGCCGTCGGCCCGATGCTGGCCGAGGCGGGTGCACGGCGCGGCGGGTCCGTCGCGCCGCAGCAGGGCGTACTGGCCTTGCACGGGAGCGCCCTGGACGGCGGTCGGATCGACGAGAGCACCTGGCGGGCGGCGCTCGAACCGGAGTTGCGGGAGCTCTTCCACCACGCGTACCCGTACGCCGAGGCCCACGCCACGGCCGCTTCCGCCGCCGGCTCCTACGCGCTGGCCAACGGCTACGACGCGGCCGAGGCCGCCCGGTACGGCGAGACCTACGCGGAGCTCAACACCGCGGCCAACGTGCGGGCCCATGCCGACGCCAACGCCCTGGCCAACGCGGCCGCCGTGGCGGCCGCGTACGCGGCGGCGGACCCGGACGCCTACGCGGCGACCTGGCCGTCCGCCCGGGTCCGCGCGGTGGTGCGGGTGCATGCCGACCCGCGGGACGAGCAGGGCGAGCGCGCCGCCTGGGCGCGGCTGGCCGACGGCCTCGCCGCCTGCCTGGCCCGCGCGGACGCGGCCTGACCCGGCCCGGACCCGGACCCGGCACCCGGTCGGGTCCGGGCCGGGTGCCGGGTGCCGGGCCGGCTCAGCCCTTGAGCGGCCCACCGTTGATGGCGACCCGGCGGCCGTAGCGGGTGTGCGGGTAGTAGTCGTACGTGGCGTGGTGCTGGACGCAGCGGTTGTCCCAGAACACCAGTGTGTTCGGGGCCCAGCGGATGCGGCAGGTCAGCAGGGGCCGCTGGGCGGGCAGCGCGCAGAGCAGGTCGAGCAGGGCCCGGCTCTCGTCGGGCGACAGCTGGGGGATGCGCGCGGTGTAGGCCTTGTTGACGTAGAGGATCCTGCGGTCGGTCTCGGGGTGGCGCACCACCAGGGGGTGCTCGCTCTTGGGGATCACGTACCCCTCGGGCGGGGTGTAGCCCTGGAAGGCGACGAGGCCGTCGTGTACCGCGGTCAGGCCGTCGAGCAGCCCGCGCATCGTCGGGGACAGCATCTCGTACGCCAGGTGCATGTTGGCGAACAGGGTGTCGCCGCCGCTGCCCGGTTCCGGCACGCGGGTGATGTAGAGCATCGACCCGAGCGAGGGTTCGGCGTCGGCGGTGCCGTCGGCGTGCCAGCCGTTGCCGGCGACGTTGTCCGCCTCGGCGCCGGTGCTGATCTCCAGGACGTACGGATCGGCGTCGACCGGCGGCGGGTTGACCGGGCGCAGTTCGCCGAAGTGCCCGGCGAAGCGCTTGTGGTCCTCGTCCGTCAGCTGCTGGTCGCGCAGGACCAGGACGTGGTGGTCGAGGAACGCCTGCTTCAGTTCGGCCAGTTGGTCGTCCGGCAGCTCCTTCGAGAGGTCGACGCCGGAGACCTCGGCGCCGATCACCGGGGTGACCGGGTCGACCGTGATGGTCCGGTACTCCCTGGCGGGCCTGGTGGTGACGGCCCTGACGGCGTCCAGCTCGTACTGCTCCATGACCTGCTCCTGTGGGTGGGGGTTCGGTGTCGTCAGAGCCCGCGGGCCAGCAGGTCCGCGAGGACCAGCCGGCCGAAGGCCAGGTTGCCGTGGATGGCGTCGTCGGCCTCGCAGAACTCGGGGCGCTGGAAGCCGTCCGGTCCGGTGGTGCGGGCCCGGAGGTCGACGAGCTCGACGCCGAGCGCGTCGAGCGCGCCGCGGACTGATTCCTGCGCGGCCGTGAACACTTCCGGGTCGGACTGTTCCGGTACCCGCTGCGGCGGCAGCACGGCCAGCACCCGCAGGCCGAGGCGGAGGGCGTGGCGGTAGAAGGCCAGGGCGTCGCGGACGGTGGCGCGGACGATGGCGTCGAACAGCGGCCCGGTCAGGAAGCCGGGGGCGAACCCGCCGTGGCGATCGCGGTGGAGGTGCCAGTTCTCCCGGGTGGCGACGAAGTGCGAGCTGAGGCCGAAGGTGGACACCAGCGGGACGGCGAGGCTCCCGAGGCCGTCCACCTCCAGGTCGGCCAGGAAGCTCCGGTAGTGCGCGTCGGCCTCGGCCTTGTGGAACACCACGTCGTGCTCGCGCGGTGCGAAGAAGTCGTCGGTGAACTCGCGTCCGGCACCGATCGGGCCGCCCTGGAAGGGGATCCGGGCGGCCTTCGCGGCGCGTCCGATCGGGCCGGCGTGCGAGTCGCCGAGCAGCAGGAACCTAGCGGGGGCGGTAGTAGTCGAGGACGGCGTCGTCACAGGTGTCCACCCCCTTCGGCCCGTCGGCCGGCGTGCCGCTGCGGAGCGGTCGCGGGCCGGCCGTGGGCCGCGACAGCCCGGCCATGAAGTGGCGCATGACGAACTCGACGCCCTCGGAGGTCACTTCACGCAGGTTCGGCGCGTAGAACCGGCTCCGGAACGGGAGGCCGGTGATGAGCTCGTACGCCGGGAAGTAGTCGACGCCGTCGAGGTCCTGGGTCAGCTGCCCGGCCACCGTCCGCAGCAGCGACTTGGAGTAGGTGTTGGCGGTGAGCGCGTGGCCGCCGGTCGCGGTGGCGGTCAGCGGGTGCGGGGAGACGGTCAGCAGGACCCGCAGCCGCGGGTTGGCCTCGCGGGCCAGCGCCACGGCGTCCGTCAGGTCGCGGCGGACCTCGTCGAAGGTGAACTGGTGGAAGACGTGGCGGTCCGGGTCGAAGGTGCCCCGCACGGTGCCGGGGCAGGACGGGAGGACGGTGCCGGTCGCGCGGTCCCGCCACGCCTCGGTCAGCCCCAGGGTGAAGACCAGGCAGCCGGCGTCCGAGACGGCTTCGCGGATGGCGGCGAGGGTCGTTTCCCGGGCCGCCAGCATCTCCTCGGCCGAGGCGTGGCCGCCGGGTTCGACGGACGGGCGGCAGGGGTCGTGGTACCGGCCGTCCTCCAGCCAGGCCTCGGTGGGCGGGGTCGTGCGACCGAAGGCCCAGGAGAGCCACTGCCGGAGCACCGCGGCGGTGTAGATGTTCCCGGTGCGGAAGGAGAACACCCCGTAGTGGCGGGCCCGACGCTCCTCCTCGGTCAGCCCGGGCGGGGCCGGCTCCGCGTCGTACCAGTTCATGCCCCGCTCCAGCAGGGCGCGGCCGATGTGCGCGGCGAAGCAGGACCCTGCGGTGAGGACCGGCTCGTCCGGCCCGATCGCGAACGCGGGCGTCCACAGGTCGTCGATGGCGAGCGGGTCCGGCTCGGCCACGGCGGAGCGCCAGAAGGAGCGCGCCGGTAGTGCCTGGTAGGGGTTCACGGGGGTGGTCTCCGATGGTCGGACGGCGGCGGAGGTCGGACGGGGCGTCGGTGCGGGACGGCCGTGGGGATCGTGCGGACCGGGCGACGGGGGCGGCGTGGGATCACGTCCGGGGGCGGTCGGCGCACTCCCCGGGCGGGTCCTCGGACGCCGCGGCGATCGCCGCCGCCACCGCGTGCACATGGGGCGGGCGGACGATGCCGTAGTGCGTCGTGTCGAGCCGGTGCCAGGTGCTGGGTCCCGGGAGGTACGGGCGCCACAGCTCCCGCTGCCGCTCCGGTGACCCCGGCGAGGGCAGGCCCTCCACCGGCCGCTCGGCCAGCCACAGCCGGCTGGGCGTGGCGCTCAGCAGCGGCATCCGGTACTCGGCCATGCTCCGCAGGTTGGCCCGGCAGCACCGGACCAGGCGTTCGGCGTAGCCGTGGGCCTCGGGACCGGCCGGCTCGGACCCGCGCCGGCCGAGCTCGTGCGCGAACACCGCCTGGAGCTGGGTGTCGTCGTACTCCCGGAAGAGCGCGCCGGAGCCGGGCGGCGGCGGATCGATCAGGTGGACGCCGTGGACCGGCCGGCCCATCGCCTCCGCCTCCGCGGCCATCCCCATCACCGCCCAGGCGCCGAAGGACCAGCCGGCCAGGTGCAGCCGCCGGGTGCCGTCCGTGAAACACGCCCGCAGGGCCGCGGCGTAGCGGCGTGCCCGCTCGGCCAGCGTCCAGTCCGCGGTCCCGGGCCGTTCCAGCGCGGGATCGGCGATCAGGCAGACGGTCAGCCGGGGGCCCAGGGCCGACACCAGGGAGCGGTAGGCCTGGATGTCGCCGCCGACCGGGTGCACCAGACACAGCACGTCGGGTCCGGTGCCTTGCTGCCAGACCTCCGGGACCACGCCCTCCGCACCGGCGGCCGTGGCGGGTGTCGCCTCGGCCAGCCGGGTCAGGATCTCGGTGAGACAGACCCGGTGGCTGAACCGTGTCAGTTCCAGCTCCACCTCGAAGTGACGTTTCACCACGCCGATCAGGTCGAGCAGGGTCAGCGAGTCGACGCCCAGGTCGTAGAGCGGGGCGTCGGGATCGATGTGGTCGAGGTCCAGCCAGTCGCACAGCCAGTCGTGGAGCAGGACGGCCGCGCTCCCGCCCGCCGCGTCGGCGGGAACAGCGGTCCCAGTGGCCGGGGCGGTCCCGGTGGCCACGGCAGGAGCGGGCGGCACGAGAGCCCGGGCGCCGGGGGGCGCCGAGTAGAAGACGCGGGATTCGTGGAGGTCCGTGGTGGAGACCAGCACCTGCGGCAGCTGGAGTCCCATGGCCCGCGCGAACACCCGCTTGCCCTCGGCCACCGTCAGCCCGACCGACAGGTGCGCCCGGTGGCGGGCGTCGGCCCCCGGAGCGCGCAGCGCCATGCCGGTCTCGCTCCACACGTCCCAGTTCACGCCGAGCCGCACCGTGCTCTCGTCGACGCCGGAGCGGTACTGGGCGAAGCCGTCGAGCAGGCTGTTGGCGGCCGCGTAGTCGAACTGGCCGACGCCGCCGAGCTCCGCCGACATCGACGAGCAGTAGACCGCCACCGACGGCCGGTAGCGCTCGATGACCCGCTCGATCAGCAGGGCGCCGTGCAGCTTGGCGGCGGACGCACGCCCCATCGCCCCGGCGTCGCGCCGGGCGATCAGGCCGCCGCTCGCCACCCCGACGGCGTGGATCACTCCGTCGAGCCGGTCGGTTCGCCGGCCGATACGGGCCATGACCTCCTCGGGTGCCGACTCGGCGAGATCGGCCTCGACCAGCTCGACCCGGTCGGCCCAGGGCGTCAGCTCCTCCGGCAGCCGCGGGCTCCTGGCCAGCAGCAGGACCCGGGCGGCGCCGTTCTCCAGCAGCCAGGCGGCGATGCCGCGGCCGATCCCACCGGTGCCGCCCAGGACCAGGTGCACGCCCCGGTCGGGCAGGTCGACGGGGCCCGGACCGGCCGTGGTCACCGGCAGGGCGACCGGCTCCCACCAGTGGCCGCGGCGCAGGGCCAGCCGGCGTGGAAGGGCGGGCGCGTCCGCCGCGGCCGCGGCCTCGGCCAGCAGTGCCGCCAGCGGCGCGGCCCAGTGGGCGGGCTCCGCGTTGGGGAGGTCGACCCAGTGGCCCGCCTCGGCTCCCTCCTGGGGTGCCACCTCGACGGCACCCGCCAGCAGGCCCGCCTCCGGCCGCTCCACCGGGCCGTCCACCGGCCTCGCCCCGTACGACAGCCACCACGGCCTCAGCCGAAGCGCCCCATCGGCGTCGGCCAGGGCCCGCAGCAGTGCGGCCGGGGTGTCCAGACAGGCCCAGCGGGCCCGGTCCAGGCTGTCCCGGCCGACCGGGCCGCCGATGCCCAGCGGCAGCGCGTGCAGCCAGTCGATGCCGTCCTCGCCCGCACCCGTGCCCGCCAGCGCGTCGAGCAGCCGACCGAGCGAGGCGGGGTCGGCCGGGTCGACCTCGTAGCCGTCCTCGCCCCGCCGGACGAACGCCTCGCCGGCGCGGACCCGCACCACCCGGGCGTAGGCGGCCTCGAAGGCGCGGACGGCCTCCGGGGGCGCCGGCCCGTCCGTGAGCAGCACCAGCAGCCGGGAGGTGCGCGCACCGATCGCCGAGCCCGCCCGGCGCAGCCGGGCCCAGTGCGGCTGGTGCAGCCAGGCGTCCTCCGGCAGGCGCCGCGGAACCTCGGCGGCGGCCCGGCCGGCCGAGGGCGGGGCCAGGGCCGGGGCCGGGGCCGTCGTGGCGCGCGGGAAGTCGAACTCCGCCAGCTCGAAGGCGGGCGGCGGGAAGTCCCACGGGGCCTGGGCCGGACCGGCGGGCCAGTCGATCCGCTCGCCGGACAGCCAGGCCGCGGCCGCCTCCTCGGCGCTGAGGCCTTCGCTCGGGACCGGTGCCCCGGTACCGGCCTCCCCCGCTCCCGTATCCGTGATCCGGCCCGCGCCGCGCAGCCAGGCCACGGCGGCGGAGGCGTCGGGGCAGACCGCCGCCAGCCGCCGGCGACGAGCCGGACGGCCGGCCTGGAGGTGGCGCAGCACCTGGGGATAGGCGGCGGGCCGGGCCTCCAGGTAGTCCGCGATCCGGGCGGCGTCGGCGCGCAGACCCGCTTCGCTGCTGCTGGACAGCAGCAGGCAGGGCGACACGGCGATGTCGGGCGCCACTTCGCCACCCGTCGGGCCCGCGCCACCCGTCAGGCCCGCTCCGCCCGTCGTCCCCGGTGCCGACCGGTCGGCCTCCAGGACCGCGTGGGCGTTGGTGCCGCCGATCCCGAAGCTGCTCACCGCCGCGATCCGGTCCCGGTCGGCGGGCCAGGGCCGGGCCTCGGTGGGGACGTGGAACGGCGTGGGGTCGGCGCCGAGCTGCGGGTTGAGGGCGCGGAAGCCGGCGTTGGGCGGGATCACGCCGTGGTGGACGGCGAGCGCGGCCCGGACCAGCCCGACCACGCCGGCGGCCGCGCCCAGGTGGCCTATCTGGCTCTTGACCGAGGACAGCGCGCAGTGGCCGGACCGGTCCAGGTCGTAGGCCTGGCGCAGGGCGCCGACCTCGACCGGGTCGCCGAGCCGGGTGGCGGTGCCATGGGCCTCGACGTAGCCGATGTCGGCGCCGGTGCGGCCGCTGCGGCGCAGGGCGGCGCGGATCACCTCGCGTTGCCCGGCGAGCGAGGGGGCGCTGTAACCCAGCTTGTCGGAGCCGTCGTTGTTCAAGGCCGTGCCGGTGATCAGGGCGTAGACGGTGTCGCCGTCGCGCCGCGCCAGCCGCAGCGGCTTGAGCACCACCATGCCGACACCGCTCGCGCCTATGGTGCCGCTCGCGTCGTCGCTGAAGGGCCGGCAGCGGCCGTCCACGGAGAAGATGTGCTGCGGCTGGTAGCGGTATCCGCCGGTGAGGGTCGGGTCGACCAGGACTCCGCCCGCCAGCATCACCTCGGCATCGCCCTGGCGCAACATCCCGGCGGCGACGTGGACGGCCACCAGCGAACTGGCGCAGGCCGCCTGGGTGGTGAAGGCGGGGCCGGTCAGCCCCAGGTGGTAGGCCGCCTTGGTGGCGAGGAAGTCCTTGTCGTGGTGCAGCGCCAACTGGAAGCCGTCGGGCAGGCGTTCGGGATCGGCCTCGCGGAGCATGGACTGGAAGTAGGTGCTCTCACCGGCTCCGGCGACCAGGCCGACGCGGGCCCCCGACGGGTCGGCGATCCCGGCGTGTGCCAGTGCCTCGACGCAGCTCATCAGCAGGTGCCGCTGCTGGGGGTCCATCAGCCGGGCCTCCTGCCGGCTGATGCCGAAGTGGTCCGGGTCGAACTCCAGTGGGCCGTCCAACTGGCTGCGCGCCCCGACCAGGCCGTCGGCGGCGTCGAAGTGCTCGATGCCGGTGCCGCCCGTGGTGACCATCCGCCAGAACGCGGCGAGATCGGACGCGCCCGGCAGCCGTACCGCCATGCCGACGACCGCGATCGGCTCGTCCATCGCGATCGGCTCGCCCACCGCGATCGGGCCGGAGGCAGCAGCCGTGGTGGCGGTAGGTCGGTCCCGGTCCTCCGTGGCCGTCGCCGACCGGTCCAGGAAGCCGGCCAGCGCCCGTACGGTGACGTGCTCGAACAGGTCGGCGACGGTGAAGCGCAGGCCCGCTTCGGTGGTGCAGCGGAGCTGGAAGCGCATCAGACCCAGGCTGGAGGCTCCGGCCTCGAAGAAGGTCTGCCCCGGGTCGATCACCAGGCCGGTGACCTCCTCGAACACCTCGGTCAGCAGGGCCTCGCGCGCCGACAGGCCGGTGCGCGAAGCCGTCAGCCGGCGCAGGTCCCGCCCGGCGGAGCGCAGCGCGCGCCGGCGGTCCAGCTTGCCGCTGGGGGTCCTGGGCAGCTCCGCCACCACCCGGAAGCGGGCGATCCGGACGTGGCCGGGCAGCAGCGGCGTCAGGTGCGCGGTGAACTCCTCGGCCGTGGGCGCCTCCCCGCGGCACTGGAGGCAGGCCACCAGTTCCTCGCCGTCGCGGACCACCACGGCGTTGACGACCTCCGGGTGCCGCAGCAGGGCCGCCTCGACCTGGCCCAGTTCCAGCCGGTGTCCGCTGAGCTTGATCTGGTCGTCGTCCCGGCCCAGGAAGTGCAGCCGGCCCTGCCGGTCGAAGCGGGCCCGGTCGCCGCTGCGGTAGCACAGGCCGAGGCCGGGCAGCTCGACGAAGCGCGCGTCGTTGAGCGCCTGGTCCCCCAGGTAGCAGCGCGCCACCATCGGGCCGCCGATCAGCAGGGTGCCGGCGCGGCCGGGGGGAACGGCCTCGTCGGCCTCGTCGACCACCGTGAGCACCGCGTTGGCCACCGGCCGGCCGATGGCGGGGCGCTCCGGCCAGCCGGACGGGTCGCCGTCCAGGCAGAGGCTGCTCACCACGTGCGTCTCGGTCGGGCCGTAGTGGTTGAACAGCCGGGCGCCCGGCAGGCCCGCGAACCAGCGGCGGATCGCCTCGGTGCACACCAGCTGCTCGCCGGCGGTGACCACCTCCCGCAGCCGCGAGGGGTAGCGGCCCAGGTGGACGGCGTGCTCGGCGAGGAGCTGGAGGGCCACGTACGGCATGAAGACGCGCTCCACCCCGGCCGTCTCCAGCTGCTCCAGCAGCGCGGGGGCGTCCTGCCGCCAGCCGGGCCGGACCAGGTGCAGGCAGCCGCCGGCGCAGAGCGTCCCGAAGACCTCCTGGAAGGACACGTCGAAGGAGAGCATGGAGAACTGCTGGGTGACCACCGGGCCCGCCAGTCCCCCCGACTCCGCCTGCCACTGCAGCAGGTTGCCCAGGGTGCGGTCGGAGACCTGCACGCCCTTGGGGACGCCGGTGGAGCCCGAGGTGAACAGGGTGTAGAGCGGGCGGGCGCCGCTGTGCGCCGGGGCGGCGGCGAGTGCGGTCTCCGGAACGGCGGGTGACAGCACCACCGGGTGGCGCGCGAGGCGGCCCGGGTCGACGGCGTCGAACTCCGGGTCACCGGCCGGGGGCAGCAGCACGCACAGCGGCTCCACCTGGTCCAGCACCTGTCGGCGCAGGGCCGGCGGATAGGACGGGTCGAGCGGCACGATGGTCACGTTGAGCCGGGCCAGCGCCAGCAGCGCCACCACGTGCTCGACCGACGGCCCCAGGTGCAGCGCGACGCAGCAGGAATCGGCCTCCCCCTCCGGCAGCCGGTGGCGGGCCCGCAGCTCGGCGGCGAGCGCGGCAGCGCGGGCGTCGAGCTCGGCGTAGCTCACCGTCCGGCCGTCGGACACCAGGGCCGGTGCGTCGGGTGTGCGGGCGACCTGCCGGGCGAAGCCCTCGGCCACCGTCGTCCAGGTCGGCGCCGTCGGGGCACCGCGACCGGGGTGCGGCAGTCCGCGACGGTACGGTGCCACGAGCTCGGCCGGGGTCGCCGTCCCGCCCTCGGCGAGCAGGTCCAGCCCCCGCCGGAACAGGCCCGCCATGGCCGCGACCTCGTCGGCGTCGAAGCGGTCCTCGGCGTACTCCCACAGGAAGTCGAGACCGCCCTCGTGCTCGACCACGGACAGCGTCATCGGGCACTTGGCCTCGGCCGGGGCCCACCACAGCGGGCGGGCGGCGCAGCCGGGCAGGGCCAGCGCACCGAAGTCGGTGTTCTCCAGGACGAACAGGTAGTCGAACGGGGAGTGGCCGCCGGCCGGCTCCCGATCGGCCAGGACGTCGGCCAGCGCCACGTCCTGGCGCTCCAGCACCTGCCGCGCTGCGGCGCTCAGGCGCAGCAGCTGGCCGCGCAGGTCCTCGCGGGGCGCGACGGCCTGCGGCAGCAGCACGGTGTTGGCGAACATGCCGACGCTGCCCTCGAACTCCTGGACCGGCCGGTTGGCCACCGGCGCGGCGATCCGCGGCCTGGTCCCGCCGGTCACCCCGTAGAGGCTCCAGGCGAAGACGCCGAGCAGCAACTCGAAGCGGGTCATGCCCAGTTCGGCGCAGATCCGGTCCACGGCGGCGCGCCGCACGACGTCCAGCGAGGTGTGCAGCAGGCGGGCCGCCGGGAAGGGCCGGGCACCGGTCGGGGCACCGGCGGGACCGACGGCCGGACCGACGGCCGGGTCGCCGGGGTCGTGGTCCACCGCCTCGTCCGACCGCTCGTAGTGGGCCCGCAGTTCGGCGCGCTGGGCCAGGTAGGCGGGGCTGGCGAACCAGTCGCTCTGCCAGGCGGCGTAGTCCAGCGGGGTGGGCACGGGGGCGGTGTCGGCCCGCCGCGCGGCCTCGACGGCGGCGCCGTTGGGGGCGGCACCGTTGGCGGCGCCGTCGTGCGCCTGCCGGTAGCCGGAGGACAGGTCCGCCAGCAGGACGTTGAGCGACCAGCCGTCGACGGCGATGTGGTGCAGATGGAGCAGCAGCACCCCTCCGCCGTCCTGCGGCAGCCAGCGGGCGCGCAGCATCCGGGGGCGTGCCAGGTCGAACGGCGCGGCGAAGAAACGTTCCGCCTCAGCGCGCGCACCTTCCTCGCCGTCGTTCTCCGTCCCCACCGCCTCCGGGCCGGGCTCGGTCCACGGGTCGTACGGGTCCCCGACCAGCTGGCGCAGCCCCTCGGGCACGGCCTCGAAGGCGGTGCGCAGGGCCGCGTGGCGCCGCACCAGGTCCCGCAGCGAAGCACGCAACGCGTCGGTGTCGACGGCGCCGTCCAGCCGGAAGGCCAGCTCCACCGCGTAGGCCCGGGAGCGCGGCGCCCGCTGCTGCAGCAGCCACAGGCGCTGCTGCTCGCTGGTGGCGGCCGCCGAACGTGCCCGGGTCGGCGCGGGCGGGACCGGGTAGGGCGAGTCGGCGGCGGATCCGGCCTCCGCCACGGCCCGGGCGATCCCGGCCACGTCCCCGGTCAGCACCCGGGCCTGGGGCAGTTCGCAGCCCCAGCGCCGACGCACCTCGAAGCGCAGCCGCAGCGCCTTGAGCGAGTCCCCGCCGGAGGCGATCCAGCGGTCGTCCAGCCGCAGGTCCGGCACCCCGAGCACCTCGGCCGCCAGGGCGAGTACCTCACGCTGCCGCGCGGTGGTGGCCTCGGCGCCCGGACGGTCGCCGCCCTCCGCCCGGCGCCAGGGCGGGTCGTCGCGGCGCAGCAGGGCGGCCTGGTCGACCTTGCCGTTGGCGTTCAGCGGCAGCGCGTCCACGCGGTGGATGTGGTGGGGCCGCATGTAGCCCGGCAGCCCGGCGGCCAGATGGCGGTCGAACTCCTCGAACGGGACGTCCTCCCCGAGCACGACGTACGCCAGCAGCTCGTTCGGGCCGTGCTCCCCGGCCCGGCGGGTGCACACGTACGCCTGCCGCACCGCCGGGTGCGCGACGATCTGCCGCTCCAGCTCGCCGGGTTCGATCCGGAAGCCCCGGACCTTCACCTGGCGGTCTGCGCGTCCGACGTACTCGATCAGGCCGTCGGCGTCGGCGCGCACCAGGTCGCCGGTGCGGTAGTGCGTCGTGCGGCCGTCGTCGTACCAGGGCAGCCGGACGAACCGGCGCTGCGTCTCCTCGGGCAGGTTGCGGTAGCCGGCCGCGAGACCGGCACCGGACAGGTGGAGCTCGGCCACCTCCCCGGGCGCCGCGGCCCGGCCGCCGTCCGGGACCACCAGCACGGCCCCGGTCTGCGGCAGCACCCGCCCGATCGGGACCAGGTCCCCGGCGAAGTCGCGCGGGATCGGGTGGCACAGCGCGAAGGTGGTGGCCTCGGTGGGGCCGTAGACGTTGTGCAGCCGGGTCGGGGCGCCCGCGTTGTACCGGTACCAGCGGCGGATCAGCCGGGCGTTGAGCTGCTCGCCGCCGACCAGCAGCTGTCGGACCCCGGCGAAGCAGGACGGCTCCGTGTCCACCACCGCGTTGAACAGGGCCACCGTGACGAAGGCCGTGTCGATGCGCTCCCGCAGCAGCGCGGCGGCCAGCCGGTGCGGGGTCTGGACGTCCTCGTCACCGAGGACGACGCAGCAGCCGCCGGTCAGCAGCGGCACCCAGACCTCGAAGCTGAGGGCGTCGAAGGCCGGATTGGACAGGCAGGAGTAGCGGGCTCCCTCCTCGACGCGGATGTACCCCGGGCTCGCCAGCCGCAGGATGCCGGCGTCCCGCACCTCGACGCCCTTGGGGCGGCCCGTCGTGCCCGAGGTGTAGAAGAGGAAGGAGACCGGTGCCCCGGTGAAGACCGCCTCCGGATCGCCCGGGCCGGCCGCGAGCAGCGCCGCCGCCTCCAGCGGGCGGACGTGCCCCGGCAGGTCGTCAGGTGCCGTACCGCCGTGGACCAGTGCCACGCCGGCCGAGTCCGTCAGGATGTGGCGCCGGCGTTCCGGCGGGCTCTGCGCGTCCAGCGGGACGACCAGGGCGCCGAGCCGCAGGACGCCCAGCATGACGCAGACCAGCTGCCAGGAGCGCGGCAGGCAGACCGCCACCGCCTGACCGGGGCGGACGCCGGACCGGCGCAGCCCGTGGGCCACCGCCGCGGCGGCGGTGTCCAGGGCGGCGTAGTCCAGCCGGACGTCACCGTCGACCAGCGCGACGGCACGGGGGGTGCGCAGGGCCTGCTCGTGCACGGCCCGGGCGAGGCCGGCGGCCGCGCGCGTGCCGGGGGCGGCGCTCTCGGCACGCATCAGGCCTCCCCGGCGGAGGCGGCGGAAGCGGCGGAAGCGGCAGAGGCGGCGGAGGCGGCGGAGGCGGCGGAGGCGGCGGACTGTTGTCCGGGTACGGGCGCCACCGGCGCCGGCGGCGGGGAGGCCGGGAACCGGTCCAGTTCGGCCGCGATCAGCTCCGCGATCCGGGGCACCGCCGCGCTCTCCAGCAGGTCCCAGTGGCCACCGGCGACCGGCTCGACCAGCAGGCCGCCGCCGGCGCGCCGCTGCCAGAACGCGCGCACCTCCCGCGCCTGCCGCTCCTCCTGCTCCCTCTGGTCCCTCGGCCCGTCCCCAGTGCCGTCCCCGGCGGCTTCGACCAGTACCAGCCGGGCCGGAGAGGCCGGCGCCCGGTAGTCGCGGGCGGTCATCCGGTTGTGGTTGTAGATGCGGAAGTACCGGTCGATCTGCTCGTCCTCGATCCCCGGGTACATCCCGTTGAACCTGACGAGCTTGTCGCGGAACTCGGCCATCGGCACCGGCTCGATCGAGGCGAGCTGCTCCGCGTCCTCGGTTCCGTGGGTGTCGAGCAGCACCACGCTGAGCCGGGTGTGCCCGGCCAGGGCCAGTCGGCGCCCCATCTCGTGGGCGACCAGGCCGCCGTAGGAGAGCCCGCACAGCACCAGCGTCTCCTCCGGCCGGGGGTCGACCAGCGCCAGGTAGTGCTCCGCCATGGCCTCGACCGTGGGCAGCGGTGTCTCCCCGGCGTTGAGCCCGGGCGACTGCACCCCGAGGACGCCGACCCGCTCGGGCAGCGCCGCGGCCAGCGACAGGTAGCAGAAGGCGGTCCCGCCCGCCGGGTGGACGCAGACCACCCGCTGCCGCCCGTCCCCCGCGCGGAACTCGACCAGGTTGCCGTCCGGCCCGCCCGACGCCCCCGCCCGGAGCCGTTCGGCCAGGGCCTCGATGGTCGGGTTCTGCACGAGGTCGCGGATCGGCAGGGTCTCGCCGAACTCCTCGCGGACGGCCACGGCCACCTTGATGGCGGATATCGAGGTACCGCCCAGGTCGAAGAAGTTGTCGGATATCCCGATGCCGGGGTGGAGCAGCACCCGCCGCCAGATGGTGTGCAGGGCCATCTCCACGTGGTCCCGCGGGCTCGCCGTGTTGACCTGCGTGCGGGTCGCGGCGCGGGCCGCGTCCAGCAGTGCGGCGCGGTCCAGCTTGCCGCTGCGGTTGAGCGGCAGGTGCGGCAGTTCCACGAAGAGCGCGGGGATCATGTAGTCCGGCAGCCGCCGTGTCAGGGCGGCGCGCCACTCGTGCGCCGGGCGCGGCTGCGCGTCGCCCCGGCCCAGGCCCGCCACCAGGCGCAGTTCGCCCGTGGCGTCGCGGTCGGCCAGCACCGCCGCCTCCCGCACGCCGGGCAGGGCCAGCAGCGCGGCCTCGACCTCCCCCGGCTCGATCCGGAAGCCGCGCAGCTTGACCTGGTCGTCGCCGCGGCCGAGGTACTGGGCGTTGCCGTCCGGAAGCCAGCGGGCCAGGTCCCCGGTGCGGTAGAGGCGTTCGCCGGGCAGGAAGGGGTCCTCGACGAAGCGCTCGGCGGTCAGGTCCGGACGGTGCAGGTAGCCCCGGGCCAGGCTCGCCCCGCCGAGGTAGACCTCGCCGGTCACCCCGGTCGGCACCGGCCGCAGCCGACCGTCGAGCAGGTAGAGGCGGGTGTGGTCCAGCGGGCGGCCGATCGGGCACGGCCGGTCCAGCGGCCGCGGGTCGGTGTAGGCGGTGCTGTACAGGGTGGCCTCGGTGGGCCCGTAGCCGTAGCAGACGCGCAGGCCGGGCAGCGCCCGCTCGACGCGGTACAGCGTGTTCTCCGGGACGGGCTCCACCCCGGTCAGCAGCTGACGGAGCACCAGCCCGTCCAGGCGCGCCTGCGGGTCCTCGCCGATCCACTTGACGTAGGACGGCGGCAGGAAGGCCTGGACGACGCGGTGCTCGCGCATCCAGCCCAGCAGTTCCTCCGGGTCGCCGCGCAGCTCGTCGGGGACCAGGTGCAGCACGGCGCCGGTGGTGAGCGGCAGCAGCAGCTCGTGGATCGAGGCGTCGAATCCGATGCTCGACCAGGCGGAGGCCGCCTCGCCCGGGGTCGTGCCGAAGCGCGCCTGCCAGGTGTCGAAGAGGTTGAGGACGCTGCCGTGGGTCACCGCCACGCCCTTGGGACGGCCGGTGGAGCCGGAGGTGTGGATGACGTAGGCGAGCCGCGACGGCCCGACGGTGATCCCCGGCGCGTCCTCGCGCTGCGCCTCGGCCGCGACCGCCCGCACCGACTGCCAGCCCGGGGGCGGGACCTCGGCGTCGCTGAGCACCAGGGCCGGTGCCGCGCTCTCGACCATCGCGGCCAGCCGCTCGACCGGCTGCCCCGGGTCCAGCGGCAGGTAGGCGGCGCCCGCCTTGAGGATGCCGAGGAGGCCCACCACCAGCTCGGTCGAGCGCCCGCAGTGCAGGCCGACCACCTGGTCCGGGCCGACGCCGCGGGCGATCAGCGCGTGTGCCAGCCGGTTGGCGCGGCGGTCGAGCTCGGCGTAGTCGAGCCGCTCCCCCTCCCGCACCAGGGCCGGGTCGGCGGGGCGGGTGCGGACCTGGGCCTGGAAGCGCTCGACCAGCCCCGCCGGCTCGTCGGCGCGAACGTCGCGGTGGGTCTCGTCGGCGCGAACGTCCCCGCGGGTACGGTCGGCGCCGCTCCAGTCCGACAGCACCCGGCGCCGCTCCTCCTCGTCCATCAGCTCCAGCTCGTCCACGCCCAGGTCGGGCCGGTCGACCAGCTGGGTCAGCACCCGGCGCAGGTAGCCCGCGTAGCGCTCCGCCGTCGAGTGGTCGAACAGCGCGACGGCGTAGTCCAGATGGCCCACCACCCGGCCGTCGTCCTCCTCCGCCAGCGACAGGGCCAGGTCGAACTTGGCTCCGGCGTAGGGGATGCCGAGCGGCTCGACGGCGATCCCGGGCAGCTCCAGCAGGCCGTTCCGGGAGGGCTGCCAGGCGAGCATGGTCTGGAACAGCGGTGTGTGGGCGGTGCTGCGCGGCGGATTGACCAGCTCCACCACCTGCTCGAACGGCAGGTCCTGGTGGTTCAGGGCGGCCCGCAGCGTACCGCGCACCTGCTTCAGCACGGCCGAGCCGGTCGGCGAGTCCGCCAGGTCGACCCGCACCGCGAGGGAGTTGACGAAGAATCCGATCAGCTCGGAGAAGGCGCCGCGGCGGCGGTTCGACGCCGGTACGCCGACGACGATGTCGGTCTGTCCCGTCAGCCGCGACAGCACCACGGACCAGCCGGCCAGGACGGCCGTGAACAGGGTTCCGCCCTGCTGCCGCGCGAGCGACTTGAGGGCGGTGCCGAGTTCCCGGTCGATGGAGACCGGCACCCGGCCGCCGCGGTGGTCCTGTTCCGGCGGACGGGGGCGGTCGGTGGGCAGTTCGAGCAGGGACGGCACGCCGGCGAGGGCTTCCCTCCAGTGCGCGGCCTGCGCCGCCGGTTCGTCCCCGGCCGCCCACTCCCGCTGCCGGCGGCTGTAGTCGGCGTACTGCAGGGGCAGCGGCGGCAGCGGGGAGTCCGAGCCGTCACGGAACGCCGCGTACAGCGCCCCGAGTTCACGCAGCATCACCTCCATCGACCAGCCGTCGAAGACCGCGTGGTGCAGGGTCAGCAGCAGTACGTGGTGCCGCTCGGCCAGGACGATCAGGCGGCCGCGCGCCAGCGGGCCGCGGCCCAGGTCGAAGGGCGTGTCGGCCTCCGCGCGCTGCCGGGCGGCGACGCGCGCCGCGGCGTCCGGGAGCCCGGTCAGGTCGTCCGTCGCGAGGGTGTAGCCGGAGTCGGGCGGACCGATCAGCTGGCGGACACCGCCCGCGGTGGCGACCAGCCGGGTGCGCAGGGCCTCGTGCCGGGAGACCAGTTCGTCGAGCGCGCGGGCGAGCACCGCCCGGTCCAGCGTTCCGCGCAGGGTGAAGGCCAGGGTCTCGTTGTACGCGGCCCCGTCGGCACCGTCGGCACCGTCCAGCTGTGACAGCACCCAGAGCCGCTGCTGTCCCGGCGTCGGCTCCGGAAGCCCGGCCCAGACCGCCTCCGGGAGCTCGGCCCCGACCGCCTCCGGGGTCTGGGCCTCCGGGGTCCCGGCCTCCCGCGCGGGGGGCGCATCCGCCTGGCCGGTGGTGGTGGAGCGGGTCTCGTGCGTCTCCGACAAGGCCAGACCTTTCCTGAGGGCGGGTCATCGCAGGGGTCGACGGCGCTGTGGCGGTGCGGTGAGGGCAGCGGCCGACGACCCCGGTGCTTCGGGGCCGGATCGCCTGGATCGGCACCCCGATCGGATCGCTTCGACCGCGCGCGGACCTTCACAGGTGACGGGCAGCCAGAATCCTTTTGGGGCATGGGCGAACCAGGGCAGCACACGGGGTGCCGGTGAAGCCGACGATGACGACGTGCAGTGGATCAACGCCTACGAAGGCATAGTTAAGATGACTAATTCAGCCGGGGCAAGAGCCTGGATCTTCTTCCCCCGTCCATCCGTTCGCCTCCGGACCGCGCGCCGGCCGTCACCCGGGCAGGTCGGCGAGGCGGTGGAACCGCACGGTCCCGTGGGGACCGGAGCGGCCCGCCGCCTCGCCGACGGCCTCGGCAAAACGGGTGATCAACCGATCACCCGACACGTTCTCAGACGCTCGGCTTGCCGGTGAGCAGCGCCGTGATCTCCTCGGCGAGGTGCGGGCCGAGCTCGCCCCAGCCGTCCTTGTAGCCGTACACACCGGCCAGGGTGCGGGCCTCGTAGTCGCCGTTCATGATCTCGAAGTCGTCGGCCGTGATGAGCCCCGGGTGGGCGACGCCGACGGCCGACGAGACCTTCATCAGCTCCCTGCGCAGGGTGCGCAGGTAGGCGGCGGCCCGGTCGGCCTTCGACGCCGGGTCGACGCCGCGGGCCAGCCACGGGTTCTGGGTGGCGATGCCGGTGGGGCACTTGTCGGTGTGGCACTTCTGCGCCTGGATGCAGCCGATCGACAGCATCGCCTCACGGGCCACGTTGATCATGTCGACGCCCAGGGCGAAGGCGACGGCGGCGTTCTCGGGCAGGCCGAGCTTGCCGGAGCCGATGAAGGTCAGGTCGTCGGTCAGCCCCAGCTCGGCGAAGGTGCCGTAGACCCGGGAGAAGCCCATCCGGAACGGCAGCGACACCGAGTCGGCGAACATCCGCGGCGCCGCCCCCGTGCCGCCCTCCCCGCCGTCGATCGTCACGAAGTCGACCCCGCGGTCACCGCGCGCCATCAGCGTGGCCAGCTCCTGCCAGAAGCCCGCCTCCCCCACCGCGCTCTTGACCCCGACCGGCAGCCCGGTCTCGGTGGCCAGCAGCTCGACGAAGTCGAGCATCGAGTCGACGTCGCCGAACGCGGTGTGCCGCGACGGGGAGGCGCAGTCCACGCCGACCGGGATGCCGCGGATCGCGGCGATCTCGGGCGTCACCTTCGCACCCGGCAGCATCCCGCCCAGCCCCGGCTTGGCGCCCTGGGAGAGCTTGATCTCTATCGCCTTGACCGGCGCGCCGGCGACCACCTCCTTGAGCTTGTCGAGGTTGAAGCTGCCGTCCGCGTTGCGGCAGCCGAAGTACGCGGTGCCGAGCTGGAGGACGAGGTCACCGCCGTTGCGGTGGTACGGCGAGAGGCCACCCTCGCCGGTGTTGTGCATCGTGCCCGCCAGCGCCGCCCCCTTGTTGAGCGCCGTGACGGCCGCGCCGGAGAGCGAGCCGAAGCTCATCGCCGAGATGTTCACCACGCTCGCCGGCCGGAACGCCTTGGCGCGCCCGCGGGGACCGCCCAGCACCTTGGCCGAGGGCAGCGCGGCCTGCGGGTCGTGGGCGTCGGGCAGCGGGCCGGCGAACGTGCGCTGCTTCAGGTAGGCGTGCCCCTGCACGTGCTCGACGTCGACCTCCGTCCCGAACCCGAAGTAGTTGTTCTCCTCCTTCGCCGAGGCGTAGATCCACGAACGCTGGTCACGGCTGAACGGGCGCTCCTCCTCGTTGGAGGTCACGATGTACTGCCGCAGCTCGGGCCCGATCCTCTCCAGCAGGTACCGGGCGTGCCCGACCACCGGGAAGTTCCGGAGCAGCGCGTGCCGCTTCTGCACGAGGTCGCGGGCCGCCAGGACGGCCACCGCTGTGGCGGCGGCCGCGCCGATCTTCCGGGCTTGCATGAACGTTCCTCCTCGGTGAACGGCTCCGTCGCCGGGCGGTGGGGCCGTCGTGTCGTACGGGGTGCGGGATGGCGCGCTGGACGGCGGGGACGCCGCCGGACGGGCAGCGGCTCCGTCGAGGAACGCCAAACGATGGTAAGAGGGCACCCGGACGGCCCCGCGCCCAGGGCCCGGGTGCCGCCGTACGCCTGGCGTTCGGGTGGCCAGCAGACGTCGTTCACCCTGAGTGCACGCCATTTCCACGTTGTGTCATCAGAGTTCGGCCTCGTGACTACCTCCTCACACTCGCGCGCCGGCGTCGCCTCCGTATGCGCCGCCGCACTGACGCTCTCAGGACTGGTCGCCACCGGGCTGCTCGCCGCGCAGCCCGCGGCCGCCGCGGACCCGGCCGGCTACCAGAACATCCGGATCAACGAGGTCACCTCGTCGAACAACGACACGGTGGAGCTGTACAACACCGGCTCGACCGCAGTGAGCATCAGCGGCTGGAAGATGTCCGACGACGCCTTCTCCCCGCAGGCCTTCAGCCCGTCCTCCACCACCATCCCGGCCGGCGGCTTCGTCACCTTCAACTCACCCAAGGGGCTCGGTGACTCCGACAAGCTGGTGATCTACACCTCCGACGGCACCGTCGTCGACCGCGTCGAGTGGGCCACCGGCGGGGCCAAGCCCGCGATGGCGCGCTGCGGCGGAGACGGCACCGGGGCGTGGGTGACCACCACCACCGCCACCACCTTCGGCGCCGCCAACGCCTCCGGCTGCCCGTCCTCGACACCGGCCGCGAGCCGGGTCCGCATCAACGAGGTCACCTCGAACGGCGCGGACACCGTGGAGCTGTACAACGGCGGAACCAGCGCCGTCAGCATCGCGTCGTGGAAGTACGTCGACGCCGACACCACCCACACCCCGGTCCCGATCTCGTCCTCCTCGCCCAGCGCGACCAGCATCCCCGCGGGCGGCTACGTCACCTTCGACTCCACCCTCGGACTGGGCGACAACGACGCGGTCTTCCTCCTCGACGGCAACGGCACCACCGTCGACTCGGTGACCTGGGCCACCGACGGCGCCAAGCCCTCCGACGAACGCTGCGCCAACGGCACCGGCTGGTTCCGGACCTCCACCACCGCGACCCCCGGCAGCGCGAACTCCTGCTCCGGCACCGGCGGTGGCGGCCAGACCGGCCGACTGCTCGGCGGCGGCGGCGCCCTCACCAGCGGCTGCGCACCCGAGGCACCCAGCGGCACCGGCTCCACCCCGGCCGGCACCCTGGCCTGGCCCGGCGGGCTGGACGTCACCATCGCCGACAACGTCTGCGCCTTCACCACCTCCACCGGCCCCGAAGGCCGCGACCTCAGCGGCCTCGCCTTCGACCCGGCAAACCCGTCGGTGCTGTGGGCGGCCAAGAACAAGAACTGGCTGTACAAGCTGGTCAAGAGCAACGGCAAGTGGATCCCCGACCCGTCCTGGAGCGCCACCGGCAAGCAGATCCGCTTCGCCGGCGGCACCGGCCAACCCGACTCCGAAGGGCTGACCGTCGGCGGCAACGGCCACGTCTACGTGACCTCCGAGCGCGACAACACCAACAACACCGCCCCCAAGGACACCATCATGGAGTTCGACCCGGCGGCGACCGGATCGACCCTCACCCCGATCCACCAGTGGGACATGACCTCGCAGTTCCCCCAGCTCGACACCGGCAGCAAGGACGACGCCAACCTGGGCTTCGAGGGCGTCGGCTACGTCCCCGACACCTGGCTCACCGCCAACGGCTGGACCGACCCGCTCACCGGCGCCCCCTACAACCCGGCGAACTACCCGCTGCACGGCGCGGGCCTGTACTTCGCCGGCCTGGAGTGGGACGGCACCCTCCACGTCTACGGCCTCAACTCCGACGGCAGCTTCACCACCTTCGGCACCATCGCCACCGGCAAGGCCTCCGTGATGGACGTGACCTTCGACGCCGGAACCCAGCGCATCATCGCCACCTGCGACAACACCTGCGGCGAGACCCACACCCTCCTGAAGGTCAACGCCGCCGGCGCCATCGTCCCGGACGTGACCTACGGCAACCCGGCCGTCATGCCCGTCGACAACCTGGAGGGCTTCGCCCTCGCCCCGGCGTCGACCTGCCTCAACGGCTTCCGCGAAGCCGTCTGGAGCGACGACGGCATCTACGGGTTCGGCTCGGGTACGTCGTCGTACGGGCACTCGCTGTACAGCGGGACGTTCCCGTGCTGATCGCTTGAGCACTCCACCGGTCGGAGGCGGCTCCCTGCGGGGCCGCCTCCGACCGGCGAACTCGCTCGGCCAGTCACCGAGCTGACGGCGGCGCAGCTCCCCATCTGGCTGCACGCCCTCCGGGCTGATCACGACGTGGAAGTCCGCTGCGAGGCGGTAGGCGTGTGCCTGTTGCAAGCCCTCAAGGGCTGATCACGGCACCCTCGCCGATCACGAGCGGCGCCTGGTCGAGGCGTTGCAAGCCCTGCAGGGCTGATCACGACTACCCCGAGCACGGAGCAGGCCCTGGCGAGGGGGGCGTTGCAAGCCCTCCAGGGCTGATCACGACGCCAACTGGCAGCAGATCCTCTCCTCGCGCAACGCGTTGCAAGCCCTCCAGGGCTGATCACGACCGGACGAGGGCGTCCCGTACGCGGCGCGCATCGCCCGTTGCAAGCCCTCCAGGGCTGATCACGACTGGTCCGCGCCCAGCACCGGCAGCGCCGTGTCGTAGAGTTGCAAGCCCTCCAGGGCTGATCACGACGCGCCGTGCAGCGGGATGCGGCGCAGGGCGTCCGAGAGTTGCAAGCCCTCCAGGGCTGATCACGACGCGCTGCCGGTCGCGCCGTTGCTCTGGTACTTCGCCATGTTGCAAGCCCTCCAGGGCTGATCACGACGCGCCGCGGCGCACCGTGTGGGTGGCAGTCTCACGTTGCAAGCCCTCCAGGGCTGATCACGACACCGACAAGGAGCGGTGGGCCCGTCAGCTCCTGGAGGTTGCAAGCCCTCCAGGGCTGATCACGACGCAACGATGAGGGCAGGCAGGGACATGGGGCGGGAGGGTTGCAAGCCCTCCAGGGCTGATCACGACGTCTGGGGGCTGCTCAGCTGTCTACTCAGTCGTCTCGTTGCAAGCCCTCCAGGGCTGATCACGACGCCGCGATCAGGTCGGACGCCGCCTGGTCCACGTAGCCGGGTTGCAAGCCCTCCAGGGCTGATCACGACCCGAGGGTAAAGTCCCAGGTCAGAAAGCCTGCAAGCGCTGCCATGGGTCGTGGAAATGCAGCGACTGGTCAGTACTGCAGCGGCGCTGGTCACAGGATGTCGCCCGGCCCGCCGAGGGTGGCGCCGAGCGTCGTAGCGGCGATCATGTCCGGGGAGCGGGCGGTGTAGGTGACGATGCTGTCGTAGGTGGGGTCGATCACGTTGTTGAGCGCGCTGGTGAGGGCGCGGTACTGGGCGGCGGTGAGTTCGCCCTGGAAAACGCTGCGCTGCGTCCAGTGCAGGTACTTGCGGCAGGTTTTGAGGACTCTCGGGTTGCATTCGGCGGCGGTGTCGTAGACCAGGATGACGAACATCAGCCGCTACCACCAGGGCCGGAAGGGCTTGTAGGGCGTGCCCTCCAGGCACAGCCGGACGAGCTTGAGCGCTTCGAGGTGGATGAGTTCCTCGTAGCTGACCTGCCTCTTGAGCGTGCGGTGGTACACGGTCGTCGCCAGTTCGTCCCGGACGAGGGCGGCGATCTTCTTGCGGCCATCCGTACTCAGTGCGGCGCGGCCGACCTCCGTCTCGAAGTCGCCGGGCTTGAGGTGCTTCTGGCTTGCGGCCCGCCGCAGCAGCCGTTCGGCGAACAGGGGTTTGAAGGGTTCGGCGAGGTCGAGGGCGAGGGTGTTGCGGCGGCGGTCGGTGTCGCTGTGCAGGAAGCCGATCGCGGGGTGGAGCGGGGTGCTGCGCAGGGCGGTGAGGACGCGGGCGTAGACGAAGGAGTTGAGGTAGCTGATGAAGGCGTTGCCAGCGTTGGTGGGTGGCCGTCGGCTGCGTCCGTTGAGCCGAAGCCAAGTTGGGAGGCGGGTGTCGAGCACAGCCCACGCGGTGCGGCGGAAGTTGCCTTCCTGACCCATGAGTTCGTCGGTGTCGTGGCAGTCGGGCAGGGCGGCACGCAGCGTTTCGAGTGCCGGATCGAGGAGATCGGACTCCAGGGCCCAGCGGAGGTTCTCGGCGGTGGCGAGGACGAGGGCTCGGGCGATGGGCAGGCGCTGCTCCGGGTCTCCGGTGATCTCGACCTGTCGGCGGACGACGGCGGCGGAGGACATGGCCCCCGCCGGTGCGAAGTGTCCGGCGTGGTTGCCGTAGTGGTCGAGGACGTGGACGGTGACGCCGTGCCGGCTGAGGAGGGACATCACGGAGGTGTTGAGGTCGACGTGGTCGAAGGTGACCAGGTCCCGGATGTCGGTGATGGGCAGGTGGACGGGACTGCCGTCGGCCCGCTCGATGCGGATGCTGTTGTCTTCGCGGCGGATGCGGCAGGGTTCGGTGAGCCAGTAGGTACGGCCGGCGGCGGGCATCAGGTTCCCCAGCAGTAGTCAAGGTAGGAGCAGCCCCGGCAGGCGGCGCGGGTCTGGCGTTCAGGGGCTGCGCCCAGGGCGATCACGGCACGGGCTTCGTCCTCGGCGGTCTCGGCCGCTTCCCTCGCCTCCTCGTTCCAGGGGACGTCGGTGGTGCGGCGGATGAGCGGGTAGTGCACGATGCCACCGCGCACGTTGACGCCTCGGCGTTCGAGGAGCAGGCAGTAGTGGCGGACCTGGGCGTCGTGGGCGGGCGACGGGGTGCGGGAGGACTTGGTTTCGTGGACGACGGCGCCGGCGGTGACCCAGTCGATGCGGGCTTCGCCGAGGTCGACGTCCCGGCGGCGCGTGAACGTCGTCTCGCTCACGACCTCCCCGAACGCGACGAGGTCGCTGCCGCCCTCCGGCCGGTAGCCCCGCATGTAGAGCCAGAGTTGGCGCGGGCAGTGCCGGAGGTACTTGATGTGGACGCCGCCGAGGCCGTGGTCGTCCCGGATGGGGTCGATGGGGATGGGTTTCACAGGATGGTCTCCGGCTCTGCGGGTGGGCGGAGGCCCAGGACGGAGTCGTACCGGCCGTTGATGCGGTGGACGCCGAGCGCGCGGTCGAAACGGGCGTTGTAGGTCTTCAGCTGTCCGAAACGCAGCGGGATGAGCAGACCGGCGGCGAGCAGCGGGTCCGCGTCCTTGCCGACCGCGAGCTGCCGGTACTCTTCGGCGTCCTCCTCCAGGAGCACCTCGACGGTGTCGAAGCGTTCACCGAGGGACCTCGCGTGCTCGGTGCGGTCGTGGAACGGGTCGGTGAAGGTGAGGAACTCCGCGGTGAACCCGTCGCGGGCCTGTCGCGCCCGGTCCTCCCAGCGACGGCCCCAGTCGGTGTCGTAGGCGAGGGCGAGGAGCCGGTCGATGTCCTCTTCGCTGAGGGTGGTGACGCCCTCGGCGACCAGGGTGGTCAGGGCCGACCAGGCGGCGTCCACGGCACCCTGGTCGTACGGGCGATGGCTCTCCGTGCGGTGGACCCGGAACTCGACCGCCCCGTCCGGGTGCAGGCCTCGCCGGTTGACGCGTCCGGCGCGCTGCGCGACGGCCTCGACGGGGGCGTTCTCGACCGCGCCCCGGTCGAAGTCGAGCTGGAGCGAGACCTCGACCGCCTGGGTGGCCACGACCAGTCCTCCCCGGCACCGCAGTTCGTCTGGTCGGCGCTCCGGGTGACGCCTCAGTAGCCGGTCCTCGATCGCGTCGCGGTCCTTGTTCCTGAAGCGTGAGTGGAGCAGCAGCGCGGCGTCCTGGTCATCGGGGCGGTGCTGCCGGGCATGGTCGGCGAGGGCGGTGAAGAGGGCCTGGGCGGTGGCAACGGTGTTCACGACCACGAGGACGCTGTGGCCCTCCTCCAACCCCCCCTCCAGCCGCCCGATGCTCTCCGCGTCCTTCAGCGGACGCTCGTCCACGACGAGGCGGTGCCGCACGGGCGCCGTTCCGGGCGCGGCCCGGTGGCAGGTGACCGGCTGCTGGAGGCTCTCGTCGACGATGGCGAGCAGCGGCGGGGCGAGGGTGGCGGACAACACGGCGATCCTGCTGCCGAGTTGTTCCCACAGCCGCATCGACGCGCAGAGCCGGCCGAAGGTCTCCGGGTCGTAGGCGTGGAGTTCGTCCAGGACGAAGAGGGAGTTGGCCTGTTCGAGGAGGGCGGAGGAGTGGGTGGGTCCGGCGATGGCGGCGGCGAGGAGCTGGTGCGGTGTGGCGACGCGCACGCGTTGGGTGAACAGCCGCATGGCGTTGGCCCGGGCGCGGGCCTTGCGGGCGTCGTCCTGGGTCGGGCTACAGCAGTCGTCCTCCAGCGCCTCCGTGAGGAGGGTACGGGCGAGGGCGCCGTGGAGCAGGCCGATGTCGGGTTCGCGCTCCCCGGCGGCCGGGTGGAGGGTCTTCTGGAAGCGGCGGCGGGCGGCGTTGAGGGAGGCCCGGTAGGGCAGGGTCCACACGAGCCGCGGCAGGCCGGACATGGTCTCCAACTGCCGTGCAGCCCAAGCGAGTCCGGCTTCGGTCTTGCCGCTGCCGGTGGGTGCGACGAGGACGAGGTGGCCCACGGTCGCGCCTGCGTCGTGCTGGTGGCGGTGCGGCGGGTACGGGAGCCGGGCGAGGTAGTCGGTCGGCAGCGGCATGTGGGTCTGGAGGTCCACGTGGGCCGAGCCGGCGTGGTCGGCCAGGGTGAGCGCGCCCTGCGCCAGGACGGCGAGCAGGCCCCGGTGGGCCTTCACGGGGAGCCTCCAGGCGGCCAACACGTCGTGGAGGAGCAGCCGGGCCCGCTCGGCGAGGCCCGGTTCCTTCGGTCCCGGTGGCGCCGGTTCCGTGCCGAGGAAGCCGGCCAGCCAGGCCAGCAGTTCCTGGTGCAGGCCGCGCGGGACCTGTGGCCGTCGGCCGTCCGGGCCGTGCAGGTGGCCGAACGCCTCGTCCCAGCGGGTCTGTTCGTTGTACTGGCGGGACAGCGCGGGCTTGCCGCCGCCGACGGAGGACGCCGAGTGGAGCGGCCGGTGGTGGCTGGCGACCAGCGTGGCGACCAGCAGACGCTCCTCACCGCTCAACCCCGCTGTGGGAGCCAGCAGGTCGACGTAGGCGAGGGAGAGGACCTCGTGGCGCTCGCCCCAGGGGGTGCCCCCGGGTTCGAGCTGCCGCTGGAACAGTTCGGCGATCTTCCCCGCGTCGTGCAGCAGGGCCGCGATCCGGACGAGGGTCCAGAACAGCGGTTCGGTGGCCATGACGCCGGTGGCTCCGATGCGGGCTTCCAGCTGGGCGACCGCGGCGTGGACGGTGCGCAGGTGGGTGGTGAGGCGTTCGGGGTCGTGGCGGGGGCGGGACTTGGCCCGCAGGTCGGTGAGGGCGCGCCGTCGTGGTGGGGTCAGTGGCGGGGTCAGGGGGTCAGGAGCCATACGGCTTGGGTGTCCTTGTGCGGGTGGTCGTTGCCGGTGGGTGCTTCGCGGTAGGCGCCGCGGACCGGGGCCGCCCCGGCGGCTTCGTCGCACCACAGGTAGTCGGACCAGGTGGTGGTGAGGCGGTCGGTGGAGACGGTGTCGGCGAGGCGGTGGGTGTGGGCGGACCGCACACCGTGGCCGTCGGCGGGCGCGAGCGCGTGCCCGACGACCGCCCGCTCGGCGGGTTCGAGGAGGACCTCGGCGAGTCCGGTGAGGTGGACGAGGTCCTGGGAGCGGCCCAGGCGCAGCGCGTGGCGCGGGCGGCGCAGCGCCCTGGCGAACCGGCTGCCCTCCAGTCCCGACTCCGGTTCGGGCAGCCACAAGGTCAGGTGGACGTCGGCGAGGAAGGGCCGGTCCTTGGCCGTCGCGCCGCCCTTGCCGGCCCGGACCCGGCCGCCGGCGGCCGGGTTGCTGCCGTCGGCGGCGATGGGGTGGTAGGTCTCGGTGTCGATGCCGTGGCCGTCCGCCCAGGCCGCCATGCCGAAGACGAAGGGTTCGGTGTACGCGCCGGTGGCGGCGGCGAGCATGCCGCGGACGGTGGAGGGCGGCGGCACCGGGAGGATGCGGGTGAGGCCGGGGAACAGTGGGTCCCGGAAGGATGCGACGGGCGCGCGAAAGGTCGCCCGCAGGGCCCGGACCGGCCCGCCCGGTGGCACAGCCCGCACCGGACCTCCCGGTGGCACCGGGCTCATCGCGGCTCCGGGTCGTCGAACCAGCCGTCCAGCCGGCCCGACCGCAGGTCGTCCGCAAGCCGGAGCAGGACGGTGCGGGGGTGGTCGATGACGATGCTGCCCTCGCCCAGCTCCCGCGCGCACTGCTTCTCGAAGTCCTCGCGCGCCTGGTCACGGAAGCCGGGCCGCCAGCCGACCCGAACCGGCGCCTCCCACTCCCCCTCCCATGCTTCGAGCTCCTGGACCAGGACGTCGCCGCGCACCCGCACGCCCGTGTCCGGGTCGCTGTCGATCACGTTGCCCAGCGGGTTGATGCCGCCCTTGAAGGGGACCAGGACCATCAGGGCGGGCACCCGGTCCCCGTAATGCAGGGCCTGCTTCGCGCCGCCGCTCAGGTGCGCGATCGCCTCGGGCAGCAGCGCCGCCCGACGCCGGCGCTCCTCCAGCGGCAGCCGCACGGCCGGCTGGTCGCGGAACACGGCGGTGCCGGCGCCCAGTTCGACCGCCTCCGCCACCTGAAGCGCCTGCTCCTGCGTGAGGTAGTTCGGCCGGCCCACCCCGTCCGCTCCCGGCAGGGTGAAGGTGCCGATCCTCGGCACGTCGAGCAGGAAGGGCGCGGCGAGGTCGGCGGTGTAGAACTCGTGGCCGTGCAGGACGGGTTCGGTCACCCCACGGGACATGACGCCGAAGTCCTCGGTCGGGTAGACGGGCTCGACGGACATCAGAGTGCCGAGCATGAACGGGCTGTCCCGCAGGGTGGTCGCCGCGTCGTCCTTCTTCGACCCGGCCCGCATGTAGCCGAACAGGTCGTCGTCCGCGTAACGGACCGGATCCGCCTGGGTGTTGGCCTTCTGCGCCTTGCCCTGGGCCTTGCCCACCCTGGTGACGGGCGACGGCACCGAGCCGCGCTCGACCATGGTCTCCCGGATCCAGCGGCGCGCCGCCTGCGCGGACACGTACGGGTGCTTGCGGCCCCTGATCCGCGCGAACTTCACGCGGGACATGGTCTCCTCGCCCCGCCCGTTGTTGGGTGCGCCCGCGTTCACCGAGAGCACCATCATGCCTGCCAGGTAAGCCATTTACGACTGCTCCATCTCGTAGTCGTAGTAACCGTCGTATTCGTCGCCGTGGTCTTCGGCGAAGGCCGGCCGATCCAGCAGCGCCTTGATCTCGCGCTCCTGCTCCGAGTCGGCCGTCTTGCCGCTGACCCGGACCCCGCGCTGCTGGAGGATTACCGACACCTGCGCGAACAGGAGCATCCGCTGTTCCCAGGCCCGCGGCTGGCGCTGGATCAGCGGCTTCCACAGCTCGGGACCCGCCAACGGGGTTTCGTGCCCGTTTAGTTGCAAGCGCGTGTAGGCCTGCACCAGGAGTGCGCCGAGCTGGTAGTCGCTGAGCGCGGCCTTGCGGTACTCCGCCAGGCGCCCGCGCGGGCTGCTGCCCTGAGCGATCCAGTCGGCGATCAGCGTCGCCACAGGTTCGAGATCCGTTTCCATTCCGAAGACCTCCTCGGCGTAGGTGAAGGCGAGCCGGACCAGCGCCTCGCGGTCACGGAGGCTCCACGGGCCATCTGCGTCCGCGAGCAGACGGTGCAACTGTCCGAGCAGCGGACGGCTTCGCCCGTCCTCGGCCTCGAACAGCAGCCGCGCCGCCTCACCCGCACCGCTGGTGGTGGTTCGCCCTTGAGCGTCGTCGCAGTTCAGGGCGCGGCGCAGCAGCTGCCAGCCGCGGCGCAGTAGCGCGTTGCCGTCGACAGTGGCAAGGAAGGCCGGTACGGCGCGCCGCATACGAGTGACGCGCAACCAGGGTTCCTGGTTGTCGTTCTTGAAGCTGAACAGGGTGGTCGCGCACAGTCCGTCGGTCGCGTCCCGCAGCGCGACGAGGACGACGAGTTCGGGCCTTGCCCCGGCGGGCAACCCGGTGAAGCCGGCCTGCATGACGCGCCGGGCACGCAGCACATTGCGGCGGGCGAACTCCCTTTCGGTGTCGGCCTCGTCAGAGGAGAGCACCGTGGCCGAGCCGGCCGTCACCCATGACCCGTAGGGCAGCGCCCACATCGCGATCCGGCACCCCCGGCACACCGGCCAGCCAGGAACGCCCGGCGGCAGGGCGTTCAGGGCCTTGCTCGTGTCGAACAGCGGGAGATTCGACTTCGCCCACACCACCGTTGTGCTGGTAGCGCAGAACGTACAGGGCCGCACTGTCGCCGTGCCTGGAGTGTCCGGGACGAAGAGGCTCTCGATGTCCGGCCTCAGCACGTTCGGGTCGGAAGGTCGCTTGCTGTGCGTGGCCTTCGAGTTCGGGTACAGGGCGAACAGCACCTTCCACCAGTCGTAGCGGGTACTGTCCTTGGATGCCGTCGCCGCCGCTACCAGGTCCGCTGCCAGGACGGACGCGACGGCATCGAGATCCGACTCGCTCACCCGTCCCGGGTCCGCACGCTTCGCCAGGACCGCCACGGCCCACGCGCCCGCACGCTGCAGAGGATGGCTGGTCACGATGAGGGCGCTCACCTCACCCACCCGAAACCTTGAATCGTGTCCAGGCCCAACCACAGGAACGGATCCCCTTAACGAACTGTCCGGCGGCCTCCATCACCACCCGCACCCGGGCCCCGATCCACAGCACCCTGACCCTGCGAACCGTGAACCGCCGCAGAGGACCCGCCTCCAGCACCCGCAGACCCTGCGGGGCCGCCACAGCAAGCAGGTCCGCCTTGTGCGCCAGGTCACGCTGCGAGCAGTCAAGGCGATACTCACCGCCCGGCAGCAGGTTCCGGTCCTCGTGTTCCAGAACGACCGGCGTCACCGTCTCCAGGTCCACCGGCCCCTCCCTCGCCGGCAACACCGCGTCCTTGTCCACCATCACGCCTCGCACCCGCAACCGCGTGTCATCCGAGATGAGTTCCTCGGTTTCGGCTGACGCGCGCACCAGCACCGATGCGATCTCCGGCACCGGCGACCCGAACCACACCGACCCGTCACACGACGTGGAATACACACCGTCCCTGCGCGCCGTCCCCAGAGACGGAGTCCTGCTTACTCCCACCGGCTTCAGCAGCTGCCCCCGCCCCCCGTGTTTATGCAAGGCCCGAGCCAGCGCACCATCCTGGTCGTTGAGCAACCGGCACACCACGCCCCGCGCCGCTCTGTGCACGTCCTCCCAGCGCACACTTGACGCATCCGGCGTCACATCAACTTTCACGCGCACCGCACTCTCCCTACCTACGGATCGCAGCCCGAGTGTTCAGCAAGCTAGTTGGAAGCAAACGATCGACATAACGTTCGTGGCAATTTGCACCAAGATCTAGCTCCATGTGCTAGGGCTTCGGCATCACGGCCAGTTCCGGAGCACGAACAGTGTCCACCTATGCCGGCATCAAACCCAAAGCTCTCCGACCTGCGACGATGCACTACCGTCGAGTTGCCGCAGCAGCATCGCACGAGCAGCCCGCCAGCACTCAGGATCTGACGCCCCATCTTCAGATGCCAACCGCCCCCTCGAAGGTATCGGGACCAGCATCCTCCAGGGTGGCCGGATGGACGAACTCCGGCGGCCACCAAGCCTCGGAGGGATCACGACAGCAGGCAGGCGGCCCTGGAGGTCGACCAACCGCATCGGCATGTAGCTGACTCTGGAGGCTGGCGACAGGTCTGGGGCATCTTTCATTGCGTCCGTCCTGATCAACCATCGCTTCCAACGCGATGCCGCAGAAGCCATGGTCCAGCGCGGTACTGACCAGCCCTTAAGGATACGACGTCAATGATCTTCACCAAGAGTCGCTATTCTTGGCGGGCCGACACCAGTGCGGTGCCATCGTGGCGCCAGCAAGATTCGTCTTCATCAGCCCTGCAGGGCTTGCAATGAGCGCGCCATACTGTCGGTCGAGAGGCCAGCGGCGGTGAAGCCCCTGGGGGACGCCGCCGCTGGTCGGCGCTCATCCGATCCAGTACCGAGTACTCCGCGACCAAAGCGCTGAGTCGGCGCCGCCGCCTCCCAATCGTTCGAAGGATAGTTCCTCGGAGCGAGCTATACGGTCAGTCGTCATTCTCAAGTCGGCGTCACACGCTCGCACTTTGCGATGCTCGTCCCACGATCGGGTGCACCTTAGTTCCAGAAAGCACCGCTCACCAACCACACTGACGGTCCGGTACACAGCCGTTCACCTGTTGCTTTAGCCAGGTCCGCGAGCAGCGGCTATCTCCCAGCGGCGAGCAAGCCTCAGAGCGCTCCCATGCTGAGTCGCCGATACTGGTGCCGACCTGAGCGCGTAGAACATCAGCGATGCGCGCGACTCGCAGTCAAGAACCTCTGCTTCGTGGAGGGAGGACAAGGTGAACGTCTCTGAATCCGTTCTCGGGCTCGCCGACCCGCTGTTGGCTGTGTCGCGCTTCTGCTGGCGGGCCTTCTGCCGAACGCGGTCTTTGCCCGTGTAGCCCCATCAACATCAGCGCATCCGAGGTGACACCGCGAGCGGCAGATTCGGCGACCGCAACCACTCACCCCCTATGCGCGTGTCGGCAACCTGAGGTGGCTCTGGGATCGAGGCAACAGTTGGAGGCCCAAGGAGTTCCTCTGCCGGATGCCGCGTGCCCCTTGCGGTTGGGTACCGAAGATCTGCCGTTACCACTGGCCATCGCGTGTGGAGTCACCCGGCTCCAAGTGCCGCTGGTTCCCCGGGCTCCCGGGCCTACCGACGCGGCCGGTCGTTTCGGGGTGGGGGGCCACAGATCGGGTGTCAGCCTGGCCGCGTGATCCACGCCCCTCCAGCTTGTCGATCCAGTGGAGGATAGAAGTGCAGTTCATGGAGTTGCCCTGGCAGGAAGAAACTTCGATCAAGATCGCGGGAGTAGCCCTGAGCACCGTGTTGGAGTGGTCTCTTCAGCTCATCAAGAACCACGCCAGCCGACAGAGGAGTCTGCCACCGGGCACAGCAGTGGAAACGTCCGTGCGGCGTCCGCGCCGCACTCGGCGGTCGCCGCGTCGGGTGGCCGAGTTGAAGCGCTCGAGGGCTCGGTTCGAGCGTGCCGCGAAGCTGCGTCCGGCGGGGCGGGGTCGGAGTGGTGCACAACGACGCCGACCTCGGCAGTGCCGCCGTCCCAACAACCGTACCTCTTGACCCACGGCACGTGAACGACCATCTTGGGTGCCCGGCCGCCACGCGGCGACCGGGCACCCGGATCATGTCAGGACGTCGGCCTCAGCCGGCATCCGGGATGTCAGCGGGTACGGTCGAACAACCTTGCCTCAATAAGCGAAAAGTCCGCTCAGCGGGTGCCGGCGTTGCAGAATGTGCGCGGCCGCATCGGGCCGGCCTCCGGGGAATCCCGAGAGTCTCGGGCGAAGAACCTTTCGATGTCCGGCCTCAGCACGTTTGGGTCGGAGGGCCGCTTGCTGTGCGTGGCCTTCGAGTTCGGGTAGAGCGCGAACAGCACCTTCCACCAGTCGTAGCGGCTGCTGTCCTTGGGCGCCGTCGCGGCCGCGAGCACGTCGTCCACCAGGACGGACGAGACGGAGTCGAGGTCGGCCGCACTCACCCGGCGCGGGTCGTCGCGCTCGGCGATGACCACCGCGGCCCAGGCACCCGCCCGCTGCAACGGATGGCCGGTCGCGAGGAGTGCGGTCACCGCACCCACCCGAACCCCTGGATCGTGTCCAGGCCCAGGCCCCAGGAGCGGATCGCGTTCACGAACCGGCCGTCGGCCTCCATCGCCACCCGCACCCGGGCCCCGATCCGCGGCGCCCCGCGCACCGTGAACCGCCGCCGAGGGCCCGCCTCCAGAACCCGCAAACCGCGAGGGGCTGGCAAACCCAGCAGGTCCGCCTTGTGCGCCAGGTTGTGCTGCAAGCGGTCGAGGTAGTGCTCGTCGCCCGGCAGCAGGTTCCGATCCTCGTGCTTGAGCACGACCGGCGTCACGGTCTCCAGCTCCACCGGCCCCTTCCCCGCCGGCCGCACGGCGTCCGCGTCCACGGTGATTCCGCGCACCCACAACCGCGTTTTCCCCCAGGCCAGTTCCTCCGTCCCGGCCAACGCACGCACCAGCACCGACGCGATCTCCGGCACTGGGGACCCGAACCAGACCGACCCGTCACGCGACGTGGTGTACACGCCCTTCTTGCGCGGCGCCCCCAGAAACAACGGCCCGGCCACCCCCACCGGCTTCAACGGCTTCCCCTGCCACCCCCCGTCGTGCAAGGCCCGCGCAAGCGCCTCATCCTCCCCGCTGAGCAACCCGTACACCACACCCCGCGCCGCCCCGTGCACGTCCTCCCACCGCACACTCGGCGCATCCGGCATCACATCGACCCTCACCCGCACCGCACACTCCCGAACCGCGTATCGCAACCTGAACACGCCGCAAGCTAGTTGGGCGTGAACGATCGACATCGCATTCCTCACAATTTGCACCAATAACGGGCCTTGTGTGCTAGAGACAACGGCACCGCCACCAGCCCTGCGACGAGAACAGCGTCCCCCCCGCCGGGGCACCAGACCCAAAGCAGCCTGACCTGCGACGATGCACTACCGCCGAGTCGCCGCAGCAGGTCACTCGAAAGCAAGCCGTGCACGCCCCTGGACCTGGTGCTTTACCCTCGGGTGGTGATCAGCCCCGGAGGGCTCGCAACCAGTCCCCTGACCAGGCCTACTGACTTCAGCTCGTCAGGGTGAACCGTCCCGGTTTGCCAGACGGGCTCGTTGCGACGGCTGTATCCGATGGTGTGTGAGATATGCGGATGGG
>NZ_JBHXLL010000053.1:0-62263 GCF_042721415.1 Kitasatospora sp. NPDC058444 | reverse complement strand
GTGTTCCCGCCAGGCCCCCTATCTATCTAGCCCACCGCGACGCGGCCCCCGAAATATTGCCCTCCCACCCCCCCCACCCCCGCCCCCCACCCCCCCAGGATCCTGGTCGGCGGCCGATCGGCTACTACCGCGAATTGTGGAGCATAGGAGACTCGAACTTTAATTTTGCCCGATTGTGACCTGCGGCGTTGCCGAAGATACGGACAAACGCGGACATTTATCATGTCGCTCGATGGCGTCCGATTCCGTTCGATGACGTCCGGTGCTGACGTGTCAGCACGCCTCGGCCACACAGAACCGCCCCCGAGAAGGGCTCTCGGGGGCGGCCCGGTCGTTACGGTCCGTCATCTGGACGGGCGGCCGGCCTCGCGGTGCTGGCCTCCGCAACGACGCTCTTGACGCTCCCCTCCGGCAGGATGGGGTGCCCATTTTTACCCGATTGGGTAAGGACTGCTGGAGGAGGGGCGGAAAGCGTGTGTAGGTGCGCGCTGATCATCTTCCGGACCGGCTCCAGCAGGAGCGCTGGGCTGTCGGCGCGCGACTGCGCTCGATGAGACGCGAGCGCGGCCTGAGCCAGGTGCAGCTCCAGGAGCGATCCGGCGTGGACAACAAGACGATCAGCCGAGTGGAGAACGGTCACAGGAACGTAGGCCTCGACGAGCTGGTCCGCCTCGCTGACGCCCTGGACGTGCCCGTGTGGCGGCTGCTGCGGGATGAGTAGGGCCCGGCCGGCCGCCGACCGGCCGGGGTGCTGCGCTACTTCGGCGGTCCCTCCTCGTGGTCGGGCCCACCATCGCGGCCTCCTCACCGCGCCTGCGCGGTGAGTTCGATCGGTCTAGGCGGCGGTGAGGAGCAGGGGATGGAGGGCATAGAAATCCCAGGCGACATGGGCCGCGACTAGCGGGACCAGGCGGCGCTGCTGCCAGTACAACCCCACGGAGACCACCGCCAGCACGATGCCCGCCAAGCCCGGCACGCCCAGGTAGGCGTGAAGGGCTATTCGGCCGGCCGCGGCAGCGGCCAGCAGCAGAGGTAGGGGCACGTGCAGCTGTCGGCCGAGTCCGACGAGCGTCCCCGTGAGCACCAGCTCCTCGACGGCCGGCATCGCTACGAGCATCGTGATCAGCACGGCGGTCGGCATGCGGTGGACGCCGGTCTCGGTGGTCTGGGAGGGGCTGCTGTAGTACTGAGCGAGCACGCCGGAGAGGACGCTGGCCGCGTACAGGGCGAGGAGGTACCCCAGGCCGGCCGGGACTGCGCTGGTGATGGCACGCCGGGTCGGCCGGGTGAGGCGCACCGGTACTCCGGCCTGGCGCATCAGCTCGACTGCGAGGAGGCCGGCGACGGCAGGGATGAGCAGCAGCCGCAGGAGGTCGCTGCTGCGGCTGCCGTCCCCGATGGCGATGGTGAGGCGGCAGAGCCCGAGCACGGCAGCGCTGAGAGCGACGGGGTCGCGCCACGCCTGGGTGGTGCAGCTCCGGCGGAGCCACACGACGGCGGCGCTGGCGCCGAGCACGCCGGCACACTCGATGGCGGCGAACTGGGCGGCGGGTAGCCGGCCGCCGCTGAGGCGGACGGCGAGGTCGGCGCCCTGTGCGGCATACGTGGTCACGGCGAGGGTGCCCCACAGGAGTAACCAACGCAGTGTCGCGGGCCGGGCGAGGGTCTGGTCGGGTGCGGTGATCATGTTCTCTCAGGGGTCGGGGCGTTCGTGGTCGGGTTGTCCGGTGGAGGGCAGTGCTCGACTACGACCGTGTACGCGGTGAGGTCGCCCAGCACCCTGCCCTGCCGCCAGCAGCCGCAGACGGGGCACACGCCCCACTCCACCCGGGCCTCGACAGGGGTACCGCCGACGGCGGTCACCTGGTCGCCTGGACGCTGCGCTGATGGCAGCCGACATGGTTGATGATCCAGTCGTAGAGGCTGTTGCCACATTGCCCGTCGTAGGTGCCGAGGCCGTACTGGCCGCAGGTGCGGCAGTGCCCGCACACCTGCTCGCCGTCGGTTGGAGCGCGGGGGTCGGTGGGCTGTTCCGTCTCGGTCACTGTTCCTCCACGATGGTGTACTCCCGCACGTCTGCGGCAACAGGGCACGGCCACGGCACGTCACAGCGAGGGCACGCGCCACCGACGGATCGGTGCTCGTCCCGTCGGATCCGGGCCCAGGTCGCGTCCGCAGCGCCTGTTGGTGCTGGGTGGGGCGGCCGCCGGGCGGCTGCGGGTTGGATGGTGGGCAGGAAGGTCACCGGCGACGCTCCTCGAGGCAGCCCGGGTGCGCCACCACAGGCCAGCCGAGCGGAGCGGAGGACTTGCCGGTAGGGGTGTAGACGTGGCCGGCTGGGACCAGCGGCGGCTCAGGAGAGCCGCACGTCACGCACGCCTCTCCGTGGAGTCGCGCAGGGCTGATCGTGGCCGGGTCTGGTGTCCCATTCACATCGACTACGATCCCCGCCGACTGCCCCCAGAAGTGCCACAACCTGTGGCACCCCCTACACGGCCCGGGCCCACCGAGCGAGCGCCATCACCCGGGCGTCGCGCCCACGGGTCAGCCGCACCATCGTCGCCAGCTCCGCACGCACCTGGCCGTGCTCGCGGACGTGCTGTGGTGCGATCTGCCGGGCCACCAGCAGCGACTCGGCAGCATGCTGCGGCCGGCCGAGTTGTACCTGGGCGCGGCCGAGGTCGATGTAGTAGTGGCTTCGGCGTTCCGCAGGCAGGTCCCGCGGCGGCGCCCACCGTGCCGCGGCGGCTACCGCCTCCTGAAGGTCCCCTGGGTCCCCGAGCTCCACTGCCACCGCCAGGCGGTGGACCTCCACGGAGTCCGGGCCGACCGCGGTGCCGTCGTACAGCCGCTCGGGGACACGGCCGGCCAAGGCTTCGGCCTCCCGCATGTGGAGCCGGGCGTCGTCAGCCTGCCGCATCCGGCCCGCCGCGACCGCGGCCCGCATGTGCAGAGCTGCGGCAGCAGCCACAAGGCGCTCTGTGCCGAGCGTCGGCATCCGGTCGACAGCGGTCCGGAGCGACCGCAGGCCCGGCCCGAGTTGGCCGGCCGCGAAAAACGTCTCCATCCGCACATAGGCCGCCGCGGCCTCCAGGGCCGGGTCGGCGGCGAGCGACGCGGCCCAGCGCATCAGCTCCACCAGACGGCCGGACAGGTCTCGATGCTGGTACTTGTAGGCGACCGCATCGGCCGACCGGACGGCCTGCGCGAGGAGGCGAGCGGCATGGGCTCGGTCGGCCCCACGCGCCTGATCGACCGCCCGGAACAGCTCCTCCAGCAACGGCGGCGCCTCTTCGGCAAGCCGGGCGTACTGCGACTGCACTCGCTGCTCGACCGCCCGGCCGACGGCCGCCGCCAGCTCCGGCAGGGGCCGCACGGGGCCGTCCTCCGGCAGGTCGTATGCGGCGATGACACGCTGGATCGCCGGGATGGCCTGGTGCACCCGGCTGTCGGAGCGGCGGGGGCCGTCCAGCAGCTCTTCTGGGGACGTCTGCACTGCCCGGGCCAGCGCCACCAGGACAGTGTCGGACGGCCAGCGTTCGCCATCCTCCAGCTTGCGAATCATGCTGACGCTGACACCGGAAGCCTCGTGAACCTGGCGTCGCGTCAGCTTGGCTGCGTGCCGGGCAGTTTCGAGTCGCTTCCCGAGTGCCAAGGCAATGGTTCCGGGCATAGAGTGGCTCCGTTCCGTGGTCGCACTCGGAACGGTACCGGCGCCCGCGCGGCGGCGGACTGGATCGCCCCGGCGGGTACGCCCTCGGGGCGATCCTGCTACTGGCCGGTCAGCAGGTCGGCCAGCTCGGTCAGGGAGTTGACCGTCCAGTCGGCGTCCGGCGCGGCGGTCGTGAGCCCGATCGGGCCGCGGCGAAGGTGGGCAGCCCGCAGGCCGGCCGCCCGGGCCGGGGCGATGTCGTTGGCGGGGTGGTCTCCGACGTAGAGGATTTCGTGCGGGGCGCCGGGGGCCCAGGCGATCACCTTTGCGAAGAATTCCGGAGAGGGCTTAGCGATGCCCCACTCGGCTGAGGTGGCGATGGCGTCCGCAGGGAGGGCGAGGTCGCGAAGCAGACCCGACACCGCGGCGTTCTGGTTGCCCGCGATACCCACCCACACGGCCTCGCGCAGCCGGGACAGGGCAGGGCGGACGTCCGGGTAGAGGTCGGACTCGTCGAGCTGGTCACCCTGGCCAGCCGCCTGCCGGGCCCGCCACTCGGCAGCCACGTCCACGCCCGGCCTGATGATCCGGATCGCGTCGGCGTTGTCCCGCCCCTGAGCCAGTACCCCGCCGACCAGCGCGGACATGGTGTGCGCGGGGACGCCGAGCCAGCGGGCCCAGTCCGCCCAATACCGAGTGTCGCTGGTCAGAGTCTCGCCGATGTCGAACACCACGGATCGCATGCCCCGCAGCCTAGTGATCCGGTCGCAGCACGAGAAGGCGCTAATCGAAGAGTCACAGGTCGGCTACGGACGTACGCGACCGACCAGTAGCCCGATAGCGTCGCCCCCACACCACACCCGTCCCAGGGGGGACCATGCGCACCCGTACCACCGCCGCGGCCGTCGTCGTCGCGCTGCTCGCGTTCGGCTCGGCCGCCTGTTCCAGCGCCAGCTCGAACGGGGCGGCAGCGGCACCGAGCAGCGCGGCCGCCGCCCAGCCGACTTCGGCAGCGGCCGCACCCGCTGCGCCCGAGGCCTCGGCGCCGGCCGAGACAACGGCGCCCGCGGTCGCTGGAATCCCGCCAAAGCCGGACGCTGTCACGACGTCGGCCTACATCGCCGCGCTCACGGCGATCGATCCGGAGATCGTCAGTGACAAGCCGGACCGGGCCGTGTCGCGAGGTCGTGATCAGTGCCGGTCCGTCGCCGACTCGCCCAAGGACACCGCGGGGCTGGTCGAGCTCACGAACAAGCGATTCACCTCGGCGAAACACCCGGACGGGTTCGGGCCCGAGAAGTCGAAGCGGATCCTTGAGGTCGTCCGTAAGCACATCTGTCCGACGTACTGATCCCGGGCATGACGAAGCGCCCCCGTCCCGGCCGGGGCCGAGGCGGGGGCGTGCGCTACGTGGTGTCGAGGGCGGCGGTTCGGCGGTCGACGCGGTCGACGGCATCTCGTAGTGACGACCCCGAGTTGGGGTGTAGCTCGTGTTCGACGGTGTCGAGCCGGGTGTCGATGGCGTCGAGTCGGTGGTCGAGCTGGTCCAAGCGGGCCATGACTCCGGGCCGGGCCGGTACGCCCGGGCGCTCGGGTGTGCCGGTCCAGTCGTCGGCGAGCTGGTCCACCCGCGCGGCGAAGCGCGCTGCGCCCCGAAGGATGCGCCAGGCGAGGCCGGCGGCCGCGGCGAGGGCGACCGCGGCCGCCGCCCACAGGACGGCGGTGTCCACCGCGGTGATTCCGGTCTCGGTCACGGGCGGCTCGCCGGGTCGGCGCCGGCCGGGAGCAGCGAAGCGGTTCCCTTGCGGCCGACGAAGCGGGCGCAGGTGCCCTTGGCGGCGGCGAGCAGCGGTATGAGGACCGGGACCCACCACGCGGAGAGGTTGTTGGCCTCGGTGATGGCGTAGGCCAGGCCGGCCTCGGCGGCAGTGGCGCCGGTGCGTTCGGCGACGTCGATCCAGTACGCGCGGGACGTGGTCACGTGGATCTCCCTACTACTCGGTGACGGTGAACTGGTGGGCCGCGCCGAGCGCGGCGAGGGTGGTGCGGCCGGGGATTCCGTCGGCGTCGCCGCCGCTGTAGCCGCAGCGGCGTTGCCAGGCGGCGTACGCGGCGATGGTGCGGGTGCCGAACGAGCCGTCCACCCAGCGCGGGTCCAGCAGGCCCTCGTCGGCCAGGGCCTGCTCGACGACGTGGGCCTCCTCGCCATGGGTCTGGTGGCCCTGCTCGGCGCCGGGGTCCGCCTGGGCGGCGGCGACGATGTGTGCGAGCGACACCGTGCGGCCGCCGGGCAGGGTGCCGAGCAGCGCGCGCAGCGAGTGCGGGCCGGGTACGCCGTCCGCGTCGCCGCCGGCGTACCCGAGGCTGCGCTGGAAGTCGGCGTAGTTGAGGGTGTCGGCGTCCGTCCACAGCGGACCGGGACCGGAGCGGTAGTGCCCGCCGAACCCGCGGGCCACCAGGGCCTCGCCGACCGCGGTCACGTGCGGGCCCTCGGCGCCGTACCCGTAGGTCAGGCCGCCGACGACGGCCTGGTAGCGGGCCGGGACGTCCTCGGCGGGCGCCGGCGCGGGCTGCGGCGTCGCCTCGGTGCCGTCCGGGCGCGGGGCGCCGGCCTGGACCCAGGCGTACAGCGGCGCGCCCGGGCACGAGGTGGCGTAGCCGTCGCGGTGCCCGCGGATCTCGTCGCCCGCCCCGCCCTCCGCGCGCAGCCACTCGATCGCGTCCCGCAGGCCGCCGAGCTGCGCCGCGGTGGGCTCGGTCAGCCCGCTGTCGCCGAGCATGGCGCACACCGCGTAGTGGCCGGCGTTGAGGGTCGGGTCGCCGTTGGCGCCGGTGCGCCGCCGGGCCCCGCGGCCCTCGAAGACGGCGCCGTGGGGGCAGACGACGGCGGTGTAAGCGATGTCGGAGTAGTCCTCCGCCGTGTTGGCCAGGTGCGAGGCCTGGAGCGCGCGCATCCGGGGCGCGCACCGCCCGTGATCGTCCGCGAGGGACCGGGGCACCTCGGTCCCCTCGTAGTGGATCTTCACGCCCCGGGTGGACGAGATCGAGACGAGCGGGTACTTCGACGGCGCTGCGCCCCACTCGGCGCGGCTGACAATCTGCATGGCGGGTGCCTCCTGGGCATGGGAAAGCCCCCGGGCCGATGGCGTCGGGGGCGGAGGGGTGAAGCTTGATCAGATGGTGTGTGCTGCCGGGGCGGTCAGGCGATGCGCTGGAGCCGCAGCCAGGACGGGGCTGCGATGGTGGTGGCGGTGGTGTGGGAGCCGGCTTGTGCCCAGCGAAGCTGAAGCGTCCCCGCGTTGGTGACGACGATGTGGCCCATGGGCTGGCAGGACGTCAGGTCGCCGGCGCCGCCGACTCCGTACGTGCCGACGGTGAGCGGAATGCCGGGCACGCTGGACTGCGACGCGAACGCGGCTTGGCCGCCGATCGCCGGCGCGGACACGGACCAGCGCATCGCTGTGCCGGGCGGGACGGCCCAGTCCAGCTTGAGGTTGCCGTTGTTGTATTCACCGGCGTAGTACATGCCGCCGTCGAGTACGTACGTCCCGGGCACCACCGAGAAGAGGAGGTGCGGGTCGGCGGCCAGCGTGGTGGTGCTGGCCCGGGAGGTGTCGGAGGATTTCACGATGATGTCGGGCGCCATGGCGGCCAGCTGCGCGCCGGTGATGCGCTGGCCGGCGGTCCAGGTCGGGTAGGGCACGTGTGCTCCTTCACAGAGCTGTGATGGCGGGCTGCCACAGCCGTACGTCCGCGCCGGCGGGCAGCGCCTTGATGACGCCGTTGACGGAGCGGGTGACGGTGGCGGTCTGGGGGCTGGTGGTGCCGGTCACGGCCGTGACGGTGATGCGCTCGCCCGCGACGGTGAGGTCGAACGGGCAGGCGGCCGGGTCGGTCGTCCACAGCGGGCCGGAGGTCGTGGCGATGGAGAGGGTGGTGGCCGTCGGGCCCGCTCCGGCGGCCAGCGTGCTGCCGGCGGTGTCGGTACGGCCGAGGGCCGGGTCGTCGAGCAGGGCGACCGTCCAGGGCCCGGCGGGCTGGCAGGCGATCACGAGGTCCCAGTCGTACAGGCCGATGGTCTCGCTGTAGCCCTCGACGAGCAGCGGGACCGTGGTGGGGCCATCCTCGGCCGGGAGGTTCACGAGGTCGATCCGGTCGCGGAGGTCCAGGCCGCCGACGACGGCGGGGATCAGGCGGGGTGAGGCCGCAAGGTCGATGTGGACGGTGGGGTACCGGGGTCCGTCCCAGCTGCCGAGGTGCAGTCGCCAGCCCGCGAGGTCGGGCAGCTGCTCGTCCTGCCACAGGCTCAGGGTGACGCCCTCGTCGTACCGGCCGACGCCGGCCGGAGGGGGCTGCGTCGACATGCGGCTGGTCGTGTCGACGGCTCGGGCGCTGGACCCGCCCGCCCGCGTGATGGTGATGTCGTTCCTCACGCTCTGGTCGTCGTCCGCGGGCTCCAGCGGCGGGGCGACGTCGCCGCCCGCGTAGTCAAGGACGAGCGCCGGGGCCTGGTTGTAGGCCAGGTGACCCGCCCGGTACCAGAGCGCGAGGTCGTCGATCCGCTCGGCCAAGACGCCGTGGTCCGCGTCGGCCGCTTCCTGGAGCAGCGCCAACAGCGCGCCCGGGCGCTGCGCCCCCAGCGCGACCTGGGGATCGACGGCCCCCTGGGTCACGACCGGCACGCCCTCCTCACCGCACAGCCGACCGATCCGCTCGGACGGCCGGTTGCCGGTCCACCCGTTGTCGGCGCGGGTGTAGACGTCCGTGACGGCTCCGAACACGGCCAGGTGCCCGAGGGACATGCCGGTCAGGCCGTCGCCGAGCTGCGCGTCGATGTCGGTCGGGACACCGAGCGTGCCCGTGTACGACCCGGTGTGGTAGCCGGATTCCTGCGAGCTGACGGGGAACCACATCATCTCCCAGTCGACCTGGGCGCCGTGCTGCGTGGCGGTGATGACGAGCTGGCGCCACTCCGGCCCGGCGACCACGTCCGACGCCGCGAGGTAGTCGAACACCGTGGCACCGGTGGCGGACAGGCCGTACAGGTGCATCGCGGTGCCGCCGAGCGCCCCCGCGTCCAGGATCCACGTGCGTACCGTGCCGGTGGCCGACCATGCGAGCAGGCGGGACGTCGCGGCCGGGAAGGTCTCGCACCGGTACATCAGGGTGATCTGCCACGACGTCGGCGTCGCCGCGGGGGCCGGGACGGTGCCGCGCAGCCGTGCGCCGGTGCGGAGCGTGGGCAGCGGTGCGGAGCCGGGCAGGTCGCTGTCGGCGGCGAAGTCCACGGCGGTGGTCTCCAGGGCGGCGACCCCGGGGATCGGGCTGTAGGCCTGGGTGGCGCCCCGCTCGTCCTCCAGCGGCCAGTACGCGAGAGGCCGGCCGGACGGGACGGAGCGTCGCAGTGTGCTCTGGAGCGGGGCCGCGCCTTGGCCGAGGCGGCGCATGATGCCGGCGGCCTGGATGGGGATGTAGGTGTCGTGGCCGGAGACGTCCCGGCGGGGCGTCCAGCTGGACACCTCGCCGGTGAACCGGGAGACGAGGTCGGAGATGGCAGCGGGGGCGACAATGCTCCAGGTCCGGCCGGCGGAGTCGGTGAACGCCGTGGTGCCCGAGGCCTGGGCGGTGAAGTCCGGACCGGCGACGACCACGCCGTCGATCCCGTTGCGGACCTCGGCGCGCAGCACGTGAGCGGGCACCGCGGGGATCGGGATGTCCGGGTTGTCGCCGATGACCAGGGGCGCGACGCCGGGGTAGATGGTGGTGATGCCCGTGGCGGTGACCGGAGTGCCGAGCGGCGTCCAGGGCCCGGCGATGCTGGCGGCGGTGTAGAAGCGGGCGGTGCACCCGCCGCCACCGTTGTCGACGTCCAGGGTGGCCCGGACGGCCAGGCGTCCGGTCGGGGGCAGGTCGTCGATGGGCACGGACGAGATCATCGATCGTGCGGTCGCGGTCGTACCGTCCGTGGTCCAGTCCAGGCTGAGGTACTTGTTGCCGACGTGCAGTCTCCAGCTGCGGCCGGTGGAGGCGCCGTTGTGGCGGCCGACGAGCTCGTAGAAGTTGTTGTCGGCGGGCGGCAGGGACCACAGCCGGTCGAACTCGATCCGGATGTCGATGTCGCCGGTGATGCGGAGGGCGGCCGCGTCGGGGGTGGTGGCGCGGCCGCCTGGGGCTCCGGTGATGTCGAGGTAGCGCAGCGGCCCGGGCGCCCGAACCCGGAGCGGGGTGTTGCGGCCGATCCGCCCGTACAGCGGGCTCGCCGCGTTGCGGGGGCTGTACTTCCCGCTGGGGTTGTTGAGGGTCATGGTGCACTTGGCGGGGTCGCAGCGGGAGGCCTCGTCGTGTCGGCCGCGCTCGATGTGGATGCGGTCGCCCAGGCGGACATCGGCGGTGATGTCGGTCCAGGTGCCGTCAATCTGGAGGTCGACGCGGACTCCCAGCGGACTTGTCGGGAAGGCCACCCGGGCCGCCCCCTTTCTACGTGAACGCGGTCTGGACGTTGCCCTGCCCGCTGACCCGGGTGATCCGACGCATCAGGCGCTGCATGTCGGAATCGGCGCCGGCGGTGTCGAGGGTGATACGGACCTCGACGACACCGCCGCCGGCGGCGGCGCGGGAGAGCGGGGTGACGGTGGCCCCGCCGGGGAGGTTGAGCAGCTCGGGCCCGGCCTCGCCGACGAGGACGGTGCCGGATCCGGTGATGTGCCCGCCCTGGGCGAGCATGGGGATGTGAGGCATGCTGAAGCCCTTGCCGCCGAAGTACGGGATCCAGTCCGGCGCGGTGAACGACAACCGGCCGACGGTGCTGTTCCAGAGCCTCGCGATGCCGTTGAACGCCGCCCGGAACGGGCTCATGATGATCTCGCCCAGGCTCGCGAAGCCGGCGGCGATCCGGCCGGGCAGGCTGGCCACGAAGTCGAACGCGGCGCCCGCGCCGGCGCGCAGCGAGTCCCAGCTGCGCGAGATCCACGACACGGCGGCGGTGATCGGCGAGACCAGGATCCCCATCATCTGAGGCCAGTTGGCGGCGACCCAGTTGTAGACCCCGGAGATCGCGCCCCACACCACGGTCCAGCAGCTCGTGACGATGTCGCGGAACGCCTCGGAGTGCTGCCAGAGCAGGACGACGGCGGCGACTAGGGCCATGACGGCGATGATGATCAGCGTGATGGGGTTGGCCGCAAGGGCGGCATTCCACGCCCACTGAGCTGCGGTGGCGATCGTCTGGACACCGGTCCAGATGCCCTGGGCGGCGGCCCACGCCATGGTGGCGCCCTGGACGAGGAGGATCGCCCCCGCGACCACGCCGAGGGAGATCGCGAGCGGCTGCACCCAACTAGCGTGCGCCTGTCCGAACTGGACGAGCTGGCCCCCGACTTCGGCAAGCTTCATGGTCGCCTCGCGCTTGAAGCGCTCCAGCGCGGCCGCCGGGTTGTCGCCGATGGTCTTGGCCATCTGGTCGGCGGCCCCGGCGACGTCGCCGAGCGCCGCCTTCGCGCTTGACGGGTCGAGCGACATCAACGCCTTCTGGGTGTCCTCGCTCTTCGTCCCGAACAGCGCAAGGGCCGCGTTATTTTTCTCCACCGGGTCCTTGATCGACCGAATCCTGTCGAACACTTGATCGAGTGCGCTCGCTGCCTTGGGGCCGCCCTCGACGAAGACTCGCTGCATTTCCTTGCCGTTGAGGCCGATGCCCTTGAACGCGGCCATCGTCGCGTCATCGCCCTTTTGAGCGATAAGTACGAATTCTTTCAGTGCGTCGGCGACGGTGTCGGCGTCGCGGGCGCCGGCCCGAAGTCCTTGGGCCAGCAGGCCCGTTGCTGTTGCGCCGTCCAGGCCCAGCTGCCGGAACTGCGTGGAGTACTCGCCGACGGTGTCGATCAGGTCACCACTCTTGTCGACCCCAGACTGCATGGCCTTGGTGATGATGTCGAACGCCTCGTCGGCATCTTTGGCGAGGCCGGTGCGCAGGAACTGGCCTACTGCGGCGGTGGATTCGGCGACATCCACGTCGAACGTCTTGGCGAGCGCCATGGCCTTGGTGGTGATGCGCTCCAGACCGGTGGTCGCGGCGTCGCCGCCGATGTTCTGGACGACGCCCTTGATCGCGTCGTTGACGTCGGCGGTGCTCTCGCCCCAGGCCTTCTTGTAGACCGCGGCACTGGTCTTGGACAGCTCGGCGGCGCGCTCGGCACCGACGCCGAGCTGCGCGGCCAGTTTGTCCGAGGCCGCGCCCATGTCGAGGTTGTCCAGCACGCCCTTGCCGAGCGCTCCGGCGACGCCGGCGGAGATCCCGGCCGCCGCCGTCGCAACCTTCTCCTTCATCTGGCCCAACACGGCCGACGCCCGGTCCTTGGCGATCAGGTTGAACACGAGGGAGGTGTCGGAGGCCATGTTCACCTCCTCGTGCTCGTTGCTGTGCGGGCTACCGCTGGGCGCGGGCCTCGGTCACCTGCTGCTCGTAGGAGTCGAGCCAGGCCAAGACCCGGTCGGTCTCCTCGACCGTCATCAGCGCCCACTCCCACGGGCGGATCCCGAGGAGGTGCGCGGCATCGCCGAGTCGCCTCACCCGGCGATCGGCGGAAGCACTTTTCCCTCCGGGTCCTCGTAGGCCTCGGCGATCTCCTTGTCGAGCTGGGCCAGGACCGCGGCCCGCTGGTCGGCCGGGGCCGTCTCGGCGGCCTGCTCGCGGACCTGCTCCAGCTCGGCGCGGGACAGCTCCAGGCGCAGCTCGTCCCACGCGAAGTCGACGTCGTCGAAGCGCGTGGCGGGGTGCTGCCTCTTGAGGAAGATGAACAGCAGCGCGCGGCGGGCGAGGGAGTTGCCCGCGAGGACGGCCTGAGTGAACGCGCTGAAGTCCCGGCCGGTGAGCTTCTCCAGCCGCTCGCGCTCGGCCGACATCAGCTTGGTGGGCTGGTACTTCCAGCGCTGCGGTTCGTCGCTGCCCTCGGGCTCGTAGACGAGGTACATGGGTGGTGGTCTCCTATCGGGCCCGGTCGGCGATCCGGCGGGCCATGGCTTCCATCGCGTCGGCGACGGCCTGGCGGTAGGCGGCGGAGTTCGGGGACATGGCGCGGTCGAACCACTGGACCTTGCCGTGCTGGACGCGCCAGGCGCCGCGACCGAACGTCTGGGTGCGCCAACCTCCGGCGCGCTGTGTGCGTTTGGGGGCGTTGGCAAAGCCTCTGATCCCCGCGATCTTGCGAGACTTGACTCTGGCCCCGGTCCAGCGCCCGCCCAACTTGACCTCGGGGCGGATCTTCTTGGCGATCGCGGAGCGCAGCGCGGGGGCCGTGGTGGTGGTCGCGGTCATCGACATGATCCCGGACTTGGCTTGCTCGGCCGCGGGCTTGAGCGCGTCGCGCATGCCCCTGGCGAGGTCTCGGCGCAGCAGCTTGCCGTCCTCCTCGGCGCGCAGCGCAGCGGTGAGGGCGTCGATGCCCTCGAAGCTGACCGAGAGGTCTACGGGGTTGTTCTGGGTCATCAGCTGGTGGCGCGGGTGACGGCGCCCGAGGTCGGGTAGCTGACACCGACGCTGGCCTCGTCGCCGACGCTGCCGGAGATCGGCGACCATTCCTTCACGAGGATGTTGCCGCTGTACTTGGGGTTGGACGGGCCGACTGCGGCCTGGTCGGCGCGGGCCTCGAAGGGGACGACGGTGCCGAGCAGTGGCCACATGATCGAGTCGAGTTTGGTGGCGGCGTAGTCCTGGAGGAACTCCAGGGCCACGGTGCCTGACTTGAGGCCGCCGATGACGACCTTCCAGCCCAGCGAGGCGTAGGTCGTGACGTCCTTCTCCTCGACCTCGACCGCGACTTCCACTTTGCGGGTGTAGTCGGACAGGACGTTGCCGCCGATGTTGAGGTAGGCGGCGGTGAGGACCATGGTGGGCATGGGCGGGGGCTCCTTACTGGATGCCGAGGGCGGCGACGAACGCGAACGAGGGGCTGCCGGTGCCGGCGACGGTCCAGGCGATGCGCCACCAGGTGTCGGTGACGGGCGGGCCGGTGGTGGCGAGGGCCTGGCCGCCGAGGCCGGTGGCGGCCGTGAACGTGGCGCGGGTGGTCGGGGTGGTGAACGCGGCGTCGGCCGCGGACTCGATGCGGACGGTGAGCGAGGGGGTTGTCCCGGCGGCCGAGAGGACGTGCAGCGTGGCGTAGAGCCGCGTGCCGTCCGGCACGGGGCCGAGTTGGAGCGCGGTGCCCGAACCGTTGCTGGAGCGGGCGGTGCCGGGTGGGTGGGCGATCTGCCCGCGCGCCGTCACGCCGGTGCCGGACGCGCCGGCCTGCCACGGGGCGAGGTCTCCCACCGCGCCGCCGAGGGTGTAGTCGGTGCGCAGTGCCTGGGTGAGGTAGGCGAGGGAGCCGACGGCGGCCTGGAGCGGGGCGACGGTCCACGGGACGACGCCACCGATCGTTGCCCAGGTGGCGTCGTCGACCAGGCCGGGATCACCGGCCTCCCAGAAGCCCTCCGCGCTGAGGTTGCTGGAGCGCAGGCCGCCTTGGACCAGCTTCCAGCCGCCCGTGCCGAAGACCGTGCGCTCTTTGACCTCCACTTCGGAGGACAGTTCGACCTTGTTGGAGGCGCCAGTCAGGTCAGCGCCGGCGGCGAACAGGCGTGTGTCGGTGAGGACTTGGGCGGGCATCGGTCACGTCCTTCCGTCGCCGATGACGCGGATGATGATCTCCGCGCCTACGTACTGGGTGCCGGCGTGCTCGTACCAGCGGTAGCCCTGGACCCGCTCGACCCTCAGGTCGTCGGCCAGGCCCCCGAGGGCGGCCTGGCCGGGGGCGCCGCGGGCGGCCTCGATCGCCTGTTTCAGCGAGGCAGGGCCGGCGCCGGAGAGCATGGCGTCGAGGATGAGCTGGGCGGCGCGGTCGTCTTGGCGGCCGACGAGGACACGGGCCGTGAACTCCGCCTCGTCCCGGCCGCGCCCGAACGTCTTGTCGTAGTCGACGGTGTACTCGCCGACGAAGAAGTGCGGGGCGCTGACGCTGTCGGGGGTGTAGCCGGTGCTGGTGAGCTTGGCGGCGCCAGCCGGGAGGGTGACGGCGCGGGCGGCGTCGGCGATGGCGGCGCGCACGGCGGCGAACTGCACAGCGGGGGCCTCCTATCCGAAGCCGGGAAGGATGAAGTGTTCGATCAGTGCCCAGACGTCCGGGTCGCGGCGGGACAGCCGGACGACGCCCCACTCGGCGGAGCCGGTGACGCCCTCGGGGGAGTCCTTGCGCCGGTAGAGGCGGGCGGCCTGGATGAGGGTGGCCTGGACGATGTCGTCGGGGACGGCGGGCCAGCCCCAGCGGGCGGTGACCCGCACGCGGGTGGTGCCGCCGCCCCAGGTCCCGGCCGGGCTGACGAGCGCGGTGACCGGGCGGCCGCGCACGATCGCGTTGTCCGGCCCGGTCTCGTAGCCGGTGACGGCCGTCCAGGCGCCGGCGGTGCCGGTCTCGACGAGCAGGCCGGCCGTGTCGCCGATGTCGTCCACGACCAGGCGCTCGCCGCCGTCGGTGCTCAGGGTCCGGCCGGTGGGGTTGTAGGTGCGGGCGGTCGGGGCCGGGTCGAGCCAGAAACGCCGGCCGGTCGCGGAGTCGATGCCGCGCGCGGCCGCGCTCAGCGCCATGGTGAGCAGTGGGTCCCGGGTGAGGTCGCCCGCGTCGATCTGGAGCGCCATCTTCAGCGCGTCGAGGGTGGCGTAGTCGGTGGTCACGGCCGGACGATGTTGCCCTCGGCGTCCCGGGGCAGGCGCGGGCGGCCGCGGCGGCGCGCGCCGGTGCCGTCCTCGGTGGTCTCGCCCTCGGGATCGGTGTCGTCCTGGCCGCCCTCGGGATCGGTGTCGTCCTGGCCGCCCTCGGGATCGGTGTCGTCCTGGCCGCCCTCGGGATCGGTGTCGTCCTGCTCGGCCTCGGGATCGTCCTGTTCCTCGACGACGGCGGCGTTGCGGTGGGCGACGAGCTGGAGGGCCTCGGCCTCGGGCAGGTCGAGGACGGCGCCGGGCGGCGGCCAGTCCTGGCCGTTGCGGGTGCCGGAGATCTGGACGAGCATGCGCACGCGCACGGGTGTCTCCTCGCTGTGGGTGGGGTGGTGGTGGGGCGCCGGCGCGCGGGGGGGGGGCCCCAGGCCCCCGCCGGGTAGGGGTGGGCGGGCCGAGTTCCTGTGCGGCCTGGGTCAGTGCTTGGGGAAGGTGGCGCGGAGGGTGGGGGTGCGGGTGAGGATGGCGACAGCGATGAGGGGGAGGGCGGAGAGGCTCTGGAGGACGGCGTACCAGGGCGGGCAGAGGCCGGGGATCAGGTCCACCGCGATGATGGCGATCGGCATGGCGGTGGTGAGGGTGCGGACACGGTCGAAGGCCCTGGCGGAGCCGGCGGCGGCGCGGGTGGCCAGCCGGTGGAGGAAGGGCGCGATGGCGAGGAAGATCACGCCGCGGATCCACATGAAGGGCGTCGTCGCGTGCCCCGTGGACGCCATCACGGCGACCGTGCCGAGGACGACGGCGCCGCCCGCTCCGAAGAGCGCGATGCACTTCTTCACCGTGGTGAAGGTGGACTGGTCGGTCGTGGTCGCCATGGTTCCTTCCCCTCCGTGTCGTTGTGGGAACGACGCTACGGAGCGGGCCGGCGGCCCGGTATGGGTCCAGCCCCACAGCGGGGTGGGTCCAGCCCCACCCCCGCCGACCTGCGGCCCCGCGCCGGAAAATTGAGCGGCGGGGCCTGCTTGTCATGGCTATGGTGGCCCGATGGCATCGGTCAAGCAGATCCAGATCACCTTCGACTGCGCGGACCCGGAGCAAGTCGGCCGCTTCTGGTGCGAGGCCCTGGGGTACGTCCCGCCGGCCACGCCGGAGGGGTTCGACACGTGGGAGGACTACCAGCGCTCGCTGCCGCCCGAGGAGCGGGGCGCGTGGTTCGCGGCCAGTGACCCCACGGGCGTGGGCCCGCGCATGTACTTCCAGCGCGTCCCCGAGGGCAAGGTCGTCAAGAACCGGGTGCACCTCGACGTGCGGGTCGGCACCGGGCTGGTGGGTGCGGAGCGCCTGGCGGCGCTGGAGGCCGAGTGCGCGCGGCTGCTCCCCCTGGGTGCGACGCGCGGGCAGCTGCTGCTCGCCGACGACAAGAACGAGTCGTGCCTCAACATGCAGGACGTCGAGGGGAACGAGTTCTGCCTCGACTGAACCTCACCGGCCACCTCGCGCAGGAAGTCGGACCGGCCGACTTCCCGCGCGGGCTTGCCGGGACCGTGCAGCGGATCGGCGGGGATCTTGCCGGGTTCGGGCGGCGCGGGGCCGGAGCGGTCTGAATAGTGTGCTCGGGAGTGGGCGTGAGCGAACGCCGTGACCTGGGGGCGCTCTTCCTGGTCGGCCGCTCCCACGCGAACGGGATGAACACGGCCGGCGCGCTGTCCATGTACGCGCTGGCGATGCTGTCGATGGCGCTGGGGACGGCCGGGCACCTCGGGAAGCTCGCACGTCGGCAGCTCGCGGCCGACCAGGCCGGCGACACGGACGAAGTGCCGCTCCCCTGGGGCTTCATGGTGCAGCTGTTCCTGTGCCTGACCGCGGGCTTGGTGGTGTACTTCGTGATCCAACCGTAGGCGTTACGGGTATCGGTGCGGTGGCCCCCTTGCGAGACCGCAAGGGGGCCACCGGCCTGAAGTGCGCTACCTGCGGGGGAAGTCGGGCCGGTCGACTTCCTGTGCTTCCCAGGTCGCCTTGAGGAGCTCGTACTCGACTTCGCCGTGCTCGGACCCAGGGATCGACTCCGGCCAGTCCCCGAAGTAGCTCCGGAGGAACGACAGCCCCGACTTCTCCATCACGCGCCGGGAGCGCGCGTTCACCGCCATGGTGTTCGCGGTGACCCGCTCCACCGCGAGGTCGGTGAACCCCTTGGCGACGAGGGCCCTCGAGCCCTCGGTGGCGTAACCCTTGCCCCAGGAGGACTGGTTCAGGCGGTAGCCGAGTTCGACGACGGCAGGATCGTGGTCGTCGAGCGGACGGAGTTCGAACCAGCCCAGGAAGGTACCGGTGGTGCGTTCCTCGGCTGCCCAGAAGCCCCGGGCGCCGGAACACGGGTGGTCGTGGAGGAGGCGGGGCAGGGTGCGCGTGCGGATCGCCTCGCGGTCGGCCGGCTTGCCGCCGTTGATGAAGCGCATGACCTCGGGGTCGTCGTCGAGGGCGAAGAGGTCGTCGAGGTCGGCCTCGGTGAACGACCGCAGGAGGAGACGCTCGGTCTGCAGGAAGGGGTGCATCCTGCGATCTTCATCGGGCCCAGCCGAACCGGCCATCGATTTACCGGTGGCCCCTTGCGTAGCAGCAAGGGGCCACCGGAACGATTCGCTAGGCGCGGGAGGTGATCAGGCGGTCGAACTCGCCCGCCTTCGCACCCTGGAGGAGGGACGCGAACTTGCGAGCGGTCGTACGAACGATGACGTCACCCTCGTCGGACTCGCGGAGTTCGATCACACCATCGATGGTCCGCACCTCAACACAGTCGGCGTTCGAGCCCGAGAAACTGGACTTCTGCCAGGTGGAGTTACGCATATTTACTTTCCATGTCCTTCTTGATGGAGCGGATAAACTCTCGGGACTCCTCCCGCGAGAGAGCAGATGAGCCGATCCGGGCGAGCAGCGACCGAAACCTGGCTGTGTGGGCTGGGGCGTCGAAGAGAAGGTTTCCGACGCCCGAGTCCGACTGGACTGTGTCGAGCTCCTGAACCGGACCCTCGACGTACGTGAAGTTCTCATTGGGTAGCGGAATCATGTCGACGTCGAACGGCACGACTCGGATGGAGATGTTGGGCCTCTCCGAGGCCTCGACAAGGGCTTCAAGCTGCTCGGCCTGGACCTTGGCTCCACCGAACTGCATGCGCAGTGCTGCTTCGTGGATGTATGCGGTGTATGGAGTCGCATCGGACCGGATGATGTGCTGACGCCGCAAGCGAAAGGATGCCCTCAGATCGACCTCGTGCTCCGGCAAAGGCGGGTAGGAGCGAGCAAAGACAGCTGAGGCGTAGGCATTGGTCTGAAGCAGCCCATGGATGAAGGCCATCGTGTAGACCGAGAGGCCTCCTGCGTGAGCTTCGATTTCAGCGACCTCAAGGAAGTCCTGCGAAAGGTTTCCGCGGTACTCCTCCCACCAGCCGCCCTTGTCGCGGTCCGTGATGATGTCCGCGAGCGCGTCGATCAAGGGTTCGTTGACGCACATGCACAACGCGGCGATGGTGCGCAGGCGTTCGACGCTGATTCCGGTCCTGCCGCTCTCCATCTGGGTCACGTGGGCGGGGTTGATGCCCAGTGCGCGGGCGAGTTGGCTGCCGCCCAGGCCGGCCTGTTCCCGCATCCTGCGCAGCTCGGCGCCCAACCTCAGCTGACGGAGGGTTGGGTTCGATCGTAGGGCCATGGGATCAGTCTGCCGCAGAAAGACAACCACGTTCGGGGGAACTTCTCGTGGATCGCCACAAATCTGTGGCGACGCGCGCTATCGTCATTTCCAGAACGATCCGATGGATCGTCAGACACGCCTTGGTTCCGGGCAGTAGGCGCCAACTGCCCTCCCGCCGAAGAGCAACCAGCCCCTGGCCTGGCTCACGGCCTTCCCCCTCCACACTCATGCCTCTCGGAGGTTCCCGTGTGCACCCTCAACACCCCCTCGCTCACCCTCACCCGGCAGGCCCTGCGGGACGTCCTGACCCGCGCCGCCTGGGACACCGAGACCATCTTCAACGCCGAGCTCGCCCTCGGCGAACTGATCGTCAACGCGTGGCGACACGCTCACACCGCCTCGCCCGTCGTCTACTTCTCCCTTGACGCCCGCACCCTCCGGGTCTGCGTCGCGGACGAGAGCGACGCGCTCCCGAACGAGAAGTCCCTCGACTTCCTCTCCGAGACCGGACGGGGCCTCCAGCTCGTCTCCGGCCTCACCCACCGCTGGGGCGTCGACCCCCAGAAACGCGGCAAAACCGTCTGGTACGAGCTGGACTCCATCGCGTGACCCGCGAACCGATCGCCCCCGACGATCCCCGGATGCGGGACTTCACCGCCCCGCACATCACCGCCCTCCTCGGGGAGCTGCACCGCCGGGGCCTCCCGTACGGCCTCCTCTGGGGCTCCGCCGCGGCCGGGGAGACCATCCTCGACGGGCGTCTCCTGGTCGACTTCGGCAACGCGCCCGTGAGCACCCTGATCAACCTCCTCCACCTGCTCCGGGACCTGGACCGGAACGCGGTGTGGGAGCAGTGAGCCGCTGAACACGCGAAGGCCCTCGCCCACCGAAGGGGCGAGGGCCTCGCGGCGTCCGTCGGCTCCGGGTCAGCCGCCGGACGGGTTCCTGGGAGCACCGCCACCGGCACCACCGAAGCCGCCACCGCCGAGACCACCCGCGCCGAGCCCGCCCGCACCACCGGCGGCCCCTTCGACCAGCTGGCTGGCGGTGTAGCCACCGTTGGCGTCGGGGGTGCCGACGACGGTCACGCTCTGGCCGGGCTGGAGGTCTCCGACCTTGCCCTCCTTGTTGAGCTGGACCTTCGTCGCGTCGCCGGTGGTGACCTTGATGGTGTTGCCGTTGGCGTCGGTCAGGTAGACGGTGCTGCCGTCGACGGCCTTGACCGTGCCCCGGGCGAAACCGCCCTGCCCCGCGCCCTGACCGCCCTGCCCCTGGCGACGGGACCCGTTCTGCCCCTGCCCATAGCCCCCGCCCTGAGCCGCCGCGGCCGCAGCCGGCCGGGCGGAGGACTTCCCGCCGCCCGCCGGCCCGTTGTCCTTCTGGTACCAGACCCCGCCCGCGAAGGCCCCGGTGGCGATCACGCCGCCCGCCAGCACCAGGCTGAGCCACGGCAGCTTCCGCCTCGGCGGCGCGGCCAGTTCGGCGCTCACGTCGCGGGCGTCCGGCGGGGTGGCGAGCAGGGCGAGCTGCTCGGCCGGGGTGCCGGCGTCGGTCCCAGCGTCCGTCCCGGCGTCCGGGCTGACCCTGGCGATCTCTTTGCGCATGACCTCTTTGCTCATGACTGTGGAGTCCTACTCGTGCCGGAGGGCGTCGATCGGCCGCAGCGAGGCGGCCCGGTTGGCGGGGTAGCTGCCGAAGAACAGCCCGATGGCGACGGCGATGGCGAACGCGCCGATCACCGATTCGGGGATCACCACCGGCTTGATGCCGACGATGCTGAAGTGCGAGCCGGCGATCCCGGCCGCCACGCCCAAGCCCGCGCCGATCACCGACAGCAGCGTCGACTCGGTGAGGAACTGCCCCAGGATCACCGCGCGCGGCGCGCCGAGCGCCTTGCGGATGCCGATCTCGCGCGTCCGTTCGGTGACCGTCACCAGCATGATGTTGGTGATCCCGATGCCGCCGACCAGCAGCGAGATCGCCGCCACCGCGCCGAGCAGCACCGTGAAGGTCTTGGTGGTGCTCTCCCTCGCCGTGAGCAGCGAGGCCTGGCTGGTGATCCGGAAGTCCGCCTTCGCCGGGTCGGCGATCGCGTGCGTCCCGAGGAGCACCCGGGTGATCTCGGACTGGGCCGCCGTGGTGCTGTCCGCGTTCGCGGCCTGGACCAGGATCTGGTTGACCGAGCCGAAGCCGGTGAAGGCGTTCTGCACGGTCGGCAGCGGGGCGATGACCACGTCGTCCGGGTCGGTGAAGCCGCTGCCGCCCTTGGCCTGGAGCACGCCGACCACGGTGAACGGGGTGCCGCCGAGGACGACCGGCTTGCCGACCGGGTTCTCGGTGTCGAACAGCTGCTTGGCCGTCGTCGCGCCGAGCACCGCGACCTTGCGGGAGTCGAGCACGTCGTCGTCGGTGAAGTACTCGCCGTGGGCGACCTTCTGGTTGGCGGTCTCGAAGTACGACGGGTAGGTGCCGACGATCGAGCCCGGGCTGTACGAGACGTTCCCGTACAGCGCCGTCCCGCTGGTGGTGACCACCGGGGCGACCGACCGGATCGCGGCCGCGTCGCCGTCGCTCGCCAGCGCCTTGGCGTCGGCGACCGTGAGCTTCTTGACCGAGGAGGTGGCCCGGGAGCCGCCGTTCGCCGAACCGGAGCTGACCGTCAGCGCGTTGGTGCCGAGCGAGGTGATCGAGTCCTTGACCGCCACCGAGGAGCCGTTGCCGACCGCCAGCAGCAGGATCACCGAGGCCACGCCGATCAGCACCCCGAGCATGGTGAGCGCCGAGCGCACCTTGTTGGCGGCCAGGCCGCCGACCGCGAAGCGGAGCGTCTGCCAGAGCATCACGCCGACACCCCCACCCGGTCCAGGAAGGGCGGCGGCCCCTCCACGGGCGCCTGCCGGAGGTCGCTCACGACCTGCCCGTCGACCAGCCGCAGCACCCGCTTGGCGTGCCGGGCGACCTCGTCCTCGTGGGTGATCAGCACAACGGTGCGGCCGGTGGCGTTGAGGCCGTCGATCAGGGCCAGCACCTCCTCCGTCGAGCGGCTGTCGAGGTTGCCGGTCGGCTCGTCGGCGAGCAGCATCGCGGGCGCCGTCACCAGCGCCCGCGCCACCGCGACGCGCTGCTGCTGGCCGCCGGAGAGCTCGTTGGGCTTGTGGCCGGCCCGCTCGGCCAGCCCGACCAGCGACAGCGCGGCCATCGCCCGGCGGCGCCGCTCGGCGGTGCGCACGCCCGCGTAGGCGAGCGGCAGTTCGACCTGGGCGAGGGCGGTGGTGCGGGGCACCAGGTTGAAGGACTGGAAGACGAAGCCGATCTTGCGGTTGCGCACCAGGGCGAGCTGCTGCTCGTCGAGGTGGCCGACGTCGGTGCCGTCCAGCAGGTAGCGGCCGGCGGTCGGGACGTCCAGGCAGCCGAGGATGTTCATCAGGGTGGACTTGCCGGAGCCGGAGCTGCCCATCACGGCGACGTAGTCGCCCTGCTCGATGTCCAGGCTGACGCCCTGCGGCTCGCCGGTCTCCGGATCCGACGGGCCGCGCAGCGCGTGCACGGTGGCGTCGCCGTGCCCGTACGCCTTGGTGAGCCGGCGGATCCGGATCACCGGCACGGGGTGCGCGGGGACGCGCTTGTCGATGACGTGACGCATGACCGCGCTCAGCCCCTGCCGCCGCGGGCGGCCCCGCCACCGGCGCCACCGCCACCGGCCCCGCCGGCACCCCCGGCACCGCCCGGGAAGACCCCGCCGCCGGCCCCGCCGGCCCCGCCCCGGTTGCCGCCGAGGCCCGGGAAGGAGGCGTTCGGGAAGCCGTTGCCGCCGCTGGTGGTGGGGAGTTCGACCTTGTCGCCCTCCTTCAGCCCGGAGACCACCTGCACCGTGCTGTCGCCCTCGACCCCGACGCCGACGGTGACCCGCTCGGTGGCGCCGTCCGGCTGCACCAGGGTCGCGGTGCGCGAGGTGCCGGTGCCGGACAGCGCGGAGGTGGGCAGCGAGAGCGCGTTGTCGGCCTCGCCGGTGATCACCTGGACGGTGGCGCTGAGGCCGGTGCGCAGGGTGCTGGTGTCACCGGTGATCTGGAGCGTGGCCGCGTACTGGACGGCGGCGGAGCCGGCCGCGCCGCCGGAGCCGCTGCCGGTGGGCAGCGAACTGACCGACAGGACGGTCGCGTTGAGCTTGGTGTCGGACTGGGCGTTCAGGCTGACGGTGGCCGCCTCGCCCTTCTTCAGCTTGAGCGAGTCGAGCTCGGAGAAGTTCGCGGTGACCTGCATCCCGGTCGGGTTGGTGAGCACGATGAAGCCGCTCGGGGCGGACGCCGAACTCACGCTGCTCCCCGTGGACTTGGTGGAGGAGCTGGAACCGCCCGCGGTGGCCCCGACGCTGTCGCCGACCTTGCCCGAGACCGAGGCGACGGTGCCGTCCACCGAAGCGGTCAGGGTGGTGCCGGATAGCGCCGCCTGGGCGTTGGCGAGGTTGGTCTGCGCGGTGGCGACCTGCTGCTGGGCCTGGGCCACGGCCGCGTCGTCGACCTTGGTGGTGGTGACGGTGGTGGTCTGCGGGGCGGGCGTACTGCTCCCGCCCGCCCCGCGGCCACCGCTGCCGGCCCCGCCGCCGGGGGTGGCGGCGGAGGTGGCGCCCGGCAGTTGCTCGGTGGTCGTGGTGGTGACGCCGGCCTGGGCCTTGGTGAGGTTGGCCTGGGCGGTGGTGAGGGCCGCCTGGGCCGCGTCCACCTGCTGCTGGGCCGCCGTGGTGTCGACGGTGGCGAGCACCTGGCCCTTCTTCACGGCGTCCCCGACCGCGACCTTGACCGCGGTGAGCTTGCCACCGGTGGTGAAGTCCTGGGCCGCGTCGGTCGGTGAGACCAGGGTGCCGGATCCGGACACGGTGGCCAGGACGGTGCCCTTGGACACCGTCGCGGTACGGGCCGCGGGCTTCGCGGAAGCCGGGCCGGAGCTGCCGCTGACCGTGGCGTACACCAGGGCGGCACCGCCCAGCAGGGCCACGCCGAGCGCGGAGTTGACGAGGACGGCGCCTCGCCGCCGTGGGAGCACCTTCATGCCGGACAGCTTCCCGGGGAGCTCTTGCGTCGTCCTGGGCCCCGGCTGGGAGAAGGCTGACCGGCCGGATCCGGGCATTGCGGACGGATCACCCCGCCCGCGCGGACGCCTTGGCCACCCCGTGGGCGGCCGTTGGCCGAACTCCCAGCGGGCTCCCAGCGACCTCCAGCCTTCCGGCAGGATGTTCTGAGGGCGTTCTCACGGAACCGCGCGACACCGAGGGACCCGCGCGGCACCGGCGGGAGAGAGAGCCGTGCGGGAACGCCGCAGGGGCGCGCCGGAGAACCGGCGCGCCCCTGCGGGCCCCTGGGGAGAAGTCAGAGCGACTTGCGGAAGGCCTCCGCCACCGAGAGGAAGATCGAGTTGCCCTCGGCCTCGCCGATCGACACCCGCACGCCCTCCGGGAACGGCCGCACGATCACGCCGGCCTCGGCGCAGGCGGCGGCGAACTCCGTCGAGCGCTCGCCGAGCCAGAGCCAGACGAAGTTGGCCTGCGAGTCCGGGATCTCCCAGCCCTGGGCGCGCAGCCCGGCCACCACCCGGGTGCGCTCCTCGACCAGCGCCTCCACCCGCTCCAGCAGCGCCTCCTCCGCGCGCAGCGAGGCGACGGCGGCGTTCTGGGCGAGCTGGCTCACGCCGAACGGGGTGGCGACCTTGCGCAGCGCGGCCGCCACCGGCTCGTGCGCGATGGCGAAGCCGACCCGCAGGCCCGCCAGGCCGTACGCCTTGGAGAAGGTGCGCAGCACGCAGACGTTGGGGCGGTCCCGGTAGAGCTCGATGCCGTTGGGCACCTCGGGGTCGCGGATGAACTCGATGTAGGCCTCGTCCACGACGACCAGGACGTCGCTCGGGACGGCGTCCAGGAAGCGCTCCAGCTCGGCGCGGTGGATCACGTTGCCGGTGGGGTTGTTGGGGTTGCAGACGAAGATCAGCCGGGTGTTCGGAGTGACGGCGGCGAGCATCGCGTCCAGGTCGTGGTCGCCGTTCGCCTTGAGCGGCACCGGGACGGGCGTGGCGCCGGAGACGGTGGCGACGATCGGGTACGCCTCGAAGGAGCGCCAGGCGAAGACCACCTCGTCGCCCGGGCCGGCCGTGACGAGCACCAGCGACTGGGCGATGCCGACCGAGCCGGTGCCGGTGGCGATGTGCTCGGCGGGCACCCCGAAGCGCTCGGCCAGCACCGAGGTCAGCTCGGTGACCCCCATGTCGGGGTAGCGGTTGAACGAGCCGGCCGCCTGGACCGCCGTCTCCAGGACACCAGGCAGCGGCTGGTAGGGGTTCTCGTTCGAGGACAGCTTGTAGGCGTCGGCGCCGGCCGGCTTGCCGGGCTTGTAGGTGGGGATGCCGTCGAGGGTCGGCCGCAGCCGCGGGCCCTGCGCTGACGTACCACTGCTCACGGTCGTACTCCGTTTCCAGTTGCGGAACTCTCCGGTGCGCTCGCCCGCCACGGACGGGTTCGCCTCCGTGCCCGGGACCTCGTGACGCGCCCGGACCACCCCGGTCGGGTGCCTTGCACGATACCGACCGCCCTCACCCGTAGGAGTGAGATGCCCGGTCGGGTTACAGGCGCAGATCAGCCATTCTGCCCCGTTCCTTTGGCACATGTCAGAGGTAAGAGGCCTGGTTTCAGGCGGGTATCGAAGGGGCGCACCCCGGCTCACTCTTGGAGAAACGTATCTCCGAGGGCTCCCGATGCGCCGGTCACAGACCCTTGTCAGGAGCCATACGATCGGTCCGCCATGACAGCAGCAGCCAACCAGAGCGGTCGGCGTCCCACCACCTCACGGCGTCTGGAGCGGGCCGGCATCCGGGATGTGGCAGCAGCCGCCGGAGTGTCGATCACCACTGTCTCCGATGCGCTGAACGGAAAGGGCCGCCTGCCCGACGAGACCCGCAGCCGGGTGCGCGAGGTCGCCGAGCGCCTCGGCTACCGCCCCTCCGCGGCCGCCCGCACCCTGCGCACCGGACGGTCCGGCCTGATCGGCCTGACCGTCACGACCTACGGTGAAGAGCCGTTCACCTTCACCGAGTTCGCGTACTTCGCCGAGATGGCCCGGGCCGCCACCAGCGCCGCCCTCGGCCGCGGCTACGCGCTGGTGGTGCTGCCCGCCTCCTCCCGCCACGACGTCTGGGGCAACATCGCCCTGGACGGCACCGTGGTGATCGACCCGCCCGACCAGGACCCCCTGGTGAGCGAGCTGTACCGGTCCGGCGTCCCGGTGGTCAGCGACGGCAAGCCCGGCAACTGCCCGGTCACCGCCTGGGTCGACAACGACCACGAGGCCGCCGTGCTCGGCATCCTCGACCACCTCTCCGAAGCCGGCGCCCGCCGGATCGGCCTGCTCACCGGCACCAGCACCGACACCTACACCCGGCTCTCCACCGAGGCCTACCTCGGCTGGTGCGCCAAGGTCGGACAGGAGCCGGTGTACGAGACCTACCCGGCGCACGACCCGGCCGCCGGCGCCGTCGCCGCCGACCGGCTGCTCGCCCGCCCCGACCGGCCGGACGCCGTCTACGGACTGTTCGACCCCAACGGCACCGACCTGCTGGCCGCCGCCCGCCGCTACGGCCTGCGGGTGCCGGACGACCTGCTGCTGGTCTGCTGCAGCGAGAGCGACGTCTACGCGACCACCGAGCCGCCGATCACCACGCTCTCGCTCAAGCCGCGCAAGATCGGCACCACCGTGGTCAACCTGCTGATCGACGCGATCGAGGGCGTGGACTCCGGGACGGGCGTGGACATCGCCCGGCTCTTCCCGCCCCGGTTCCGCACCGCCGGCACCGGGCCGCCGCCCGGCACCCTGATGCCGACCGAGCTGATCGTCCGCGCGTCCTCCCAGCGCCGGAGCCCGCGCACCACCGTCAGCCCGCCGAGGCCACCGGGCGAGGTGTAGACCACCGCGCCACCGCCGCCCCGGGGCCGGGACACGCCGCCCGACCCCGGCCGATGAGACCGTACCGAGCCAGGACAAAACGGACCTTGCGAGGCCGCCCGGCTGACGCTCCGGAGGATTGGATACCCACCAGGTGACGACGCCGGGAGAGTGGTCTTCCTATGATGGGCGAATGACACCCGAGGACCGCTTCCCCGGGCCCGAGCACCCCCACTCGGGCCCCCGCCACCAGCCGGACCTCGACGTGCTGCCGTACGGCACCTATTACGAACCCGACGCCGCCGCCGGCTACCCCGCCCCGCCGTACGAGGGGGAGGGCTACGACGGGGAGACCTACAGCGGCTACGGCGGAGCCCGCTACCTGGAGCAGCACTGGCCCGCCGACGGCCAGGGCCACACCGTGCACGCCCAGGGCATCGGCATGGACCAGACCCCGGCCTTCTCGCACCAGGGGCAGGGCGGCTACGAGGACGGGCCCGGGTACGAGGACGGCCCCGGCTACGAGGAGCGCACCGGCTACGACGGGCAGGACCAGGGCGGTTACGAAAGCCGGAAGCAGGGCGGCTACGAAGGCCAGGACCAGGGCGGCTACGAGCCCACCCTGCCCGACCAGCCCTCCCCCGCGCTCCGGCTCGACGGCCGCGACGACCCGCCGACCATCGAGCTCGGCCCGCCGCTGCCCGACCCCGCCGCGCCGACCTACCCGTACCCCGCCCCCGGCCCCGGCGAGCCCCCCGGCCCGGTCTACGTCGTCGGCGACGTGCACGGCTACCTGGAGGAACTGCGCGCCGAGCTGCGCCACCAGGGCCTGATCGACGCCGACGGCCACTGGTCCGCCGGCCGCGCCCGGATCTGGTTCCTCGGCGACTTCACCGACCGCGGCCCCGACGGCATCGGCGTCATCGACCTGGTCATGCAGCTGGCCGCCGAGGCCGCCGCGGCCGGCGGCTACTGCCGCGCCCTGATGGGCAACCACGAACTGCTCTTCCTCGGCGCCGCCAAGTACGGCGACGAGCCCGTCCAGTCCACCGCCGGCACCGCCTCCTTCCTCGCCGCCTGGCGGCTCAACGGCGGCCAGCAGAACGACCTGGACCGGCTGGAGGCGCACCACATCAGCTGGCTCTCCCGACTCCCCGCCATGGCGGTCGAGGACGGCCACCTGCTGCTGCACTCCGACACCACCGCGTACCTGGAGTACGGCGAGTCCATCCCCGACGTCAACGACGCCGTGCACAGCCTGCTCGCCGACGGCAGCGTGGACGAGTGGTGGGACTGCTTCCGCCGCTTCACCAAGCGGTTCGCCTTCCGCGGCGACGCCGGACCGACGGCCGTCCACGAGCTGCTGGACACCTACGGCGGCAGCCGCATCGTGCACGGGCACAGCCCGATCCCGTACCTCACCGGCGCGGTGCACAACGACGACGGCCAGCCGCCGCACATCCCCGGGCCGTACGTGTACGCGGACGACCTCGCGGTGGCGATGGACGGCGGCGTCACCATGGAGGGGCGGCTGCTGGTCGCCCGGCTGCCCATCGGCTGAGACGGTCCGGCCGTCGGCCGCCCGGGCCGCCTGGACCGCCTGGACCGCCTGGACCGCCTGGACGGTTGCCGACCGATCGTCAACCGACCATCGCCGTCGAACAGTTGTTCCCGGCGTGCGGGTGGTCGCATGCGCGCGTCCCGGGGCGCGAAATACCGGAAACCGACTGTCAGCCCGGGCGCGCCCGCCCCTACCATGAGGCACACCACACCCGGCCGCCCGTCCGGCGGCCCGCCTCCGCGCCCGTTTCGGCGCCCTGAGGGCCGCGCGCCCCCGGGGCAGAGCGAACGGGGTCCGCACGAACGGGGTCCCCATGTCCAACCCCCCGCCCCTGCTCGCCGAGGACCGCCCGGAGTACGAGCGCCTCCTCACGGAAGCCCTGCGCGACCGCACCGTCCTCACCGCCCTGCGCGCACCCGGCGCGCTCACCACCGACCAACTGCGCATCCGCGCCCTGCGCGACGCCGACCGCGTCAACGCCGCGGCCGCCACCGAGTACGCCCACTACACCCGGCTGCGCGGCAGCCTGCACAACACGCCCCCACCCCCGCCCGGCGGCGAACCCGCCGCCCCCGGGCTGCTCACCCAGCTGCGCTCCGGCGGGGGCGGCGCCGGACTGTTCCCCGTCCTCACCGTGCTCACCCCGATCCTGGCCTGGGCCGCCGCCCTGTTCCTGCTGCTCATCGGCTACCTGATGCGCGCCGCCGGCCCGGACCTCGCCCTCGCCCGCTCCCTGGTCACGGCCGGGTGGGTGGCACTCGCCGCCGGGGTCGCCGCGATGGCCATCGGCGTCATCGGGCTGCTGCTCACCGCCCTGCGCGAAGGCGCCGCGACCGCCCCGGCCGGCACCGACCCGGAGCTCGCCGCCGAACTCGGCGACGCCCACCGCGAGTGGCGCGGCGCGCTGCGCGAGCGCGGACTCGTCCCGTACCTGCTCGACGCGCTGCCGCCGGTGCCGGGCACGGCGGCCGGGCCCGACCGCACCGTCGGCACCGGCGACCAGGGCACCGGCGACCAGGGCCCCGACGGCCCCGGCCACAGCAGCCCGGACTTCAGCAGCCCCGGCTACACCTCGCCCGCGTTCAGCAGCCCCGGCGCCGAAGGGCTGACCGACCCCCAGGGCCGCACTCCCCGCCCGGCCGCGTTCACCGGACCCGACTTCACCGGGCCCGGGTACACGCCGCCCGACTTCACCGGGCCCGACGAGGTCGGCTGAGGCCGGCGCGCCCCGGGCCCCGGCACCGGAAGCGCCCGGAAGCGCCCGGGGGCTTCCGGGGGCTTCCGGGGGCCATCCCCACCCCCGGTCCGGGTGCGGCCACCATCGCCCCGAACTCCGCTGCCCGCCAGGGTGGAAGCCACCAGTGGAGAACGACCGGGGGAGCGCAGCGATGAACACCGGACCCATCCGACCACCACGCACCGGACCGGCACCGCTGACGGCCGCCGCCCGGACGTCAGCCCTGCTGACGGCCCTGCTGGCAGCCCTGCTGGGGCTGCTCGCCACCGGGGGACCGGCGGGCGCCGCGCCGCTGAACGCCACAGCCACACCTGCGAGCACCACGTCGGCGGCGGGCGATCCGTCCCCCAGCCCGGTCGAGTTCACCGGCGCCGACGGCACCGTCCTGCACGGCCTGGTGCTCGCCGCCCCCGCCGCGACCGCCGGCACCCGCGGCCCCGGGCTGGTCATGATCCCCGGCGCCGGACCGGGCCCGCTGGCCGAACTGCGCGCCGCCGCCGAGGCGTACGCCCGGCACGGCGTCACCACGCTGATCTTCGACAAGCGCACCGACGGCTACTCGATGACCCACCGGGACTACGGGCAGCTGGCCGACGACGCCCTGGCCGCCGTCCGGCTGCTGCGCACCCGACCGGAGGTCGCGCCGGACCGGGTCGGACTGTGGGGCCTGTCCGAGGGCGCCTGGGTGGCCTCGCTCGCCGCCACCCGCTCCGCCGAGGCGACGTACCTGGTCACCGTCGGCGCCGTCGGCCTCACCCCGGCCCGCCAACAGGCCTGGGCGTACCGGGGCTACCTGCGCCACGCCGGCGTCTCCGGCTCGCTGCTCGACACGCTCTCGGACACCTCCGTCCGGCAGCTCACCGCCGCCGGGCTCTTCCCCGAGGCCGGCTACGACCCGGTGCCGGTGTGGGAGCGGGTCCGGCAGCCGGTCCTGGCCGAGTGGGGCACCCTCGACCGCGAGGCCGCCCCCGAGGAGAGCGCGACGATCATCCGCCAGGCCCTCGACCGGGGCGGCAACACCCACTACACGCTGCGCACCGTCCCCGGCGTCCGGCACAACCTGCACCTCACCGGGGACGACGGCTACGACCGGCCCGACCGGCTCCCGGCGGACTACGCCGACACCGAGTCCGGCTGGATCCAGCGGCTCGCCACCGGCCTGCCCACCGCCACCGCCGACCCGGCCCCGCACCAGGACACCCGCAGCCGCGCGCTCCAACCGCTCCCCTGGTACGAGTCCACCTGGTTCGAGGCCGTCGCCACCCTGCTCTGCCTGATTGGCTTCGCGGGCTACGCGCTGACCGGCGCCGGCCGCCGCCTGCGCCGCCGGCCGCGCCCCACCGCCCTGCCCCGGGCCGCCCGCCGGGCCGCCCTCGCCGGAACGGCCGCCCTCCTCGGCGCCCTCGGATACCTGCTCTTCCTGATGGTCACCGCCGCGATGTTCCCCGGCCCGGTCCTGTTCGGCCGCCCGGTGGTCTGGCTGGCCGTCCAACTGCTCGCCCTGTTCGCGCTCGGGTCGGCCGCCGTCGCCGCCGCCGTCGCCCTGCGGGGGCGGGCCGCCCTGGCCGCCGCCTCGGCGGCCGACCGGGCCCGGCTCGGCGCACTGCTGCTGGCCGGGGCGGTGTTCCTGCCCTGGGCCCTGTCCTGGGGGCTGCTGCTGCCCTGACCCTCCGCCGGAGCCCCGGCGGCCCGCCCCGACTGCCCGGTCGACACCAGGCCGGCCCCCACCTTCCCGCGCCGGCGCCCAACCGGTCGTCACACCGGGGATCCTGATCACCTGTCATCCCCAGGTACCAGATCGACCGCCGTCGACGCCGTCCGCGCGGTGGCAGCCCGCTCCCCTGCACGGGGGAGCGGGTTCCGCCCGGTTCAGCCCGGCTGAGGACGCCCCCGCCCGCGTTCTCCGGAAGGGTCGGAGCCGGTGGCGGACGGACGGCGTCCGCCCGGGCCGGGAGGCGGAACCATGGGCGCACGGACGATCGCGGCACGGCTGCACGGCACACCCGCACCGGGCGTGCCCCGCTGGGCCGTACGGACGGCCTACGCGATCACCCTGGCCGTGCTGCCCTCCTGCCTCTGGCGGATCGGCGGCTTCATCCTCGGGCTGCCGCTGCTCGAACACGGCCCGACGCCCCCCGAGCAGGACCCGGCGTCCTTCGACGGCGGCTGGGCGTACATCCTGGCGCTCAGCGTGGTCAGCGAGGCGCTCGCCCTGCTCTGCTTCGGCCTGGTCGCCCGCTGGGGCGAGGCGTGGCCGCGCTGGATCCCCGTCCTCCGCGGCCGCCCCGTCCCCGTGCTCGCCGCCGTCGTCCCGGCCGGGCTGGGCGCGACGGTGCTGATGGTCTTCCCGTACTCGATGGTGATGTTCTCGCTCGGCCTGACCATCCGGGGCGACAAGGCCGGGATCATCACCCACGGCTGGCAGACCGCCGTGTTCTGGATCAGCTACCTGCCGCTGGCCGCCTGGGGACCGCTGCTCGCCGTGCTCACCGTGCACTACTACCGTCGGCGCAGGGCGGGTTGAGCCCTGCGCCGGGCACGGCGTCCCTCACTCCGGCGCCACCACGCACAGGGGTGCCGACGCCTCCGACCGCTCCCCGACGACGTCCGTCGCCGCCTGCACGAAGGCCCGGACCCGGGCCGTGGTGTTGCTCTCCAGCCAGACCGGGCCGCGCTCGATCGGGGGCGCGTCACGGATCGGCACGTACGCGACGTCCGGGCGCGGGTAGTAGTGGCGGGAGTGCTCGCCGACCGGGAGGACCCCGCGGCCCATCGCGACCAGGCTGAGCATCTCGGAGAAGGTGCTGCCCGACGGCCCCTTGGGCACCGGACGGCCGGACGGCGTCCGGTCGGGGGTGCGGTCGCGCTTGAAGCCCACCGAGGTGACGGCCGGGTACTGCACCACCGGATGGTCGGCGAGCACCTCCAGCGACACCGAGCGCTCACCGGCCAGCGAGTGCCCGGCCGCCACCGCGAGGACCCGCCGCTCGGTCAGCAGCACCGGCCCGCGGGACATGCCGTCGAACGGGTAGGAGGCGATCAGGACGTCGATCGAGCCGTCCACCAGGCTCGCCCGCGAGTTGGAGAGCTGCACCTCCCGCACGTCCACCCGGCAGTCCGGGTACCGCTCGCCGAACAGCGCGGCCGCCTTGAGCAGCACCGGCGCCGTCCACTCCCCGAGGAACGCCACCCGGAGCTCCCCCGTGACACCCCGGTTCGCGTCCTCCGCCCGACGCAGCGCCGCCTCCATCGCCGCCACCACCGGAACCAGGTCGTCCGCCAACCGCCGCCCCACCGCGGTGAGTCGGACCGACCGGCTGGTGCGGTCGAACAGCCGGCCGCCGACCCGGCGCTCCAGCTTCCCCACCACCTGACTGACCCGCCCGGTGGTCAGGCGCAGCCGCTCCGCGGTCCGGCCGAAGTGCAGCTCCTCCGCCAGCGCGAGGAAGACCTCGATCTCCAGCCGCTCCAGCATCCCGGCCCCACCCCCCGATCGTTGAATCCTGCTCAACGATCGTATGCCGATCCCGCGTTGATCGCGCGCCCGGCCGGGAGGATCGTTGAACCCGTCCCCGACAGCCCCACCCGAGCGGAGCCGATCACCCATGCGCGTCGTAGCCTTCGACCACCTCGTCCTCAACGTCGCCGACGTCGAGCGCTCGCTGGCCTTCTACGCCGGCCTCCTCGGCCTGGAGCCGGTCCGCGTCGACGAATGGCGCGCCGGCAAGGTGTCCTTCCCCTCCATCCGGGTCAGCCCCGACACCATCATCGACCTGGCCCACGGCCCCCGCCACGAGTCCAACGTCGACCACTTCTGCCTCACCGTCGAACCCCTCGACTGGCAGGAGGTCATCGACGCGGGCACCTTCACCGTCCTGGAGGGCCCCGTCCCCCGCTACGGCGCCCGCGGCACCGCCACCTCCGTCTACGTCAGCGACCCCGACGGCAACACCGTCGAACTCCGCTGGTACCCCCAGGACGCCGCCAACTGACCGGCCCCCGCCCCGGCCCCACGGGGGTGGCCCGGGGCGGGGGCCGGTCCGGGCGCTCCGCCGGTCAGTCCCGGCCGGCGAGGTGCTCGACCAGCCGGTCGAAGCTGGAGTTGAGCCCCGCCTCGGCCTCCGGGCCCCGGTACATCTCCGGCACCCCGGTCTGGTGCAGCACCACCCGGGTACCGCCCCCGTCGAGCCCGGTGAAGGTGAGGGTGGACCGCATGCCCGAGCCCTCCTCCACCATCGCGAAGAACTCGCCGTCCCGGATCCCGGTGATCTCCGCCTTCACCGGGTACCGCTCACCGGTCGCGTCCAGCACCATGGTGCTGTCGTAACGCCCGCCCACCTTGGCCTCGATGGTCACGGTCTCCAGCGGCACGTGGGTGCCGACCGGCCCCCAGAACCGGACGAACCGCTCCGGCTCGAAGTACGCCGCGAACGCGTCGGCCGGGGCGCCCGGCAGCTCACGGGTGATGGTCAACTCGCCCAGGTTCTCGGTCATCTCGGTCTCTCCTCCGCGGTCACGCCCGTCGCTTGCAAAGAGGTAGACCCCACCCGTCCCGGAAACTCATCGCTCCCCGCGAAGTTTTTTCGACGACTTCTCCCCACGCCCGACGACCGGTGAGCCGCGGGCGCCGTTCCCCGAGGTCATCGGCCCATCGGCTCGTGACGGGCACGAACCGGGGCGAGCAGCTGGCGCAGCGCTGTGGGGGTGTGTCCGACGTGCTCGCGGATGGTGCGGGTCAGGTGCGCCTGGTCGGCGAAGCCGAGCTGTGCCGCCAGGTCGGCGAGGCCGGGTTCGCCCTCGGCGATCCGGTCCATGGCCCGGGTGACGCGCACACGGTTGCGGTAGCGGGTCAGCGAGACGCCCGTCTGCCGGGAGAACACCCGGCTCAGTCGGTAGGGCGACACCTCCAGCAGCGCGGCCAGTGCGCAGAGCCGTCCGGCCTCCGGGGCCTCTTCGATGATCGCCTCGCGCGCCGCCGCGGCCAGCGCCCGGTCGGCCGGCCGGACGCCGGCGGTCGGCCGGGCGCGGGCAGTCGGCTCACCGGCCGCGGCTGCGACGAGCCGGAGCAGTTCCTCCGTCAGCGCGTAGTCGATGTCGCCGGTGCCGACGGCGGCCACCAGACGGCGGTGGGCGAGATCGACGCGCGCGTCGACGTACACCGTCGTGGCGGCGGGCGGACGTCCGAGGAGGGAGGGCTCGAAGCTGACCGACGTGCAGACGTCGCCGCCGGCCGGGTGCGCGAAGCGCTCCTGCTCGCCGGGCGCGCCCAAGTAGGCCATGGTCGGGTCCAGATCGGCGTCGGTGCCGTCGGCCGATCGCCGGAACCTGCCGCGTCGCACCAGCACCAGGCGGTGGTCGTCGCGGGTCTCCGGCTGCGACCACCGGGCGTGGTCGGAGCGGCACCCCACCACGGTCACCGTGAACTCCGGCCGGGCGGCGAGGGTCGATGCGGACAGCATGCCGCGCACGGTACCCGCCGGGTCCGACAGAACGGCCCGCAAGGATCTTCAAGACCTCCGGCGCCGTTGCCCCGGATGCTGGGGCCCACCTGATGACACGAAGGGAGCCATCCATGGCCGTCCACGCGGAGCTCACCGCGATCACCATCGACTGCGCCGATCCCCGGGCCCTCGCCGAGTTCTACCGTAAGGTCACCGGCTGGGACGTCGGACAGGCCGACGACGACTTCGTCCAACTCGGCAGCGGGCCAGTCCGGTTGGCCTTCCAGCGGGTCGCCGGCTACCGGGGGCCCGGCTGGCCCGACGCCGCGAAGCACGCCCATCTCGACTTCACGGTCGCCGATCCCGAGGTCGCGCTGAAGGAACTGCTCTCGGCGGGGGCGACCAGGCCGGAGTTCCAGCCCGGCGAAGGCGAGTGGACCGTTCTCGCCGACCCCGAGGGCCACCCGTTCTGCATCGCTTCGGCCTGACGAGGAGTCGATCACCCATGGCCTCGATCCACAAGGAACTCGTCATCCACGCCCGCCCCGAGGCGGTGTGGTCGGTGCTCAGCGACTACGGCGCGGTGCACGAGCGGCTGGCGCCCGGGTTCGTCACCGACACGCTGCTGATCTCGGACACGCGCGCCGTCACCTTCGCCGATGGCACGATCGTGTTCGAACGGCTCGTCGACCTCGACCACGAGGCGATGCGGGTCGCCTACACGGTCGTCGGCGGCACCCTCCACCCGTCCCACCACCACGCGTCCATGCAGGCCCTTCCGGAGCCCGGCGGCCGGACGAGGTTCGTGTGGCACACCGATGTCCTGCCCGACGCTCTGGCCGCACCGATCGCCGAGGCCGTCGAGCACGGTTCGGCGGTGATCCGCCGCACGCTGGAGGCCGCCTCATCGGCCCCGACCGAACCGGCGCCCGCCCCGACGGCGGCTCGATGACACGACGGCCGAGCGCCGCCCCGGGGTCGACAGACACTCTCGGGACGGCGCTCGACGCGGGTCAGTCGGCGAGCGGCAGGTAGACCCGGTTGCCCTGGGCGGCGAACTCGGCCGACTTCTCGGCCATGCCGGCCAGGGCCTCGGCGTCGAACTCGGTGTTCACGGCGGTGGAACCGTCGCCGTGCTCGTCGCGGATCTTCTGGGAGATCTTCATCGAGCAGAACTTCGGGCCGCACATCGAGCAGAAGTGCGCGGTCTTGGCGGGCTCCGCGGGGAGGGTCTCGTCGTGGAAGTCGCGGGCGGTCTCCGGGTCGAGGGCCAGGTTGAACTGGTCCTCCCAGCGGAACTCGAAGCGGGCGTCGGAGAGGGCATCGTCCCAGGCCTGGGCGCCGGGGTGGCCCTTGGCCAGGTCGGCGGCGTGGGCGGCGATCTTGTAGGTGATCACGCCGGTCTTGACGTCGTCCCGGTTGGGCAGGCCCAGGTGCTCCTTGGGGGTGACGTAGCAGAGCATCGCGGTGCCCCACCAGGCGATCATCGCGGCGCCGATGCCCGAGGTGATGTGGTCGTAGCCGGGGGCGACGTCCGTGGTCAGCGGGCCGAGGGTGTAGAACGGCGCCTCGTCGCAGATCTCCTTCTGGAGATCCATGTTCTCCTTGATCTTGTGCATCGGGACGTGGCCCGGGCCCTCGATCATCACCTGGACGTCGCGCTCGCGGGCGATCCGGCCGAGCTCGCCGAGGGTCTTCAGCTCGGCGAACTGCGCCTCGTCGTTGGCGTCCGCGATCGAGCCCGGGCGCAGGCCGTCGCCGAGCGAGAAGGTGACGTCGTAGGCGGCCAGGATGTCGCAGAGCTCCTCGAAGTTGGTGTAGAGGAAGTTCTCCCGGTGGTGGGCCAGGCACCAGGCCGCCATGATCGAGCCACCGCGCGAGACGATGCCGGTCTTGCGGCGCGCGGTGAGCGGGACGTAGCGCAGCAGCACGCCGGCGTGGACGGTCATGTAGTCGACGCCCTGCTCGCACTGCTCGATGATGGTGTCCCGGTAGACCTCCCAGCTCAGCTCCTCGGCCTTGCCGTCCACCTTCTCCAGCGCCTGGTAGAGCGGAACAGTGCCGATCGGCACGGGGGAGTTGCGCAGGATCCACTCGCGGGTGGTGTGGATGTTGCGCCCGGTGGAGAGGTCCATGACGGTGTCGGCGCCCCAGCGGGTCGCCCAGGTCATCTTCTCCACCTCCTCCTCGATCGAGGAGGTGACGGCGGAGTTGCCGATGTTGGCGTTGATCTTCACCAGGAAGTTGGTGCCGATGACGGCCGGCTCCACCTCCGGGTGGTTCACGTTGACCGGGATGACGGCCCGGCCACGGGCCACCTCGGCGCACACGTACTCGGGCGCGAGGCCCTCGCGCAGCGCCACGAACTCCATCTCCGGCGTCACCACGCCCCGCTTGGCGTAAGCGAGTTGGGTGACGGCGACACCGTCGCGACCGCGCAGCGGGCGACGCGGACGGCCGGGGAAGACGGCGTCCAGGTTGCGCAGGTTCCCGCCGCGCGGCGAGGTGTGCTTGATCCCGTCGTCCTCGGGGCGCGGCTCGCGGCCGTCGTACTCCTCGACGTCGCCGCGCTGGCGGATCCAGGCGTCCCGCAGCGCGGGCAGGCCGCGCCGCACGTCGGGCTCGAAGGACGGGTCGGTGTACGGACCGGAGGTGTCGTACAGCGGGACGGTCCTGCCGTTGGTGAGCCGCACCTCGCGGTACGGAACGCGCAGGTCGGGACGCGATCCCTCGCGGTGGGCCTTGCGCCAGGCCGGAGTCGGGTAGCCGGTGCGCTCGCTGCTGGGGGCGCCCTGGGCAGACTGCGGCTGTGCTTCGAACGTGGTCATCTGACCTCTACTCCCTACGCCGGCATTACCCGGTCAGGTTCCTGCGGTCGACGCAGCCGTCGGTCCGTCCGTCGACGTCCCGGTCAGCGTCCTCTCAGCCCGGTGCTCCGAGCTCCCGCGTCGCAGGCGGTGTTGCCTGCACACGACGCCCAACACGGTAGCGAGCGGATCGCCGCAGGTCCAGAGCACCCCACCCCTCCCGGCCGGCCGCTCCGCCCCGTCGGCCGTCCCACCGTCTCGTCGGCCCGGCGGCCGTCGCGTCGGCCCGGCGCCGGAGAACGGCCGAGGCCCGGCTTCCCCTGGTGTGGGGAGGCCGGGCCTCAGGGCGGCGTTGCGGGGTGCGGGTCAGCTCTTGGCGGCCTTCTTCACCAGGACCACCACGGCGGCGGCGATGCCGACCACCACCAGGAGCTTGATCACGATCGAGAGCAGTGCGCCGACGACGCCGAACACGAAGGCGACGATGTTCCAGGCCAGCACCAGGACCAGCACCGGGATGACGATGTTGCGCACCCAGGAGGGCAGCGACTTCCAGAGCTCAGCCATGTCGGTTCCTCTTCTCCCCTCGGGTCGGCCGCCGTCCGGTGCCGCATCCCGCTTGCTTTCGGTACTTCGATCGTACGGTGGCGCGAGTGCCGGAACGAGGCCCAACGGCCCGGAGAGAACCCCGAGATCACCCCGACCCCGACCCCCCGGGTGACCCCCGAGAATTCCGGCGGCGGCGCACAACCCCGGGCGTTCCCAAGCGTCCAACCAGTGCCGTGAGAACGCCCGTCCCGGCGCCATCGACCAGGGGAGAACCTGATCATGCGGGCCAGAACAGCCATGTCCACAGCCGCCCTCGCAGCGTTCCACCTGACCGTGGCGGCCCTCGCCGCGGTCCCGGCGAGCGCGGTCCCGGCCGCCGTGCCGGCAACCGTGCCGGCCGCGACCGCCGCCGCCGACGTCACCGCACCGGCCGGGTTCGTCGGGATGTCCCCGACCCGGGTCCTGGACACCCGTTCCTTCGACCAGACCCCGCGGCACAACCACTTCGGACCGCTCAAGGAGGGCGAGTCCTACAGCACCCCGCTCGCGCAGCACTGCGCCGACCACCCGCCGATGTCCTGCGGCTCCGTCGTGCCGACCGACGTCACGGCCGTGATGGTCAACCTCACGGTGACCGACCCGACCGCCGACGGCTACGTCACGCTCGCCTCCACCGCCCAGGCGGGCACCAGGCCCACCACCTCCAGCATCAACTTCACGGCGGGCCAGACCATCTCCAACCTGGTCACGGTCGCGGTCGGTCCGGTCGGCCTGGACGCCCCCTGGGTCAACGTCTACAACAACGCGGGCACCGCACACGTCGTGCTCGACGTGGTCGGCTACTACCGGACCGCCGCGACCGACAAGTACGGCCCGCTGACCCCGACCCGGATCGCCGACAGCCGCAGCGACGGCACCGGCCGGCTCGGCGGCGACGCGGTGCGCACCTACCGGGTCGCCCGCCCCGAGCTGGGGACCGCGGACGCGAAGGCCGTGGTCCTCAACGTCACCACCACGGACGGCTCCTGGGACAGCTTCCTGACCGCCTACCCGAGCGGGACGCAGCGGCCCGCGACCGGCTCGAACGTCAACTTCCCGGTGGGCTCGACGGTCGCGAACCAGGTCGTGGTGCCGGTCGGCGCGGACGGGAGCATCGACGTCTACAACCGCGCCGGCTGGGTGCACGTGATCGTGGACGTCGTCGGCTTCTACGGGCCGTCCGGAAGGGGCCTGTTCAGCGCGCTCAGGACGCCCGTCCGCAACCTCGACACCCGGGTCGCCGGCGGCAAGCTCCAGCGGGGGGCGACCACGGCCGTCCAGGCGGTGCCCACGGACGGCTCGGTCCCGAACGTGCTGGGCGTCGAGGCCAACGTCACGATCACCGACGTCACCGAATCCGGCCACCTCACGGTGTTCCCGGGCGGGGGCCTGCCGCCGAACACCTCCACCGTGAACGTCGGGCCCGGGCAGACCATCGCCAACTCGGTGACCACCGGGGTCACCGGCGGGGGGACGTACTCGGTCTTCAACCACGGTGGCCCGGTGAACGTCGTCGCCGACCTGACCGGCTACTTCGTCACCGGCTGACCCGGGACGGCCGGTCCGCCCGCCGTCCGGAGGGAACCGGACGACGGGCGGCCGCACAGCGCGGCTCGGACCGGCCGGCCGGCGCGGCACAGGCCGGCCGGCGCGGCTCAGACCGGCCAGCGCTCCCCGCGCCAGGCCGCGTCCCAGAACATCCACTCGTAGCGCGAGGTGGTCACGAAGTGCTCGACCACCTTGCGGCGCTCGGCCGCGGACAGCTCCTCGCCCAGCCGGTCGGTGAGCGCCAGCACCCGGCGGACCACCGACTGGAAGGCCTCGTCGCCGTAGGTGGCGATCCACTTGGCGTACAGCGGGTCGGGCGAGCCCTGGGCGAGCAGCGCCTCGCCGACCCGGGCGTAGATCCAGTAGCAGGGCAGCACCGCGCCGACCGCCTCGGCGAAGGAGCCGCCGTAGACGGTGGCCAGCAGGTAGCTGGTGTAGGCGCGGGTGGTGGGCAGCACCGGTTCGGCGGCGGCCTCCTCGGCGCTGCCGCCGAAGGCGGTCAGGAACTCGGCGTGCATGCCCTGCTCGGCGGCGAGCGCGCCGACCGCGTCGTCGGCGAAGGCCCGGACGTCCTGCTCGCCGGGCGCCTTGGCGGCGCAGACGGCGAGCGCGCGGGCGTAGTCGCGCAGGTAGTGCGAGTCCTGGACGACGAAGTGGCGGAAGGCCTCGCGCGGCAGGGTGCCGTCGGTGAGCCCGGCCAGGAAGGGGTGGGCGAGGATCTCGGCGTACACCGGCTCGATGGCCGCCCAGAGTTCTTCGGTCAGCGTCTTGGTGCTCATGCCGCCGACCCTAGCCGCCGGGGCGCGCCTGCCGCCGGGCGCGCCTGCCGCCGGCCCCGGGCGCCGGGCGCCGGGCGCCGGGCGCCGGGCGCCGGGCTGACCGTCGGCGCCGGGGCGCTCAGTCCTCCGGCGGGGAGAACACCACCAGGACCCGCAGTTCCTCGGTGATGTGGTGGAACCGGTGCGGGGTGCCGGCCGGCACGTACACCACGGTGCCGCGTCCGACCGTCGCGGTCTCGGCGCCGACGGTCAGCTCGGCCCGGCCGCTGATCACCTGGTAGATCTCGTCCTGGTCGTGCGCGGTCTGGGTGTCGGTGTCGCCGGGGGCGAGCGCGTACAGCCCGGCGGACATCCGCGGTTCGCGCAGGAACCGCAGGTACGCACCGTCGTTGGCCGCCCGTTCGGCGTCCAGTTCGTCCAGCCGGAAGAGCTTCACCGCCGCCGTCCTCCCTCGTCCTCGGGCCCGGCCGTCCACCTGCCGGACCAGGGGCATTCAACACCACCCCGCCGTCCGGTGGTTCCGCCGGGACCGGGGTACCTGCCAGGCTTGGGCGGCATGAAGGGTTTCGTCATCAAGACACTGATCAACGCGGCGGCCATCTGGGTCGCCGCCTGGATCGTCAGCGGCATCCAACTCGCCCAGGGCAACGCGGACTGGCAGCACAAGACGCTGACGGTGCTCGGCGTGGCCGTCGTGTTCGGCGTGGTGAACTGGCTGATCAAGCCGGTGGTCAAGCTGTTCTCGTTCCCCCTGTTCATCCTCACGCTGGGCCTGATCACCTTCGTGATCAACGCCCTGATGCTGCTGCTCACCTCCTGGGCCTCCGGGAAGCTGAGCCTGGACTTCCACGTGACGAACTTCGGTTCCGCGCTGGTCGGTTCACTGATCATCAGCCTGGTGGCGTGGGGCCTGCACCTGGCCCTGGACGACGACTGACCGGCATCGCACGGACAGCCGAGAGGGGCCCGCACCCGGGTGTTGCACCGGGTACGGGCCCCTTCGCCGTTCCGCTCGCGCGGCCGGCCGGCGCCGGAGCGCTCAACCCGCGTTCTCGCGCCCCCTGAGCAGGTCCGCGAGCTGGGCGTCGATGTCCCGCCCGGTGAACTCCTGCCCCATCGGCACCAGCCGGTCGGTGCGCGCCAGGAAGGCGATCAGGGGCGCGGAGGAGGCGCACAGCAGGGCGTCGCCGTCGGGGGAGCGCAGCACGATGCGGACCTCCGAGAGCTCCTCGCCGACCGGGCGGATGTGCACGTCGCCCTCGCCCGCCGGTCCGCTGATCCCGTCGAGCAGCAGCTCCCGCGCGAAGTACCAGGTGACCGGGGCGTCGCCGGGCAGATGGAAGGTGAGCCGGACGGCGTACGGATCGTCGGCCTCGTACGCCAGGTCCACCGGGAGGCGGAAGGAGAGCTCGTGCGAGACCACGAGGTTCATCACCAGGTGACCCTGGACTGTGCTGTGCTGCATGGCGCCAGTACCTCTCGTTCTGCCCGCGCCGTCGGTCTGCTGGTCCGACGGCGGCCGGACATGTTTTCGACGGTTTTTGTGCCGGTTTATGCAACCAATCCACGTTCGATCATCATCGTCCACGTTTGGTGATGTAGTGGACAAGGCGTGCTTTTTCAAATGGTGAACGAGCCGGGGCTGGTCCAGACCAAGCGGTGCCAGAAGATGAACGCCGAATTCATCGCCCCACCGCGCCTTTCCGAACGGAGAACAGAACGGGCGTACGGAGCGAAACCTCCGATTTGCCCGATAGCTGCTCATTGCAGCACAGCGGGACCCCGAACGGATGCACCCGACCGGGTCGGCGTTTCGACCGCTCCCCGTACGATTCGACCCGTTCCCGGTGCGTTTCGACCCGTTCCCGGGGTTTCACCCCCTCCCCGGCGCGGGAGACTCCCGCACAACGCGCGAGTCCCGGAGGTGGCCATGGGCCCCGAGAAGCACACCCCGCCACCGCGCCCGGTCGTGAAGCGCACCGCGCGGGCGATCCTGCTGGAGCTGGACCCGGACGATCCGTACGGCCCGGCGTCGATCGTGCTGATCCGGCGGGTCCGGCCGGGTTCGCCGCACCCGTACTGGATCACCCCCGGCGGCGGGGTCGAGCGCGAGGACCGGACGGTGGTCGAGGCCCTGCACCGCGAGGTGGACGAGGAGCTCGGCGGCAAGGTGGTCGACGTGGTGCCCGCCTTCGTCGACACCATCAGCCACACGCTCCCCCAGCCTCCGGCCGGGGGGACCCTCGTCGACGACGGCACCCCGCCGCACCCGCACGGGATCAAGGTGCAGCACTTCTTCGTCTGCCGGCTCGCCTCGATGGACCTCAGCCGGCGGCACGGGCCCGAGGTGACCGACCCCAACGGCGAGTACGAGGTGGTCCGGCTGCCGTTCACCCGCGAGGGCGTCACCTCGGTCAACGTGGTCCCGCCCCGGCTGCGGGCGTACCTGGCGGCCAACATCGAGGGCATCCGCGCGCTCCTCGCACCCGACCTCGGGTGATCAGGCGGCGGCCGGGTCGCCGACCGGGTCGTGCCGGATCCGCTCGGCCGGCACCCCGGCCCGCAGCAGCGCCCCGATGCCCCGGCGCACCATCGCAGGCGGCCCGCTGAGCACCGCCTCGCGTCCGTTCCACGGGCCGAACCGGCCCACCACCTCGGGCAGTTCACCGGTCAGCCGGTCGGCGGACCACGGGCCGCCCAGCGGCGGGCCGCCCGCCCGGCCGCCACCGGACAGCACCGGGCGGACCGTCAACCACGGGTTACGGAAAGCCAGTTCGCGCAGCCCGTCCAGCTCGTACAGCTCCTCGGCCCGGCGGGCCCCGTAGAACACCTCGACCCGGCGGCCGGGCACCCCGTGCTCGGCGGCCTCCTCGACCAGGGCGCGGATCGGCGCGATGCCGGTGCCACCGCCGAGGCAGAGCAGGTCCGGGCCGGCCGCGTGGTCGACGGTCATCGAGCCGGCCGCCGGGCCGAGCCGCAGCACATCCCCGGGCGCGGCCCGGTGGACCAGCGCGTTGCTCACCCAGCCCGCCTGGACGGCCTTGACGTGGAAGGTCAGCAGCCCGTCCGGCCGGGGCGCACCGGCGAAGGAGTAGGGCCGCCAGACCCGCGGCCACCAGGGCGTCTCCAGCGCGGCGTACTGCCCGGCCCGGAACGGGTACGCCTGGTCCGGGCGGACGGTGACCGCCGCGACATCCCGGGTGCGGCGCTCGTGCCGGACGATCTCGCCCTGCCACCAGGGCGGCGAGGTGCGGGCGTCCTCCTCGGCGGCCTCGATCATGGTCGAGGCGATCATCCGGTAGGCGCGGCGCCAGGCCGATTCGGCCTCGGCGTCCCAGTCGCCGCCCGCGTACCGGGCCAGCGTCCGCACCAGGCACTCCTCCACCGCGACGTAGTGCCCGGCCAGCGCGCCGTGCCGGCGGTGGCCGCGGCCGAGCCCGGTCAGCGTGGCGCGCAGGGCCGCCGGCCGGTCGATCTCGCGCACGACGGCCAGCAGGGTGCGGAACAGCCGGTCGCGGTGGACGTCCATGGCGGCGGGGAAGAACGAGCGGAGCTCGGGGTGGCGCAGGAAGAGCAGCGCGAAGAAGTGCGCGGTGGCCTGGTCGGCGACCGGCACGACGGCGGCGAGGCCGGCCCGGACCAGCCCGACGTCCCGGGCGGTGAGCGGCGATCCGCCGGCGATTCCGTCCTGCCCGGCGATCCCGTCCTGCCCGGCGGCGGGGAGCACGGCAGCGGGGAGCTGCCCGACGGGGGTCCGCACGCCCCAGGCCTCGCTCCACCGGTCGCCCGGCCCGGCCCAGTTGAGGCCGGGCGCCTCGGCGAACAGCGGGCCGGAGGGGGCGGTGTCGGGAGCGAAAGCGGGAGCAGGGGCGGGGGCGGAGGCATGGACGGGGACGGGCACGGCCGGCGGGTAGGGCGGCCGGGCCGGAACCACCGGCCGGACGGGCTCCAGCAGCGACACCGGCGGCAGTACCGCCGTCTGCACCTCCGCCTCCGCCGCCGCAGCCGGCAGGCCCGGGACGGAGGCGGCCCCCGCCGGGCCGTACCCGGTGCGGACCAGAACTGACCTGCGGGACTTCACCGCTACGTTTCGAGTACCCAAGAGAATCGTTTCGCTTCCGGCCGACCTGCGCCACCACCTGGCTTGTCTCTGCTGACGCCAAGGCAGCGTGGCACGGCCGGAGCGCGTGTCCGACGAATCGCGCGAAGCCCGGACATCCGGGCCGGGGACGCGCTACTCTCCTCGGTCCACGACTGCCCTGGGTGCCCCTCCGCGCACCCAGGGCAACCATGCCCCGCCCCCGACGGCCGGGATCAGAGCTGCCGCAGCAGCATCCCCGGCTGCTCCACGCAGTCCGCGACGAACCGCAGGAAGCCCCCCGCCGTCCCGCCGTCGCAGACCCGGTGGTCGAAGGTGAACGACAGCTGGGTCACCTCGCGCACCGCCAACTCGCCCTGGTGGACCCAGGGTTTGGCGACGATCCGGCCGACCCCGAGCATCGCCGCCTCCGGGTGGTTGAGGATCGGGGTGGAGCCGTCCACGCCGAACACCCCGTAGTTGTTCAACGTGAAGGTGCCGCCGGTCAGTTCGCCCGGGGCGAGCGCACCGCCGCGCGCCGCCTCGGTCAACCGGCCCAACTCCTCGCCGAGTTGCTCGGTGCTGCGGTTCTGCGCGTCCCGCACCACCGGGACGACCAGCCCGCGCTCGCCCTGCGCGGCGAAGCCCAGGTGCACCGCCGCATGCCGGACGATGCCCGAACCGTCCTCGGTCACCGAGGAGTTGAGCTCCGGGAAGCGCGCCAGCGCGACGGTGCAGATCCGCGCCAGCAGTGCCAGAACGCTCACCTTCGGCCCTGGCGTCGCGTTCAACTGCCGCCGCAGCGCCATGATTTCGGTGGCATCCGCGTCCACCCAGCAGGTCGCCGCCGGGATCTCCCGGTGGCTGCGGCTCAGCTTCTCGGCCACCGCCTTGCGCAGTCCGCGCAGCGGGACCACACCCTCCCGCACGGCCGGCGCGGCGGACCCGGCGGGCGCCGGAGCGGCCACCCTGGCCACGACCGCCCGTTCGACGTCCGCACGCATGATCAGCCCGTCCGGCCCGCTCCCGGCCAGCGCGGTCAGGTCGACCCCCTGCTCCCGGGCCAGCCGCCGCACCAGCGGCGAGATCACCGGCACCACCGCCGGCCCGGTCGGCGCCTGAGCGGAGGCCTGAACAGGGGCCTGAACAGGGGCCCGAGCAGGAGCCTGAACAGCACCCTGAGCAGCAGCCTCCGGAACAGCAGCAGCCCGAGCGGGAGCCACCCCGACCCGACGCCGGCGCCCGCTCCGGCCCGGCTCGGCGACCCCGAACCCGACCAGCGGCCGCTCCACCTCGGAGGCGACCGGAGCCACCGGAGCGGCGACCACCCCCGGCTCCTCCGGCCCCTGCGCGGCGCTCCCCACCGACGACGACACCGCGACCGTCACCAGCGGCGCGCCCACGGCGATCTCCTCGCCCTCCTCGCCGTACCGCGCGGTGACCACCCCGCCGTAAGGGCAGGGCACCTCCACCACGGCCTTGGCCGTCTCCACCTCCACCACCGGCTGGTCGACCGCGATCACCTCGCCGACCTCGACCATCCAGCGCACCACCTCCGCCCCGGTGAGACCCTCACCGAGGTCGGGCAGCCGGAACTCCCGCACGACGGGCATCATGCTCAGTCCTCCCACTGCAGCCGGGCGACCGCGTCCAGGATCCGGTCCACCCCGGGCAGGTGGTGGTGCTCCAGCATCGGCGGCGGGTACGGGATGTCGAAGCCGGTGACCCGCAGCACGGGCGCGGCCAGGTGGTGGAAGCAGCGCTCGGTGATCCGGGCGGCGACCTCCGCGCCGGTGCCGCCGAAGCCGCTCGCCTCGTGCACCACCACGGCCCGGCCGAGCGAGCGCACCACCCGGCAGACCGTCTCGTCGTCGAAGGGCACCAGGGTGCGCAGGTCCAGCACCGCGAGGTCCCAGCCCTCGGCCTTCGCCGCCTCCGCCGCCTCCAGGCAGACCGGCAGCGAGGGGCCGTAGGTGATCAGCACGGCGGAGGTGCCGGTGCGCCGCAGCACCGCCCGGCCGATCGGCTCGACCGGCGCCGCCGGGTCGAGGTCGGCCTTGCCCCAGTAGAGCCGCTTGGGCTCCAGGAAGACCACCGGGTCGTCGGAGGCGATCGAGGCGCGCAGCAGCCCGTACGCGTCGGCCACCGTCCCCGGCGTCACCACGTGCAGGCCGGGGGTGCTGGTGTAGTACGCCTCGGAGGCGTCGCTGTGGTGCTCGACGCCGCCGATGCCGCCGCCGTACGGGATGCGGACGGTGATCGGCAGCGGGAGCCGGCCCGCCGTACGGTTGCGCATCTTGGCGACGTGCGAGAACAGCTGCTCCAGCGCCGGGTAGGCGAAGGCGTCGAACTGCATCTCGACCACCGGGCGCAGCCCGTACATCGCCATGCCGATCGCGGTGCCGAGGATGCCCGCCTCGGCCAGCGGGGTGTCCAGGCAGCGCTCCGGGCCGAACTCGGCGGTGAGCCCGTCGGTGATCCGGAAGACGCCGCCGAGCGCGCCGACGTCCTCGCCGAGGACGTGGACCGTCGGGTCCTCGCGCATGGCGTCCCGCAGCGCGGAGTTGAGCGCCTGCGCCATGGAGGCGGTACGGGCGCCGGAGGAAACTACCGTGGACATCAGTGCTGCACCTCGGCCTCGGCGGCCAGCTCGGCGGACAACTGGGAGGCCTGCTCCCGCAGTTGGGGGGTCGGCTCGGCGTAGACGTGGGCGAACAGGGCCATCGGGTCGAGCTCGGGGTCGGCGTGGAACTCGGCCCGCATCCGGGCCGCCAGCGCCTCCGCCTCGTCGGCCGCCTCCCGCGCCAGCCGGTCGTCCAGCACGCCGAGCCCGCGCAGCTCGCGCTCCATCAGCAGGATCGGGTCGTGCTCGCGCCAGGCGGCGACCTCGGGCTCGGTGCGGTAGCGGGTGGCGTCGTCGGCGTTGGTGTGGGCGTCGATCCGGTAGGTCAGCGCCTCGACCAGGGTCGGGCCGCCGCCGGCCCGGGCCCGCTCGACCGCCTCGGTCAGCACCGAGTGCACGGCGGGCGCGTCGTTGCCGTCCACCAGCCGGCCCGCCATGCCGTAGCCGACGGCCTTGTGGGCCAGGCTCGGCGCGGCGGACTGGGCGCTGAGCGGGACGGAGATCGCGTAGCCGTTGTTCTGCACCAGGAAGACCACCGGGGCGCCCAGCACGGCCGCGAAGTTCAGCGCCTCGTGGAAGTCGCCCTCGCTGGTGCCGCCGTCGCCGAGCATCGCCAGCGCGACCACCGGCTCGCCGCGCAGCCGGGCGGCGTGCGCCAGCCCGACGGCGTGCGGGGCCTGGGTGGCGAGCGGGGTGCAGAGCGGGGCGGTGCGGCTGGCCCGCGGGTCGTAGCCGGTGTGGGCGCTGCCGCGCAGCAGGGTCAGCGCCTCCAGCGGGTCGACGCCCCGGGAGACCACCGCGAGGGTGTCGCGGTAGCTGGGGAAGAGCCAGTCCTGCTCGCCGAGCACCAGCGCGGCGGCGACCTGGCAGGCCTCCTGGCCGGTGGACGCCGGGTAGACGGCGAGCCTGCCCTGCTTGGTCAGGGTGGTGGCCTGCTGGTTGTAGCGGCGGCCGACGACCAGACGGCGGTAGAGCTCGCGCAGCAGGGCCGGGTCGTACTTCTCCAGCGCCGGGGTGCCGAGCGCCCGGACGGGAGTGGGGTCCGGGAGGAGCGGCGCCGGGTCGGTGCGGGGGGCGGTGGCCCCGGGCAGCCAACCGGGCACGCTCGTGTGGTGTCTGTGGTCGAGAACGGTCATCTCGGGGCACCTCCAGGGGTGGCGGGGGCTCCCTACCGATTGTTCGGTCGTCTGTTCATCTTGACCAGAAGCGTGACAAGGTGGTGGACATTCGGCCTGTTCGGCGGTCGACTGGTGGCAGTACGTCCAATCGGTGGGGGTGGGGGGTCATGTCGGCTGAACAGATGTCCAGACTCGACCGGGTCGACCGGGCGATCCTGCGGCTGCTGCAACAGGACGGTCGCGCCTCCATCCGCTCGGTGGCCGAGCGGGTGCACGTGTCCCGGGCGAACGCATACGCCCGGATCTCCAGGATGGTCGAGGACGGCGTCATCCGCGGCTTCACCGCCAGGGTGGACCACGAACGGGCGGGTCAGACGGCGTCCGCGTACGTCACCCTGAAGATCGTCCAGAACTCCTGGCGGACGGTGCGCGAGCAGCTGCTGGCGCTGCCCGGGGTGGCGCACATCGCGCTGGTCGGCGGGGACTTCGACGTCCTGCTGCTGGTGCACACCGCCGACAACCAGGCCCTGCGGGAACTGGTGCTGGGCAGCATCCAGTCCATCCCCCAGGTGCTCGGCACCCGCACCATGCTGGTCTTCGAGGAGACCGACCAGGTGCCCCCGCTCTGACCCGGCCTGGCCAGCCGGCCGGACAGCGCCACGACTCAGCGCCGACCGGGCAGCGCCGACGGCTCAGCGCGCCCGCAGCCCGTCGAAGGCCAGGTGGACCACCGCGTCCGCGACCCCGTCGGCGGCCTTGAGCCCCGGCCGGTACCACTCCACGATCGAGTTGATCATCCCGAACAGCAGCCGGGTGGCCAGCCGCGGCTCCACGTCCGCGCGCAGCGCGCCGTCCGCGACCGCCGCCCGCAGCAGCTCGGCCACCTGGTGGTCGAAGTCCCGCCGGCGCTCCAGCGCCCACAGCTCGGTGGCCGTGTTGCCGCGCACCCGCAGCAGCAGCGTCACGTACGGCAGCTCCTCCAGCAGCACCTCGGCGGTGCGCCGCACCACGTGCTCCAGCCGCTCCACCGCCGGGCCCTCGACCGCGGCCGGCTCGGCCAGGATCGCGAACAGCCCGTCCAGCGCCCGCCCCACCGCCAGCCGCAGCAGCTCCTCCTTGCCGCGCACGTGGTGGTAGATGGAGGACTTGGAGATCCCGGCCGCCCGGGACAGGTCCTCCATGGACGTGCCGTCGTAGCCGCGCTCGTTGAACACGTCGACGGTCACCGCGAGCAGTGACTCCACGGTGTAGGCGGTGCGCGTGGTGTGATCGGCCATCCTCCGAGTATCCCCGGCCGCGTCCCGCGTTACGCGATCGGGTCCGACTGGTCCACACCAACCCGCAGGGGCAGGCCCTAGACTCTCCGGACGATCCGTCCACGTCCAGAGCACTGGGGTCCACGGCTGATGAACGCAATACCGGCAGTCGCCTCCGACATGCCAGAGCAGCGCAGCGACGGGCCGACGGACTCCGCACGCACCTGGCAGGAGCGCGGCCGCGCCCTGGTGGTCCGGTTCGGGCCGGCCGTGTGGTGCTACGCGGTGCTGAAGCTGGTCGGCTTCACCGTCTTCATGAAGCTGCTCTCCTTCGCCGGCGACTACGCGAAGAAGCCGGCCCGGTTCGGCGGCGGCGCCAACCCCTGGGACGTGCTGGCCACCTGGGACGGCTGGTGGTACCAGCAGGTGGCGCAGTTCGGCTACCACCCGGCGCTCGTCCCGATCCCCAACGGCCCGATCGGCTACACCATCGAGCAGAACTCGGCCGCCTTCTTCCCGCTCTACCCGGGCCTGATGCGGATGGTCTCGGAGGCCACCGGCCTCGGCCTGTACGGCGCCGGGATGCTGGTCTCCGTGGTGTCCTCGCTGTTCGCCGCGGCCGGCATCTACGCCGTGGTGGAGAAGCTGACCGGCGACGCGCGCTCGGGCGTGATCGCGGCCGGCCTGTGGGCGATCGTCCCGGGTTCGGGCGCCGAGTGGGCCGTCTACTCGGACTCGCTGTTCGTCGCGCTGGCCGCCTGGGCCTGCTACTGCGTGATGGCCAAGCAGTGGATCGCGGCCGGGGTGATCACCCTGGTCGCCGGGCTCAACCGGCCCACCGCCGCGGCCCTGATCGGCGCCGTCGGCCTGGCCGCGATCGTCGAGCTGTACCGCCGGGAGAGCGGCGTCCTGCGCCCGCTGACCGCGATGGTGCTGGCCCCGGTCGGCCTGCTCGGATACGTCGGCTGGGTGGGCTGGCGGACCGGCGAGTGGGGCGGCTACTTCCGGATCCAGCGCGACGCCTGGATGCACTACTTCGACTGGGGCCAGGGCACCTGGCACGCGATCCGCGGGGTGATGCTGGGCCGCAGCGACTACCCGTACGGATTCGCGGTGCCGGACCTCCTCGCCACCCTGATCGTGTTCAGCCTGCCGGTGCTGATCGTGCTGATGTTCCGGCTGCGCCCGCCGCTGGTGCTGACCGCCTACACGCTGGCCACGATCGTCTCGGTGCTCGGCAGCCTCGGCATCCCCGGCAACATCTCGCGCTACCTGATGCCCGTGTTCCCGCTGTTCATCGCGCTCGCGGTGGCGATGCGCAAGCTCAGCCTGCCGGTGCTGGCCACCGTCCTGGGCACCGGGGCGGTCGCCTCCGGCTGGTACGCCGGGTACGTCCTCTTCGAGCTCGGCGTGCCGTAGACCGGGATCACCCCAGCCCACCGGGGGCGCGTCCGCCATGGACGCGCCCCCGCGCGTTTCCCCGGATTCCTCCCCGGCACCCCCTTGAGCCGACCGATCGTTCGGTTACTCTGTGACGTGTCCCGTCCTGCTTTTCGAGGCCCTCCGAGGAGCGCACAGATGTCCGCAGCGGTCACCCACCCCCTCGTCAGCGAGCTGGTCGAGCGCCACCAGGCCACCCTGGACGCCGCGCTCGCCGCCGCCGCCGAGCGCGACTACTGGTCGCCCTACCCCGAGTTCCCGAAGGCGTACGGCGAGAGCGGCCCGGCGGACGGCAAGGCCGCCTTCGACGCCCTGCTCGGCAAGCCCTTCACCCTCGACGGCCACCCCACCGACGGCGACCAGGTCGGCGGCGAGGCCTCCCCGTACGGCGTCGAGCTGGGCATCACCTACCCGCACGCCGCCCCGGACGCGCTGATCGCCGCGCTCACCGCCGCCCGCCCCGGCTGGGCCGCCGCGACCCCGCTGGAGCGCGCCGCCGTCTGCCTGGAGATCCTGCACCGGATCAACGCCCGCTCCCACGAGTTCGCCCAGGCCGTCATGCACACCACCGGCCAGGCCTACGGCATGGCCTTCCAGGCCGGCGGCCCGCACGCCCAGGACCGCGGCCTGGAGGCCGTCGCCTACGCCTACGCCGAGCAGACCCGGCTGCCGCGGCAGGCCGGCTGGACCAAGCCCCAGGGCAAGCGCGACCCGCTGGTGATGACCAAGGAGTTCACCGTCGTCCCGCGCGGCCTCGCGCTGCTGATCGGCTGCAACACCTTCCCCACCTGGAACGGCTACCCGGGCTTGTTCGCCTCGCTGGCCACCGGCAACCCGGTGCTGGTCAAGCCGCACCCGCGGGCCGTGCTGCCGCTCGCGCTGACCGTGCGGACCGCCCGCGAGGTGCTCGCTGAGGCCGGCTACGACGCCAACCTGGTCTGCCTGGCCGCCGAGCACGAGGGCGGCACCGTCGCCCAGGCGCTCGCCGTCCGCCCGGAGATCAAGCTGATCGACTACACCGGCTCCACCGCCTTCGGCGACTGGCTGGAGGAGCACGCCAAGCAGGCGCAGGTGTACACCGAGAAGGCCGGTGTCAACGCGGTGGTGATCGACTCCACCGACGACTACAAGGGCATGCTGGGCAACCTCGCCTTCGCGCTCTCGCTCTACAGCGGCCAGATGTGCACCACCCCGCAGAACGTGCTGATCCCGCGCGGCGGCATCGCCACCGACCAGGGCGACAAGTCCTACGACCAGGTGGTCACCGACCTGGCCGGCGCCATCGAGGGCCTGCTGTCCGACGACACCCGCGCCGCGGCGATCCTCGGCGCCGTGGTCAACCCCGGGGTACTGCAGCGCTCGGCCGCCGCGGCCGGCGGCGAGTACGGCGAACTCGCCCTCGCCCCGCGCACGGTGACCTCGCCGGACTTCCCCGGCGCGACCGTCCGCACCCCCGCGCTGGTCAAGCTCGACGCCGACAAGCCGGACGACCGCGCCGTCTTCCGCAGCGAGTGCTTCGGCCCGGTCTCCTTCGCCGTCGCCGTCGAATCCACCGCCGCCGCCGTCGAGCTGCTGCGCACCACGGTCCGCGAGAAGGGCGCCATGACCGCCTCCGGCTACACCACCTCGCCCGAGGTGGAGGCGCTGCTGGTCGAGGCCGCGCTGGACTCCGGCGTCTCGCTCTCGCTCAACCTCACCGGCGGGGTCTACCCCAACCAGACCGCCGCCTTCTCCGACCTGCACGGCACCGGCGCCAACCCGGCCGCCAACTCCGCCTACTGCGACGGCGCGTTCGTCGCCAACCGGTTCCGCACCGTCGAGATCCGCCGGCACGCCTGAGCCGTCCCGTCCCCGCCCGGAGACGGGCCCGAAGCCCCGGCGGTCACCCACCGCCGGGGCCCGGCGGTTCACAGCCCCGACGGCGCCCGCGATGATGGAGGCTGGGAGAACGCCGGGAACGGCGTCCGACCCCCTCCGAGGAACGGGAGCTGCATACATGGCCGTGAAGCCGACGACCGAAACCGACGTCCTGATCGTCGGGGCCGGACCGACCGGACTGCTACTGGCGGGCGACCTCGCCGCCGCCGGAGTCGGCGTCACCGTGCTGGAGAAGCGGGCCGCCGAGTCCAACCTCACCCGGGCCTTCGCCGTGCACGCCCGCAGCCTGGAGCTGCTGGACGCCCGGGGCCTGGCCGAGGAACTGATCGCCACCGGCCGTCCGCTCGCCGAGCTGCGGATGTTCGACCGCTTCGGCATCGACCTCGGCTCACTGCCCACCCGCTTCCCGTTCGTCCTGATCACCCCGCAGTACAACGTCGAACGGCTGCTGCTGGAGCGCGCCGAGCAGGCCGGAGCGACCGTGCTGCGCGGCGCCGAGGTCACCGGACTGCGGCAGGACGCCGAGGGCGTGACGCTGGAGACCCGGGACGGGCGGAGCCACCGCGCCGCGTACGCCGTCGCCACCGACGGCGTCCACTCCACCGTCCGCGACCTGCTGGGCATCCCGTTCCCCGGGGAGTCGGTGGTCGACTCGGTGGTGCTGGCCGACGTCCGGCTCGACCGCGAGCCCGCCCAGGCGATCACCGTCGGCGCCAACCAGGCCGGCTTCGCCTTCATCGCCCCGTTCGGCGACGGCTGGTTCCGGATCATCGCCTGGGACCGCGAGGAGCGCTACCCCGACGGCACCACCCCCACCACCGAGCAGCTCACCGCCCTCACCCGGGCCATCCTCGGCGAGGACTACGGCCTGCACGAGGTGCGCTGGAGCTCCACCTTCCACAGCGACGAACGCCAGGCCCCCAACTACCGCTCCGGCCGGGTCTTCCTGGCCGGCGACGCCGCGCACTGCCACTCCCCGGCCGGCGGCCAGGGCATGAACACCGGCCTCCAGGACGCCGCCAACCTGTCCTGGAAGCTCGCCGCCGCGCTCCGGGGCCACGCCACCGACGCCCTGCTGGACACCTACCAGACCGAGCGGCACCCGGTCGGGAAGACGGTCCTGCGCACCTCCGGCGCGCTGATCCGGCTGGCCCTCGCCGAGTCCGCCCCCACCCGCGCCCTGCGCGGGGCGCTCACCGCGCTGGGCGGCCACCTCGACCCGGTCACCGAGCGCGGCGCCAAGCTGGTCTCCGGCATCGGCATCTCCTACCCCGCCCCCAAGGACGCCCACCCGCAGGTCGGCAAGCGCGTCCCGGACCTGCGGCTGACCGCCCTGAGCAAGCCCGTCGAGGGCGCCCCGGCCGCCCCGGAGCGGCTCTACGAGGCGCTGCGCGCCGGGAAGTTCGTCCTGGTCAGCAATGACGAGCTGGCCGCCGCCGAGCCCTGGGCCGACCGCATGGTCTCCGCCGCCCCCGCCGACCCGCACGGCAAGCTGCGCGACACCGTCCTGCTGATCCGCCCGGACGGCTACGTCGCCTGGGCCGCCGTCGACCCCGGCCAGGGCGAGCTCCGCACCGCCCTCACCGACCGGCTCGGCACCCCGGCCTGACCCCCCACGGGCGGGCGCCCGACCCACCGCGCGCCCGCCCGCACACACTCCCGACGCCCCGCGCAGCGGCCCCTCCGAACGCCGGTCAGCCCCGCGCCTTCACATAGTGCCGCGCCGCCTTCGCCCGGTTCCCGCACACCGCCATCCGGCACCAGCGACCGCGCGCCGACCACCACAACCGGCCCCGACGCCCCGCGCAGCGGCCCCTCCGGACGCCGGTCAGCCCCGCGCCTTCACATAGTGCCGCGCCGCCTTCGCCCGGTTCCCGCACACCGCCATCCGGCACCAGCGCCGGCGGCCGTTCTGCGAGGTGTCGAAGAAGTACAGGATGCACGCCTCGTGCGCGCACTGCTTGATCCGCTGGGCGCCCCGGTCCAGCAGGTCCAGGAAGTCGTGCGCCGCCAGCCAGGAGGCGAGCCACTCGGGCCGGTCCACCTCGACGCGCTCGGTCGGACCCTGCCGGCCGAGCTCCCGGCGCAGCCGTCCGTGGTGCAGCACACCGTTCAGCCGGGCCACCGCCTCGGCGCCCAACTCGCCCTGCCCGCACAGCTCCTGGACGGCTCCGGAGATCGCCTCGCGGGTCTCCCGCAGCGCCGGAAGCCCGGACTCCTCGGCCCGGCAGCGGTCCGCGAGGCCGGCCGAGGAGAGCCATATCCCGTAGCCGTCCGGTTCGGCGAGCAGGTCGTTGACGGGCGTTCCGGCCCAGCGGGTGTTGAGCAGGTCGAGCGCGAGCGGCTCGCCGATCAGCGGTCGCGGGTCCCTGGGATCCGGCTGCACGTCAGTCATCGCACTCCCTCGGCTCGGTCCGATTCTACGGCCGCCCCCTCGGCCCGAACCGGTCCGGACCGGCGCCCGAACCACGGTCATTCACTGTATGGAACCGCCGAGTTTCCCACTCTCCACACTTGACTGTTTTTTAGCAACGAATTGCCAGGCCATGAGCCACTTCGCACACGGGTTCTGTCATGTTCGAGCCAGCGTTCTCGACCCCCCTGAACGCCTGGCCCCTTGCCGGCCCCCACAGCCGGCCAGAGGAGGATCCGTTGCGTCCCCGCTCCCTTGCCCTCGCCGCCGCGATAGCCGTGCTGCCGCTGACCGCCGTCTCGCTCGGCGTCTCCACCGCGCAGGCCGCCACGCCCAACGCCTCGCCGCGCGTCGCCCTGCCGAACACCCTGAACCCCGCGGTGGCCCACTCGGAGAAGAAGGGTGACGTCCCGGCCGAGCAGCAGATCGCGGTGTCCGTCAGCCTGAAGCTGCGCGACTCCGACGCACTGGACCGCTTCCTCACCGCCGTCGCCACCCCGGGCACCCCGGAGTTCGGCCGGTACCTGACGCCGGAGCAGTTCACCGCGCGGTTCGGCCCGACCCAGGCCGCCGTCGACCAGGTCAAGACGTACCTGGCCCAGCAGGGCCTGACCGTCACCGAGGTCAGCGCTAACCGCCAGAGCGTCAGCGCCCACGGCACCGCCGCGCAGATCTCGCAGGCCTTCGGCACCCACGAGAGCGCGTACGTCGACCCGCAGATGCAGCGCTCGTTCTTCGCCAACGACGCCGCCGCCTCGATCCCCTCCGACCTGGCCGCCGTGGTCCAGGGCGTCAGCGGCCTGGACGACCACCCGGTCCGCAAGACCCACCTGGTCACGCCGGGCTCGCTCAGCCCGAACGCCGCCACCGCGACCCCGAGCGGCACCTCCCCGGCCCAGTACACCGGCGCGTACAACCTGAACAAGACCGGCGCGGACGGCACCGGCGTCACCGTCGCCCTGTGGGAGTTCGACGGCTACAGCAAGACCAACCTGAGCACCTACGACTCGCAGTACGGCCTGACCGGCCCGGCCGTCTCCACCGTCTCGGTGGACGGCGCCAACTACGACGCAAAGCCCGGCCAGGGCCAGGGCGAGGTCGAGCTGGACAGCGAGATCGTGCGCGGCGCGGCGCCCAAGGCCACCCAGCTGATCTACGAGGCCCCCAACAGCGACCAGGGCGAGATCGACATGGCCAACAAGATCGTGGCCGACAACAAGGCCTCGGTCATCTCGATCTCCTGGGGCTCCTGCGAGCCGGACACCACCCCCGCCTCGATGACCGCGGTCGACAACGCCTTCAAGCAGGCCGCCGCCCAGGGCATCTCGATCTTCTCCGCCTCCGGCGACGACGGCTCCCGCGACTGCACCCGCTCCACCAGCGGCTCCACCGTCAAGGCGGTCGACTTCCCGGCCTCCAGCCCGCACCAGACCGGCGTCGGCGGCACCAACCTCAAGGTCTCCAGCAGCAACACCTACTCCTCGGAGAGCGCCTGGAGCACCGCCGGCGGCGGCGTCTCCACCGTGTTCGCCAAGCCGAGCTGGCAGACCGGCACCGGCGTCAGCGGCACCATGCGCACCGTCCCGGACGTCTCCTCCAACGCCGACCCGGCCAGCGGTTTCGCCATCTACACGGCCGGCGGCTGGCAGGTCTACGGCGGCACCAGCGCGGCCGCCCCGCTCTGGTCGGGCTACGCCGCCCAGTTCAACCAGAAGGCCAAGGCCGCCGGGCAGCCGGTCCTCGGCGAGGCGAGCCCGCGGCTGTACGCGGTCGCGAACAGCAGCAGCTACGGCAGCACCTTCCACGACGTGACCACCGGCTCCAACCAGGACTTCCCCGCGAAGGCCGGCTACGACCAGGTCACCGGCTGGGGCTCCCCGGTCGCCGACGCGCTGACCACCGCCCTGCTCGGCGGCGGCACCACCCCGCCGTCCGGCGGCTGCACCGCCGCCCAGCTCGTCACCAACGGCGGCTTCGAGACCGGCACCGCCTCGCCGTGGACCACCTCCAGCGGCGTGGTCGACAACAGCTCCTCCCAGGCGGCCCACTCGGGCAGCTGGAAGGCCTGGATGAACGGCTACGGCTCGACCCACACCGACACCGTGTCGCAGACCGTCTCGATCCCGGCCGGCTGCGCCTCCGCCAAGCTGACCTTCTGGCTGCACATCGACACCGCGGAGACCGGCACCACCGCGTACGACAAGCTGACCGTCCAGGCCAACAGCACCACGCTGGCGACCTACTCCAACGTGAACGCCGCCGCCGGGTACGTGCAGCGCACCCTGGACCTGACCTCCTTCGCCGGCCAGACCGTGACCATCAAGTTCACCGGCACCGAGGACTCGTCCCAGCAGACCAGCTTCGTGATCGACGACGTCGCCCTGAACGTCGGCTGACCACCGGCCCGGCCGAGCACCGCGTCGGCTGACCACCATCCCGGCCGGCCACCAGCCGGCAGCACCACCGAACCCCCGCCGGGGCGGAGCCGTCAGGGCCCGCCCCGGCGGTGTCCGTCCGGGCCCGCCCGGCACGGTGTGCGGGCCCGGAACCGCGGCCCGTGTTTCCGGACTGTTTCAAGATCGATAACCCTTCGGTTCACCTGCCGTGACCACTGTCATACGCACGACTGATGACGTAGCCTCTCGACCGTGCATAGGGTTCCCCAAAGCTCGGTGAAGCCGCTGGCGGCGCGCCCCGGCGCCGGCCCGGTCCCACCGAACTCACCTGGTGGGGAGGGTCACCGCATGGCCGCACAACAGCCTCAGGACGCCGCGCGTCTGCGGCTGGTCGGGTCGCACACGGAGCGCCCCGGACCGGCTCCGGCCACCGCCCCCGCCCCGTCGCCCGGCCGGCTCGCCCCCGTCGGCGGCTTCGCGGACACCCTGCACCTGGCCATCGAGGCCAGCGGCCTCAGCCTGGACCGCATCCGCGCCGCCCTCGCCGGCCGCGGGGTCAGGGTCAGCGTCACCACCCTGAGTTACTGGCGGCGCGGCCGCAGCCAGCCCGAGCGGGCCAGCTCGCTGCGCGCCGTCCACCTGCTGGAGGAGCTGCTCGGCCTGCCGCACAGCGCGCTCTCCTCCCTGCTCGGCCCGCCGCGTCCGCGCGGCCGCTGGGCCGCCGCGGCCACCACCTCCCACCTCGGGCTGGAGGACGTCTGGCCGGGCGAGCAGGAGATCGCCAACATCTTCGCCGAGCTGGACGCCCCGCCGTCCGGCGAGCTGGAGCGGCTGAGCATCCACGACTCCTACTACGTGGACGCCGAGCGGCGCGGCAACCTGCTGCGGATGCGCCAGGTGGTGCGCGCCACGGTCGGCGGCGTCGGCCGCTGCCTGGTGGTGCACATGGCCGACGAGGAGGCGGCCGGCTGCCCCGAGATCACCTCGGTGCGGCACGGCCGGCTGGGCCGGGTGCGCCGCCGCCCCGAGGCCGGGCTGATCGTCGCCGAGCTGATGCTGGACCGCCCGCTCGGCCTCGGCGACAGCACGGTCTTCGAGTACGAGGTGGAGATCCCGCCCGGCGACCCGACCATGGAGTACAGCCGCCGCTTCGCCTCCCCGGTGCGCGAGTACGTGCTCCAGGTGCACTTCGACCCGGCGGCCGTCCCGGCGCACTGCGAGCGCTACGACCGCGAGCCGGGCGCCGACGTCGACCACCGCCGCGAACAGCTCTGGATCGGCGCCTCGGCGAGCGCCCACGTCCTGGCCCCGGACCAGCAGCCGGGCCACATCGGCATCCGCTGGGAGTGGGCCTAGTCCTCTCCGCTGCCGAGCCCCGTCGGGACCGCCCCGGCGGGGCGCTGCTGGTGACCGGCGAGGCCAGGACCGACTGGTCCGAGGAGGCCCGACAGGGCGTCCCGGTCGCCGAACGGACCGTCGAACCGACGGTCACCGGTGTGGTCGAGCCGGCCGACGCCACCGCACTCGGCTGGACCGACCCGGAGTACTCGCCCGCCCTTCCCCGCTGACCAGGCCTCACGCCTCGTCCTTGGTACCGGCTCCCGCCCACCCGCGCCACGCCCGGGGGCCGAACGGGTCTCACTCGTTCGGCCCATCCCACCGTGACGCATCCCGCCCGCTTTGGGACTTTGGTCCCGGTAACACGCGGAATCGGGCCGGGAAGGCCACTCCTGTCCCGCCGTCAGGCGGCGACCCGGAAAGACCGCAGGAAAGAGGCGGAGCATGACCCTGACCGACCCCCTGTCCCCGCTCATCGAGTTCGACGACGTCGAACCGGCGGAGGACTGCATATGCGGGGGCTGCAACGCCCGCCGACGCGCCCGGCGGCACGCCGCGCCGGTCCACGAGGGCGGCCACGCCGCCGCCCGCAGCGTCCGCCGCCGGGCCGCGGTCCTGATGGCCGCCGTGGGCACCGCGATAGGCGGCGGTACGGCCGCCGCCACCGCGGCCCCCGCCCCCACCCCCGGCGACAGCAGCGCCACCCGGCCGCAGACCCCCCAGGGCGAGGTCAGCGGCCCCTACGGCCGAAGCGCCGGCACCCGCTCCTTCGCCGCCCCGCAGACCGCCGGGGCGCCGGTCACCCGGGCCCAGATCATCCAGCGCGCCCAGACCTGGATCGATCAGGGCGTGCCGTACAGCATGAGCCGCTACTGGTCGGACGGCTACCGCCAGGACTGCTCCGGCTTCGTCTCGATGGCCTGGGGCCTGGGCAGCAGCCAGACCACCTGGACCCTGCCCGACTTCGCCGAGCGGATCTCCAAGAACGACCTCCAGCCCGGTGACGTCCTGATCTACAACAACCCGGCCAACCCGCAGGCGGGTTCGCACGTGACGATCTTCGGCGGCTGGACGGACTCCTCCCGCACCAAGTACGTCGCCTACGAGCAGACCGGCCCCTCCGCCCGGAAGCGCTCCACCCCGTACGCGTACTGGCACAACTCCGGCGGCTACGTCCCGTACCGCTACACCGGCCTGTCCGCCGGCAGCAACGACGGCGGCGGCGGGGGCGGCGGGGGCACCTCGTCGAGTGCCTTCCCCGGCGCCGGCCGGTTCGGCCCCGGCGCCGACAACGCGTACGTCACCAGGCTCGGCCAGATGCTGGTGCAGCGCGGCGGCGCCGCGTTCTACTCCGAGGGCCCCGGACCGCGCTGGGGCGACGCCGACCGCAAGGCCACCCAGGCCTTCCAGCAGGCCCAGGGCTGGCGCGGCAGCGAGGCCGACGGCATCCCCGGCAAGGACACCTGGGACTACCTGGTCAACGGCAAGGGCCGCAACATCGACGGCGGCAACCGGCTGCCGCCCCCGCCGCCGCCCGCCACCGGCGGCTCCGCCTTCCCCGGCGCACAGTTCTTCGGGCCCGGCCAGAACAACGACCACGTCCGCCGGCTCGGCGAACAGCTGGTCCGCAAGGGCTTCGGCGGTTCGTACGGCGTCGGCCCCGGCACCCGCTGGACGGAGAGCGACCGCCGGGCCGTCCAGGCCTTCCAGCAGGCCCAGGGCTGGCGCGGCGGCGAGGCGGACGGCTACCCGGGCCCCGACACCTGGCGCCGGCTCTTCTCCTGACGGCCCGCCCGAGGCGCGGCGCCCGCCCGGGCACCGCGCCTCAGCGCCTCCCCGACATCCAGTGGAAGAGGCCCATCCCCACGCTGGTCGCCAGGTTGAAGCTGGACACCCCGGGCCGCATCGGCACCGCCACCAGGTGGTCCGCGCGCGCCTTGAGCTCCCGCGACACCCCGTGCCGCTCGGTGCCGAAGACCAGCAGCGCCTCGTCCGGGAACGGCACGTCCCGGATGTCCGCGCCCTCCGGGTCCAGCACGTACAGGGGCCCGTCCGGCAGTTCCTCCGGCTCCGAACGCTCGACCGCGGTCGCGAAGTGCAGTCCCGCGCTGCCCCGCAGCACGTTCGGGTGCCACGGATCCAGGTCCCCGGTGGTCACCACCCCGGTGGCACCGAACCCCGCCGCGAGCCGGATCACCGCCCCGACGTTCCCCAGGTTGCGCGGATTCTCCAGCACCACCACCGGCGCCCGCCGCGGCCGACGGGCCAGCACCGCCCGGTTCGCCTCCGCCGCGGGCCGCACCGCCGACGCGGCCACCCCCGTCGGGTGCAAGCGCGGCACCAGCCCGCGCAGCACCGCCTCCGGGACCTCCACCGCGAGCCCCTCCAGCGCGGGCACGACGTCCGGCGCCAGCTCACCGGCCAGGGCCAGCAGGGCCGCCCGGTCGGCGGTCAGCACCCGCCGCACCTCACCCCCGAAGCGCAGCGCGTGCTTCAGCGCGTGGAACCCGTCCAGCAGCACCGCCCCCGGCTCCCGCTCGGCCACCCGCCACGCCCGTACCAGCCCGTCCTCGTCCATGCCGCCCACTCTGTCACCCGCCCCGCGGCCGCCCCTGCCAGGGCGGCGCTACGGAATGCGCGGCGGAGGGGGCGGGTACCACGGAGCACCCGCCCCCGGAGCCGCCCCCGGCCCCCCCCCCCCCCCGGCCCCCCCCCCCCCCGCCCCCCCCCCCCCACCCCCCACCCCCCCACCCCCAGCCCGCCCCCCCCAACCCGTCCCCCCCCAAAACCCAGACCCCAGGACCCCCCCCC
>NZ_JBHXLL010000052.1:0-64580 GCF_042721415.1 Kitasatospora sp. NPDC058444 | reverse complement strand
CCACGACAACACACCCAGACAGCGTCTCACCGCCAACCAGGCGACACCACAGGTAAGTTGAAGCGATCACCAGCTACGAAAATCTTGTAAGAGCCTGATTCATGACACTCCCCGCCCGAGGCCTGGCCGTGTGGCCGGTGGTCGACCCCGACGGCCACGCCATCGGCCTGATCGGCTTCTAGACCGGCCTGTCGGGGGGCTATCAGGATTCCGGCTCTGTCCCGTAATCGGTGGTAGCCGTCTGTGACGGACTATCAGGATTCCGGACACTCCCCCTGTCGGCCCGGGCACACCGGACGACTGGGCAGCACAGGATCCTGGAATCCTCTGCACGCCGGCGACCTCCACGGGGGAAGGGGCCGTCGGGGTTGTAGGCCCAGGAGGTGGGAGTCCGGTCCGGGCCCACCTGCGGGGCACGCGTCATGTTCCGGGCAGAACAGTGGGGAACAAACGCCCCCTGGGTGTGACTCCACCAGGACACAGAGCCGTCGCACCGGGCGGCCCGGGGCCGGTAGGCGCCGTGTGGGCCGTACAGGTGGGGACGCCGGCCGGCGATCGGTGGCTGGAGCTTCTCGTTCTCGGGGCGGCCTGCGGTGAGCATGGCCGCTCACCGCAGGCCGGTCCCGTCGGCCTGGCGGGCGGGTCAGGTGTCCGCGGTGGGCTCCTGGCGGTGTTGGGAGCGGCGGAGTTGTTCGTTGAGGCGCAGGGCTTCTTCGAGTTGGTCTTCGAGGATGACGATGCGGCAGGCGGCTTCGATGGGGGTGCCCTGGTCGACGAGGTCGCGGGCGCGCATGGCGATGCGCAGTTGGTAGCGGGAGTAGCGGCGGTGGCCGCCGTCGGAGCGTAGCGGGGTGATGAGGCGGTGTTCGCCGAGGGCTCGCAGGAAGCCGGGGGTGGTGCCGGTCATCTCGGCGGCGCGGCCCATGGTGTAGGCGGGGTAGTCGTCGTCGTCGAGTTTGTCGGATGCGTCGGGGCTGGCCGTTGTAGTCACTGCACCTCTCTGGTTCTCGGGGAGAACGCGTCGAGGGGCCCCGGGGCCGTGTCGGCTCCGGGGCCCCGAAGGGGAACAACACCATCTACCGGCCTGAGCCGGTCCTTCTACTTCCGCACTGCCCGTGGAAGGGAGTGTGCGGGGATCGCGTATGCGTGACCGGAAACCACCGTCCTTACGTTGGGGTCTGCGGTGTCCGCCCGGGCGAGTGTTCACGGGCCGGGCGATCCTGATGGCGCTTGCACCCTCCGTTCATCCTCTGTACTGAACTGTCACTTTCGTACTGCCGGTACTGCACTCACTGAACTGCGTACTGCTCGATACCGCTGGTGGCGGCCCCTGCTGCCTGCGGGCCGCCCGGTCCGGCAGTCAGTCCCGTCGCCGTCCTGCACCTGCCTGGCTTCGGAACTCCACTGCCGGACCGAACTGCGAACTTCTGTCCAACAACCCCGGCCAGTTCGTGTCTGGCCGGTATCGCCGACTGCTGTCTACGAGAGAAACGTTAGACCCGCCCGCGAGCAATGTCTACTCCGGCGCGCGTAGATTTTGCGGTGCCCGTGAGTGAGGTAGTCTCCCGCCGCGCGGCGGCAACCCCCCGAGCCGCCGCCGCGCGCCAGAAGTACCCAGCGACACCGCGCAGGGAGGCGGAAATGGAAGAGCCGGCGCCGGCGGCACCGCAGACGGCCCGGAACGGACAGGCGGACCTGATCGGTGCGATCATCGAGGCCGTGCCGTCCTGTTCGCGCTGGGCCTTCTCGGTCTTCGCCTCGTTGCTGCCGTCGGCGTCGGAGTCGTCGGCGAGGTCGACCTGGCCCTTGGCGATCGACTGGAAGCGGTGGCCTCGAAGGAGGGGATCTGGTCGGTCCAGATCTCGTCGACGGGGTCGGTGAGGATCAGGACCTCGTAGCCCTTGGCGGTGAACCATTCGTCCCAGGCGGTGATGGGTTCAGGCAGGCGCAGGTTCTGGTCAGCGGCGGCCCGGGTGACGGAGGTCAGGCGTTCGACGAGTGCCTGCCACTGCTGGGCTTGTAGAGCGCGGTGAGCAGCTCGTAGCTATTCGCCTGCCGCTTGACCGCGCGCGGGGTGCCCGGACGCCATCGAGGAGTTCGCGACGCCTTCGTCGTGATGGCACGTGTGTAGGGCTGCCGTTCAGGGTTCGATGACGAGGCGCTGGATGGTGCCGGTATGGAGGGTGAAGCGGTAGTGCAGGTCGACGACGCCACCGGGGAAGTCGCCTTCGAGGCGGTTGGTGACGGTGCAGTGGTCGGCGTCGGGCTGTTCGGCGCCGGTCTGCTCGGTGGTGTAGGTGTACTCGCTCGCGGAGCGGTTGAGCCACTTCTCGATCGCGGCGGTTCCGGCGTAGGTGGTGCCGTCGTCGATGACGGTGGCGTCGTCGGCGAAGGCGGCGAGGGCTGCGGCGGTGTCGTGGGCGCGGTGGGCGCGCAGGTAGTGGCTGACCGCGTCGGGGAGGGCGTCAGGGGTGCTCGACCGGTGCTGGGGCTTGTTCATGATGGTCCCTCAGGTTGAGGCGGATTACACGGTGGGTGTGGTGCCGCCGTCGATCACGTATTCGGCGCCGACGATGGCGGACGCGCGGTCGGAGACCAGGAAGGCCACCAGTTCGGCGACTTCCTCGGGTCGGTTGGGGCGTCCGAGCGGAATGCCGCCGAGCGAGTCCATGAGCTTTCCGAGTGCGGCTTCGGTGGTGGTGCCGTCGCCTTGGGCGATCCGGCCGACGAGCTCGTCCGCCGCCGTGGTCTGTACGAAGCCGGGCGAGACGGCGTTGACGCGGACACCGTGCGGTGCGACCTGGTTGGCCAGGCCCTTGCTGTAGGTCGTCAGTGCTGCCTTCGCCGCGGCGTAGGCGAGCGTTCCGTTCCAAAGGGGCATGCGGCGCTGGATCGAGGAGACGTGCACGATGGCGCCGTTGCGGGCCTGGAGCATGCCGGGCAGCAGGCCCCGGTCCAGGCGCACGGCGGCCAGCAGGTTCGTGTTCAGCTCCTTGGCCCACTCGTCTTCGCCCAAGGCGGCGAAACCGCCGGCGGGAGCGCTGGAGCCGCCGAAGGTGTTGACCAGGATGTCGATGCCGCCGGTGCGGTCCAGCGCTTCGGCGACCACTCTCGCGGCGCCCTGGGCGGTGGAGAGGTCGGCGGCGATGAACGACTCCGGCGCGACGTCCTGCGGGCGGCTCCGGGCGGTGACCAGGACGGTGGCGCCCGCGTGGGCGAGGCGGCGGGCGATGGCCGCGCCGGTGCCCTTGGTGCCACCAGTGACCAGGGCGTGTCGGCCCTGAAGGGAATCGCTGACGGGCTTCGTCACGGTGTCCTCCGTTCCCAGGCGCCGACGAGTCGAGTGCGACACCCACCGTGCCTGCTAAAATCGAAGCCACTAACTTCGACTTTAGCAGCAACTGGGGAGATGGTCGCGATGGTGAGCCGGATCAGGCTGGAGGACCGGGAGTGCCCGCTGTCCACCACCGTGCAGCACGTCGGCGAGTGGTGGACCCTGCTGATCCTCCACGACGCCTTCGACGGCTACACCCGCTTCGACCAGTTCCAGGAGAGCCTGGGCATCTCCTCGAGCATGCTCACCACACGCCTGAAGACGCTGGTCACCGACGGGCTGCTGGAGCGTCGGCCCTACCAGACCAACCCCGTACGCCACGAGTACGTCCTGACCGACCTGGGCCGCACCCTGCGCCCGGTGATCGTCGCCCTGGCGGCCTGGGGCAACTCCCGCCTGGCGCCCGAGCAACGCAGCATGGTCCTGGTCGACGCGCAGACTGGTGAGGAAGTCGAGCCCGTGGTCGTCGACGCCAGGACCGGACGCCGACTCGACGACAGCGGCTCCTACGTCTTCGCTGCGGGGCCCGCCGCGAGCCAGGCCATGCGAGCCCGCTACTCCCGCCCTCCAAGCGAGCGAACCTGATGGTCATCGGACCCACCCGCGACCACCTTCATGCCTACCGACCCCCGCAGGACGCGACGGGACCGCATGCAATCGCCGCGCACCATACCGGCGGAGACCACTTGTTCCGAGGGTGTCGTATTCCTGCTCGCCGTGTGACGGGAACAGCATCCGCCCGGGTATTGGACTGTCAGCGACTGGGGCGCGTGAAGGCCAGGCGTTCGCGCTCTGCCTTCGAACGGATCGCGCGGTCCTCCGCATGGTCGTTGACCAGCCCCCATAGCCTGCATGAAGGCGAAGGCGGTCGTCGGCCCGACGAACTTCCGACCGAGCTTCCGCAGATCCTTGGACAAGGCGATGGAGGTGGGCGAGGTCGACACCGGCGACGGCGAGGGTGAGCAAGGCGTCGGTCGTGGTGAAGGCAAGGCCGGTGAGTCGGCCCGCACGCTGGAGTCGGTTGCCGACGGTGTTGGGATGCACACCCAGGGCCGCTGCGGCCCGGCGCCGGTCCAGGTCATTCCCAGGTCGCCCTGGCCTGCCTGGAGGACCTGACCACCGACCTGGTCGAGGAGTTCATCGGCGTGGTGCGCGGCCGCACCGTCAACAGCTCCCGCGGTACCACCGCGGCCGCGGCCGCGAACCCCGCCGCGAAGGCGCCCACCGGCCGCAAGCCCACGCCGTAGCAGGGCGGGCACGCAGGGCGGGCAGAAGCAGGGCGACGGTCGGGGCAGGCCCACCGCCGGGAAGGTCGCCCCGAAACACGGAAGCCGCGCCGCCGCTCCTGAGCTGCACGGCCCGTCAGCCGCCAGCAGCCTTCTCCGGCACGGCCGTGGCGGTGTCGCGTCCGGACGGGGTCGCTGCCGGGAGCCTGGCGCCGCCCAGCACGGCCGGGCCGACGAAGGACGGACTCGCGGGGAAGACCTGGCGCCCGACGTGGTCGACGACGAATCCGGCCGCCCGGATCGAGTGCTGCGGCAGAGACCGACCCCGAAGAAACCGTTGCCGAAGAGGCTGCGGCTGACGACGCCCTGGCCGGGCTCCAGGGCCTCGACGTCGACGCCATCATCACGGACGTCGACTGAGCCAGTCACACAGCTCCACAGCAGGTGGACCTGGGCCCGGGCCATCGGGGCGGCGCGGGGCTTGGCGGGCGCACAACCGCTCTCCACCGTCTTCCCACCCGGCCGGGGCCTCGCGGCGGCCATCCTTCCGGGCTTTGACCGGCATCGCGGCACCAGCAATGCGGCTTTCGACAACGGTATGGCGGCACGTCAGTTCGATGAGTATTTTGACCTCTCAACCCGCCGAATGGCGGTCGACATGAGGGAGTTCACCATGCCGAGTATCAAGACACGAGCCGCGGGCGTGGCCGTGGCCGCGCTGATGGCGAGTGGGATCGTGACCGTGTCTGCCGGCACCGCCGCGGCCGCGGGCGGCTACCCGACCCAGGAGCAGCTCGACAAGTACGTAACTCGGGGCGGCCCGTACGTGGTGGATTGCAACTGGAACCACATGATCCTCATGGACTGGGGCCACAACCCCTTTCCCCGGCGCAGCCAACTGCGCATCTCCCTGGACAGGTGCTCCAGGGAGTTGAACGAGGTCAACGGCTGGCACGCCCAAGCCCTGGAGCGCGTGGGCCGGCTGCGCGGCGTGCTGGAGGCCGCCCGCCGCCAGCACGGCCGCAGCAGCACCGAGGCCAAGAAGGCCGAGAAGGAGCTCGCCGCCGCCATCAGGGCGGCTCAGGAACTGGAGAAGGACATCGAGGATCTGCAGCAGGAGATCGGCCGCATCGAGGACCGCCTCGGCGACCTGTGACGAGGCCTGCGAGGGCGGGCGAGGTCCAGGCAGCCTGGCGATCCGGACGCGATCCGGGATCGCACCTGCTCTGAACTGCGCTGGGAGTTTCGAGGCTCTGGCCGCGATTCCGTGAACGATCATGATGCGGTGCGCGGCGACGCGGAGCGGGCCACCCGCGGCAAGGCCCTCCGTCCGGCGCCGGGTGCCAAGCAGAAGATCATTCACGGAATTGCGGCCAGAACCAGATTCGCGGTGCGTCATCACTGGCCCTGGCTGTGATCAATCTCGCCGACAACTGGCTCCACTGCTCTCCAAGGACGGCGGCGCGGCCGAACCTCTTCGCAGGAAGTGGCCCGCGTTCGTTTGCTGTGCGAGATGATCAAGACGGAGGATGAACACTCGGCATCCTCGGCCCTGCTCCACCAGGGTCACCTTGATCCGCCGCTCTGTCGTGATCGCGAGTGCGGCCTGGGCCGGCGCCGCGAACCGAGCGAAGAGCCCGTCAAACCCCAGGACGACGCGGGCCTCGTCGAAGGTGCGGTAGTTGGCCGGACCGGTGTTCCCATCCGAATGTCGGATCGTCTCACCAGGGGCCGCCATGTCCAACCACCGCTCCGTCCCGCCGCAGGAGGCGCCGACCGGCTGGCCGTCCGCGAGCTGATCGACGCCTACGCGCACTGCGCCGACCGACGGGACGCGGGCGGCCAGACGGCGCTGTTCATCGAGGACACCCGTTTCCTCGTGTCCATGGACGCCACCGCCGCGGAACCGACCCAGGAACTGCAGGGCCGCGAGTCTCTCACCCCGGTCTTCGACGGCCTGAACGCCTACCGGACCACCACCCACTTCAACGGCCAGAGCATCGTCGAACTGGCCGGCGACCGGGCGAGCGACGAGACCTACTGCCTCGCCCACCACATCTCGCGCGACATCGGCACCGAGCGCACGATCATGATCGCCTCCATCCGCTATCTCGACGAATTCGTCAAGCAGGACGGCGCGTGGTACTTCGCCGAGCGCCGCCTGATGGTCGACTGGACCGAGACCCGCCCCTGCGCGCCCTGATTCGCGCGCGGCCACCGGGCCCACGCCAGTCAGGGAGCCGATCACCCGATGAGCGACGACAGTGCCCGGGACCGGGCCGGGTGGCCGACGCTCCGGCGGCTGGGCCGCCGGCTCTGGCAGCCGCCGCGCCCCCACGGCGAGCAGCCGCGCGAACGCGTCGTCGGCCCTCTGGAGCTCTTCTATGACCTGGTCGTGGTCGCCCTGGTCGCCCAGGCCGCGCACCACCTCGCGGGGAAGCTCACCTGGAGCGGCATCGGCGAGTACGCCGCGGTGTTCGGGCTGATCTGGATCGCCTGGGTCAACGGGAGCCTCCACCACGAACTCCACGGCCGCGAGGATGCCCGCGCCCGCAGCACCTTCCTGCTGCAGGTCCTCATCCTCGTCCCCCTGGGCGCCTCCATCCCCGAGGCGGACGGCGCGCGGGGAGCCGCCTTCGCCGTCACGGCCGGCATCCTGTTCGCCGTCCTCGCCCTGCTGTGGCTGCTGGCCTCCCGCGGCGACCGGCCCGAATTCCACCGGCCCAGCCGGCTGTTCGTCACCGGAACCATCCTGTGCGCCGCCGCCCTCGGGGCGAGCGCGCTGCTCTCCACCACCGCCCGGGTCCGGGCCTGGGGACTGCTCGACCTTGCCTACCTGGCCGGCTTCGCCGCCGTGATCGTGTGGGCGACGCCGCGCGAGACGGCGGCGCGCACCGTCACGGACGCGCTGATCGAACGGTTCGGGCTGCTCATCATCATCGTGCTCGGCGAGACCGTGACCGGCGTGGTCAGCGGGCTCGCCGCCGAGCCGGTCGACGCGCTCACGCTGACCGTCGCGCTGATCGCCGTCGTGGTCGGCTTCGGGGCCTGGTGGACGTACTTCGACTTCGCCGGCCACCGCCGGCCGCGCCGGACGCCGGCGGCCACGGTGGAGTGGATGCTGGCGCACCTGCCGCTGACGGCCGCGGTCGCCGCCATGGGCGCGGCGATGGTCAGCCTGGTCGAGCACACCCACGCCGCCCGCACTCCTGCCGCCACGGCCTGGGTGCTGTGCGGCGGCGCGGCCGTCGTGCTCGTCTGCACCATGCTCGTCGCCACGACCCTCCAGGCCTGGCACACCAAGCGGGAGCTGTACCTCGCACTGTCCCGGACCTGCTCCGCGGCCGCCCTCGCCTGCCTCGCCCTCGCCGCGGCGCGGCCGTCGCCGCCCGTCCTGGGCCTCGTCCTCGTCCTGCTCTTCGCGATCCCCTGGGGACTCGCCGTGACCTACCGCCTGCGCCGGCAGGAGGGAGCCACCCGGGAATAGACCCGGGCGGAGTCCAGACGACCGACGCCTACGCCTCGAGGGAGTTCGCGGCGTCGCGGATGACGTCGAGGACGAAGTCCGGGTGCGAGAGCATGGGCACGTGGTCGCTGTCGACGTCGAAGGTCTTGGCGCCCATGCGCTCGGCGGCGGCCCGCTCCAGGTCCGGGTTCACCGTCCGGTCGTTGTTCGCGACGATGTACCAACTCGGCTTGGTGCGCCAGGCGGTGCCGGGCACCTGCTGGTCGAACAGGTCGGGGACCGGCACGGCGCCCACGGCCCGAACGAGCTTCTGCTCGGCCGGCGGCAGATCGCCGCAGAAGTCGCCGGTAGCCGACTCCTTGAGCCAGATCCGGCCGTCGACGACCTCGATGTGATCGAACACGGGCGTACGGGGGAACTTGTTCTGCTCGTCCTGCGAGGTCTCGTCCTCGTCCGGGGCGAGCGCGGCGATGTAGACCAGTGCGCCCACGCGGTCATGGACGCCGGCCTTGGTGATCAGGGTCCCGCCGTAGGAGTGACCGACGAGCACGACCGGGCCGGGCACGCGGTTGATGGAGCGGGTGACGCACGCGACGTCGCCTTCGAGCGAGTCGAGGCCGTGCTGCGAGCTGGAGACCTCGTACCCCTCGGCCTGGAGCGCGGGGATGAGCTTGTTGAAGCACGACCCGTCGGCCCAGAGTCCGTGGGCGAAGACGATGCTGGCCTTGCTGGCCATGGGTTCCTCATTTCATCGAATATCGAGCCATCGCAATCCGGCTACACCGGGTGCCCACGCTATGACTCATCGCAGTCGGCCGCGACCGCTGCTCCCGCCCCGCCTCCGTCTGCGCGTTCGGACCACCGTGGTCATCATGGAACTGCGGCCGAACGGGCAGGAGTGATGCGCGATGGAGCTGTTCCCGCCGATGCCGCTCTCCGAGTGGCGGGACACCAAGGAGACGCTGCACCGCTTCACGCAGGTGGTGGGCAAGATCCGCCTGACGGCGAGCGTGCGCCGCAACCACTGGTGGAACGTCCCCTTCCACCTCACCGGGCGCGGCATCACCACCCGGCCCATGGGACAGGTCGACGGCAACCCGATCTTCACCATCGACTTCGACTTCGTCGACCACCGGCTGGTCGTGGCGACGGCGGACGGCGGGACAGGGTCCTTCCCGCTCACCGGCCAGTCGGTGGCCTCGTTCCACCGGCAGACCCTGGAGGTGCTGGCGGCGCTGGACGTCCGGATGGAGCTCCGGGTCCCCCGGCCGTACCGGCTGGCCGACTCCGACCGGCCGTTCGCCGAAGACTTCGAGCACGCGACGTACGATCCCGCCTGGGCCAATCGCTACTGGCAGGTGCTCAGCCAGGTCGGGCTGGTGCTGGAGGAGTTCGCGGCGCGCTTCTCCGGCAAGGTCAGCCCCGTCCACCTCTTCTGGCACTCACTCGACATCGCCCACACCCGGTTCTCCGGACGCACCGTCGACCAGCCGGCGCAGGTGGACCCCGTCACGCGTGAGGCGTACTCCCGGGAGCTGATCAGCTTCGGGTTCTGGTTCGGGGACGAGAACCTGGGCGAGGCGGCCTTCTACTCCTACACGACCCCCGAGCCCGCGCATCTGGCCGACGACCCGCTCACACCTGCATCCGCCCGGTGGACCGAGCTCAACGACAGCCACCTGGCGGTCCTTCGCTACGACGCGGCCCGGGCCGAGGCCGATCCGAGAGCAACCGTGCTCGGCTTCTACGAGAGCGCCTACCAGGCCGGAGCCGCCCGGGCCGGCTGGGATGTCGACAACCTCGCCTGCCCGGGCGGGATCACCGACCCGCGCCTGCACGCTCCACCGCTCTGAGCACGTCCGAGCAGGTCAGTGCAGCTGCGACTGCCAGTCGGCGGGGACCTTGCCCAGCGGGCCGGGCGTCGGCTGCGAGGCCGGGTGCGCGACGGGCGCCGCCAGCTCCGGCCCCTCGTAGTACTCCTCGGTCTCGACGTTCCACAACCACGCCTCGCCGGGCTCGAAGCTGGCCAGGAACGGGTGCCCCGCCTCCCGGGCGTGCCTCGTGCCGTGTTGCGAGGGTGAGGAGTCGCAGCATCCGATGTGCCCGCACGCGGCGCATCGCCGCAAGTGGAACCACCACCCCGGACCGTCCCCCGCCAGGCACTCCACACACCCGTCCCCGCTCGGCCGCGCGGCGGGATCGATCCCGCGGATCGTGCTGTCAGCCATCGGACACGCCTCCCGGTGAGGGCTCGGCCGGGCGCCGGTTCGGAACACCGACGCCGGAGCCGAAGCCGTCGGACCGTCTATCCGTATCCCAACCAGCAGGTCCGCTCGGAGATTCCGCGACGAGCCCGGCCCGGCGATGGCCTCGGTGGCCGCGGAGGTCTTGAACCGCCCGCGCCCCGGTCACGGACCACGGCCGCGCCGAGGACGACGGCCCCCGACCAAGGGCGTCCCGCGCCCGGCTCCCGCACCGACCCTGGGCCCGCACCGGCACCTTCCGGGGACGAATCGCGCAAATCGCCCGATACTGAAACCATGCCGCAGAACGCCAGCACGCACCACGAGCCGTCGCGTCTCACGGTCAAGGGCCGCGAGGTACGGCTGCGCACCATCGCCATGGCCGTCATCGCGGTCCTGGCCGTCTGGTTCATCGCGGTCAACACGGCCTCGGTGACCATCACCCTGTGGATCTCCGACGTCACCATGCCGCTCTGGGTCGTCCTGACCGTCACGATCTTCGTCGGCATGCTGATCGGCGTCTTCCTGACCCGCCGCCGGGCCGCCCGCAAGTCGGCCCGACAGTGATCGCGGAGCCCGGACGGCGAAGCCCGGAGCCCGCCCGGCAGCCCGAGCGCGGACTGCCCCGTTCCGTCGCCGTGCTGCCCTAGCGGCCGGCGACGGAGTACACCACGACGGAGCGGCTACGCGACGGAGTGCACCGCGGCCGAGCGCTTCCCGACGAAGTGCTTCCCGCTTCTCCGACAGCGGGCAGAGGTGGATGGCGGGAGAGTTGCATGAGCGTTGCCAGGGTCGCGGTCGTGACCAGCGGGGCTGGCCTGGAGCATGACGTGGATCTCCCGCTGATCGTGGACACGCTGCGCGCCGACGGGTTGTCGGCGGAACCGGTGGTGTGGGACACGGCCTCGGTGACCTGGGAGCGGTTCGACCTGGCGGTCATCCGGTCCGCCTGGGATTACGTGGAACGGCTCGACGAGTTCCTGACCTGGGCCGACGCCACTGCGGGTGTCACCCGGCTGTGGAACCCCGCGTCCGTCGTCCGCTGGAACAGCGACAAGCACTACCTGGGGGAGCTCGCCCGGCGCGGCGTCTCCGTCGTGCCGACGCGGTTCCTCGAACCCGGGAGAGGGATCACCCCGGCCGACTTCGACGGGGCGGACGGTGTGGTGGTCAAGCCGGCGGTCTCCGCGGGTGCCCTGGACACCGCGCGCTACGAGCCTGGACGGCACGCGAATGCCGCCCGTCACGCCCGGATGCTGCTGGACCGGGGCCGCAGCGTGATGGTCCAGCCGTACCTGCCCCGGGTCGACGAGGGAGAGCGCGCTCTGGTCTTCGTCGGCGGCGCCTTCAGCCATGCGATCCGCAAGGACCCCCTGCTGACGGAACCGGGGGTGATCGACAACGACCTGGTGCCGCATCTCGGCGTTGCGCCGTACCGGCCGACCGAGGCGGAGATCGGTACCGCGGTGGCGGCTCTGGCAGCGGTGCCGTCGCCGGTTGCACCGCTGTTCGCCCGGGTGGATCTGGTGCTGTGCAACGCCGGGGAACCGGTGGTCCTGGAACTGGAGCTCATCGAACCGAACCTGTTCCTTCAGCTTGATCCGGAAGGGCTGGGGCGTTTCGCCGAAGCCGTGGCAGCGCGAGCCGGAGCACCGCACTGATCCTGCGCTTGGCACAGACGTGCGAGGAGAAGGCCTGCACATCAAGCGGCGGGTGGCCCCCGACCGACACCGCATATGGTGAAGCACTGGTCGGTCGGACAGTCTGGATGGCGGAAATGCGCTTGGGCAAGGACAGGAAAAGCACTGCGGAACCTCCCGTCTTAACCCATTGACTGGGAACGGGTCAGGGAGTTCGTCATCAGCGACGTCGAGCGGCCGGCCACCCCGACGCCAGCCGCCTGCTCTGCCACATCGGCGAACCGCGAGAGGTCGACGGCGAGCGGCACCATCCCGTTCACGACGGACGAGGACTGCTCATCGGAACCCTCCGTCGGATCCCGCCCAAGCGCCCGACGCCGGCCGGCGCCTGATCGGCGAGGCATGGCATCGCCAACGATGGCAAGCCGCACGACTGGTGGGTGGGCGGACTGCTGAGGCCCTGGTGCTCGGGCGGGTGCTTCGCCGGCCGCGTTCGCTCTTGTGCGGGGAGGTTCCCGGCTCGGACGGTTCCCGGCTCGAAAGGCCTGAACTGATACCGGGAATCAGGCGGCGACGAGCTCATGCTCGCGGTCCGGCATCTTGACCTTGGGCTTCCTGTTCGGCAGCGAGAGCCGGAAGACCTTGTGCCACGCGGAGAACACCTGCTTGGGCAGCGGCCCGGTGACGTACTCCAGCTCGTACTTCTCGAACAGCGCCCGCACCTTCACCGCGACCTCGCCGTACCGGTTGCTCGGCAGGTCCGGGAACAGGTGGTGCTCGATCTGGTGCGACAGGTTGCCGGTCATGAAGTGCATGGCCTTGCTGCCGCTGATGTTCGCCGAACCCATCATCTGGCGCAGGTACCACTGGCCGCGCGTCTCGCCCTTGATCGACTGGCGCTCGAATACCTGTACGCCCTCGGGGAAGTGCCCGCACATGATCACCGAGTGGGTCCAGAGGTTGCGGACCAGGTTCGCGGTGAAGGTGGCGGCGAGTGTGGTGAGGAACGACGGGCCCGAGAGCAGCGGGTGGATCACGTAGTCCTTGAGCGCCTGCTTGCGGATCTTGCGGCCCACGGCCTTGGCCCGCGCGCGGAACTCCGGGTCCTTGCGGCGGCGCTTGTGCAGGTTCTTGCCGAGCTCCAGGTCGTACGCCGCGATGCCGTACTCGAAGAAGCAGGCGTTGAGGAAGTTCCACAGCGGCTGGCCGAGGTGGAAGGGGCGCCACTTCTGGTCCTCGTCGACGCGCATGATCCCGTAGCCGAGGTCGTTGTCCTTGCCGATCACGTTGGTGTACGTGTGGTGCAGCTCGTTGTGCGAGTGCTTCCACTGCTCGGACGGCGAGACGTGGTCCCACTCCCAGGTGGTGGAGTGGATCTTCGGGTCCCGCATCCAGTCCCACTGGCCGTGCAGGACGTTGTGGCCGATCTCCATGTTGTCCATGATCTTCGCCACGGACAGGCCGGCGGTGCCGAGCAGCCACGCGGGCGGGAAGATCGAGAACAGCAGCACGCCCCTGCTGGCCAGCTCGAGCTTGCGCTGCGCCGAGATGACCTTGCGGATGTAGGCGGCGTCCTTCTCGCCGCGGTTGGCGATCACCTCGTCGCGGATCGCGTCCAGCTCGCGGCCGAGCTCCTCGATCTGCTCCGCGGTCAGGTGGGTGGTGGGGTCGATGGCGGTCAAGGTGCTTCTACCGTTCGATGTCGCAGGGGCCCGCCGCGGCGGACACGCAGGTCTGGATGAGGACGCCCGGCTCGGCCTCGGTGATCTCGCCGGTGCGCAGGTCGCGGACGGCGCCCGCCTTGAGCGGCGTGACGCAGCCGAAGCAGATGCCCATGCGGCACCCGGAGGGCATGAGCACGCCGGCCTCCTCGCCGATGTCCAGCAACGACGTGGCGCCGTCCGCGTCGACGGCCCTGCCGGTGGCGCTGAACGTGACCTCGCCGCCCTCGCCGGCGACGACGATGCCGGGGCGGAAGCGTTCGGTGCGCAGTCGCACTCGGACGCCGTGCTCGGTCCAGTGCTCCTCCGCGGCATCGAGCAGGCCCGCGGGCCCGCAGGCCCAGGTCTCGCGCTCGGCCCAGTCGGGCACGAGTTCGCCGAGACGGGCGACGTCGAGCCTGCCGTCCGTCTCGGTGTGCACCTCGGTGAGGCGCAGCCTGCCGTCCGCGACCAGGCCGTGCAGTTCGTCGCGGAAGATCACGTCTTGCGGCCGCGGCGCGCAGTGGACCATGACGACGTCGGCGAACTCGTGGTCGCGCAGCATGCCCATCACGGGCGTGATGCCGCTGCCGGCCGTCAGGTAGAGCACCTTGGCGGGCTTGGCCTGCGGCAGCACGAAGTCACCGGTCGGCTGGTCGAGCTGGACCAGTGTGCCCGGTGTCGCCCTGTGGACCAGGTGGTTGCTGACCTTGCCGTCCGGGATCGCCTTCACGGTGATCGTGATGCGGCCGCCCGGGCGGTTCGTCGGCGAGGTGAGGGAGTAGGCCCGCCACAGGCGCCTCCCGTCGACATCGACCCCGATCCGCACGTACTGACCGGCCGTGTGGCCCCGCCAGCCCCGCCCCGGCCTGATCACGACGGTCGCGGCATCACCCGTCTCGGGGTGCACGGCCTCGATGCGTCCCCGCAGGTCGGCGCCCGCACGCAGCGGGCTGACCAGGTCGAGGTAGTCCGACGGCAGCAGCGGCGTCGTGACCATCTCCAGCAGTTTCCATGCCCTGCCGCGGAGGGTTGCACTCGTCATGACTCCAGCTTGCTGCGCCTTGGGGCGTAAAGTCCTGACCGTAGGACGTGAATCTGGTCGGCTGAATTGTTCGTGGGGAACAAAGAACGTGAGCCATGCCATCCGGAGGGCCAGCGAGCTGGTCCTGGACGAGACGACGGTCACCGCGCTTCGGGCCGCGCTGACGTCTACCGCCGACGAGGTCGTCGAGGCGATCATCGACGAGGTCCCTCCCTATGCCAACGCCCTTTCGGGCCGCATGGGCGCCACCATCCGCCGAGCCGTCCGCACCGCCCTGGGGCACTACCTGGACCTCGCGAGCGGGAACGCCACGGGTGGCGACGCCGGTGACGCGGCCTACGAGCTGGGCCGCGGCGAGGTGCGCGACGGCCGTTCGATGGACGCCCTGCTCAGCGCCTACCGCGTCGGCGCCCGCGTGGCCTGGCGGTGCCTGGCAGCGGGTGCCGTACCCGCGGGTCTGCCCGCCGCCGAGGTCGCCAAGTTCGCCGAGCTGACCTTCGCCTACATCGACGAGCTCTCCGCCGCGAGCGCCGCGGGCCATGCCGACGAGCTGGCCGCCCGGGGCAGGGCCCGGGAGCGCCACCTGGAGCACCTGGCCCGCGACCTCCTCGCCGGCGCGAGCCCGGACGTGTTGCTGGCCTCTGTCCACCGGGCCGGGTGGCAGCCTCCGGTCTCGCTGACCGCGGTCCTGCTGCCGGCCGCCCAGGCCCGGCCCGCCTACCGCGCGCTCGACCCGAGCACCCTCGTCCTCGACGATCTGCCGGACGCCACCGGTGTGCTGCTCGTCCCCGACGCCGACCGATCACATCTCCTGCGGCAGCTGACCGACCGCACCGCCGTGGTCGGCCCGGCCCGGCCATGGACTCGTGCGTCCGCCTCGTACGCACGAGCCGTACGCGCGCGTTCCCTCTCACCTGATATCCGCGACACCGAGGACCACCTGCCCGAGCTGGTGCTGAGCGCCGACGTGGACGCCTTCGCGGACCTGCGGGCCCGGGCCCTCGCACCATTGCGGACCCTGCCCGTCGCGACCGCACGGCGGCTGGAGGAGACGTTGCGGGCGTGGCTGCTGCACCAGGGCAGACGGGAAGAGGTGGCGGCGGCGTTGTTCGTCCATCCCCAGACGGTCCGTTACCGGATGTCGCAGCTGCGGGAGCTGTTTCCGGATCTCGCATCGCCACACCGGGTCCTCGAACTGACGCTGGCGGTGGGTCTTCGGGCCGGCTGACGCCTCCGCCGACCGTCCACGATCGCGTCCGCGAGCGGTCCGGCAATCATGCTCTCGTTCTCGGTGTCGTCAGCCGGCTCGGGCGGTTCTCCGAGGGGCGGTTCTCCGAGGGGCGGAGCGGCGAGGGGCGGAGCGGCGAGGGCGAAGCCGCTTCGCTTCGAGAGCGTCCGCGCTCGGCCTCAGCCGGCCAGGTCCACGGCCAGGTGGCCGGAGAGGGCCCGCAGGAAGTCGACCGCGTCGAAGGCCTCGCCCGCGGCGGCGACCCCGACCGCCCGGGTCCGCCCGGTGAGGATGCGGTGCACCGCCTCCACCGCGAGGGGTGCCGAGATGGCGTAGATGTCCCGCCCCCGGGCCGCCGCCCGGCGCTGCCTGCCGCCGGACCGCACCACCACGTCGACCAGGAAGGTCTGGTCGGAGCGGCCCTGCTCGTCGGCCGCGACCGGCGCCGGCGTCTGCGGGGCGGCGAGGTCCCGGACCGCCTCGACGGTCATGTAGCTGTGCAGGTCGGTGACGGCCAGGTGGCTCGGCACGGTGACGATGTCCGCCATGGCGAACTCGCCGATGACCGGACGGACGCCCAGCGGCTCGGGGAAGTCCCACTGCAGGGCGGGCAGCTCGTCCTGGTGGTACGTCAGCCGGCCGCCGGTGTGGCGCAGCCTGCGGTCGCCGCGCCGCTCCCGCGAGACCGTGCCCGACAGCCGGGTGCCCGGGGTGGGGTGCCAGCTGCTCAGCCCGTAAGCGATGTGCACCTCGTCGGCTGCCGTCCAGTCGCCCATCGCGGCGGTGGCCAACAGGTCGCCGAGGCCGCCGTAGAAGGCCATCGCGGGCACCACCACGGTGCCCGCGGCCCGGGCGCGGTCGGCGAACCGGTCGAAGGTGTCCAGGTTGGCCTCGATCTCCGCCGCCACGTCCACGTACGCGATCCCGGCGCGCAGCGCCGTCTCTATCACCGGGGCGACGGTGCCGGCGAACGGCCCCGCGCAGTTGATCACCGCGTCGGCGCCGGCCAGCGCGCGGTCCAGCGAGTCCGCGTCCTCGACCGAGGCCGGCCGCGCCTCACTGCCGGGGTGCCCGGCCGCCAGCGCCGCCAGCTTGCCGGCGTCCCGGCCGACCAGCACCGGGTGGAAGCCCCGCTCCCGCAGCTGCGCCACCACGAACCGCCCGGTGTGCCCGTACGCCCCGAACACCGCGACCGTCTGTCCCATGGCTGTGCCTCTTCCCTGTTCGATTCCCGTTGTCCGCGATCCTGGTCGGGGCGGGCCCCGGGCAGTGAGTGTCCGGAACGACACGGCTCGTACAATTCCGGACATGACTTCCGTCGCACTGGCTGTCACCGACGGCATGCTGCACTTCGAACTCTCCCTGGCGCACGAGGTCTTCGGCTCACGCCCGGACGCCCTCACCGGCCCCTGGTACGACCTGGCGGTCTGCGCTGCGGGCCCGGTCCGGGTGGAACGGTTCCGCCTGGAGCCCGACCACGGCCTCGACCGGCTGGCGGCCGCCGACACGGTGATCGTCCCGGGATGGGCCGACGTGGACGTGGACCCGCCCGCCGAGCTGATCGACGCCGTGCGCGCGGCCCACCAGGCGGGGGCGCGCGTCGCCTCCCTCTGCACCGGCGCGTTCGTCCTGGCCGCCGCCGGACTGCTGGACGGCCGGCGGGCCACCACGCACTGGGCCCACACCGACGTGCTGGCCGCTCGCTACCGGCGGGTGACGGTGGATCCGGACGTGCTCTATGTGGACAACGGCAGCGTGCTCACCTCCGCGGGCAAGGCCGCCGCGATGGACCTGTGCCTGCACCTGGTCCGCCTCGACCACGGTGCCGCGGTCGCCAACACCGTCGCCCGCCGCCTGGTGGTGCCACCGCACCGGGACGGCGGCCAGTCCCAGTTCGTCACCACTCCCGTGCCCGCCCCGGAGAACCACCCGCTCGCCGAACTCCTCCCGTGGGTACTGGAGCGGCTCGACCAGCCGCTGACGGTGCAGGACCTCGCCCGGCAGGCCCGCATGAGCTCGCGCCACCTGGGCCGGCACTTCCGGTCGGTCACCGGCACCACACCGCTGCAGTGGCTGCTCGTCCAACGCATCCGCCGCGCGCAGGAGCTGCTGGAAACCACGAGCGACGGGATCGAGCGGATCGCCGGCGCGACCGGAATGGGCACGGCCACCACGCTGCGCCGCCACTTCCACCGCACCGTCGGCGTGCCCCCGGACACCTACCGCCGCACGTTCCGCTCCTAGCCGAGCCGTTCCGACGTGACAGGGTGGGCGGATGACGACGAGCCGCGAGTACTCATCCGATCTTCCCACCGGACCGCGGTCGGACACCGCCCCGGCCCACGGAGATCTCATCGCGGCGAAGGCACTCGTCTACGCCCCCTGCGGGTCACCTGCTCGCAGCCGGCACCCGAAGCCGAAGGTGCCGCTTACGCCGCCCACGGGTTCGCCCTTGACGGCCTCTCCATCCGGTTCCGTGCATAGTGGCAAAGGCTCTCGATCAGCTTGCGGGTGGTGGCCAGGCTTCCAGCCCCACCCAACAAATGACCGGCGGCTCAGCGGTGCTCGGGGTTCTCGAAGTCGAAGCGGCAGCCGGCGTCCCACTCGGAGCGCTGGTTGCCGTGCGCGGGGACGCCGCCGGCGTCCTTCAGCATCCTGGCCAGATGGAGCTGGTTCCACGTCATGAAGGTGGCGTTGCGGTTGGTGAAGTCGTTCTCCGGCCCGCCCGACCCGGGGTCGAGGTAGGACGGGCCGGGGCCCGCCTCGCCAACCCAGCCGGCGTCCGCCTGGGGCGGGACGGTGTAGCCCAGGTGCTGGAGGCTGTAGAGCACGTTCATCGCGCAGTGCTTGGCGCCGTCCTCGTTCCCGGTGATCAGGCAGCCGCCGACCCGACCGTAGTAGGCGTACTGGCCCTCGGAGTTGAGGATCGACGAGCAGGCGTAGAGCCGCTCGACGACCTTCTTCATCACCGAGGAGTTGTCGCCCAGCCACACGGGTCCGGCGAGGGTGAGGATGTCGGCGGCCATGACCTGGGAGTAGACGACGGGCCACTCGTCGGTCTCCCAGCCGTGCTCGGTCATGTCGGGCCAGACGCCCGTGGCGATGTCGAGGTCGACCGCGCGCAGTACCTCAACCGCGACGCCCTGGCGTTCCAGGATGCCGGTGCTGACGTCGATCAGGCCCTGGGTGTGGCTGCGCTCCGGCGAACGCTTCAGCGTGCAGTTGATCACCAGGGCGCGCAGGTCGGCGTACGACGTCGTCGGGTCCGGCACGGGGCTCCTCCTCCAGATGCTGCGGGAGACCGGTCGGGCCACGGACTCCCCGCACAGCTCACCAGCCCCGCGCGGTGGACGCTCGCTGAGCTGGGCCGCTTGCCTGACGGCGCGCCGTCCGGTCGACCGACCGGTGGCCGAGCCGGGCTGTCTGAACCGCGCTCAGCGGTCTTCCGGGGGCGGTCGACCGCGGATCGGGCCGCCCCTGGCTTCGGAGACGCGACGCGAACGGTGCCCTGGTCGGGTGCTCCGGGTCGGCGTCGCGTGGGCATGCCGGGCGGCGGCCCTGTGCTGGGCTCCGCCGCTTCGCGGTCAGCGAAGGCCGTGCCACAGAAGTCGTTCGGGCCGGGCGGGGTCGTGATGGACGGCGGGTGCGGTGGCGTCCAGGAACATGACGGACCGACCGGGCAGGTAGGCGGGCCAGGGTGGCAGGTGACCGCTGGTGGGGCGGCCGACGGGCGAGCCCGGAGCCGTCGTAGGTGGGCAGCGAGCCGGACCCGTTGCGGAAGGCGCCACCGTGGATCCACACCATGACGGGCAGCCCTTCGCCTGACCGGTGCGGCGAAGGCGTCCAGACGTTGAGGTTGAGGCAGGCCTCGCCGTGGGGGCCGGCCTCCACGAGAAGGCCCGCCATGGCCGGGGCGTAGCCCGGCTGCGGTGCGCTCGGCCCGTGGACGAGCGCGTCGCGCACCCCGCTCCACGGCTCGCAGGCCCGCGGCGGACGCATCCGGTTCGCACCGAACGGCGGTGCCGCGTACGGGATGCCCAGGAAGGACGCCGTTCCGTCGTGGAGGCGACCGCGGACCTGACCGCGACCGGTGCTGACCATGACACTGCTCATCGGGATGTCCGGTTTCGGAAGTGCACGGGATGTTCGGGGGTGTTCGGAGGTGTTCGAGGCGTAAGGAGCCTTCCTCCCGACCGGCACGACCGCAACCGAAATATCAGGCCTGGGCGGCCCGGCGGATGATGAGCATGTCCTGGGTGTGGCCGATGGCGAAGCCGCCGGCGGGGAGGGCGAAGTGGTCCTGGACGTAGGCGGTCAGGGCCGTGCGGGAGGGGCGGGGGTCGAGGGTGGCCAGGTCGGCGACGTTGACCATGAACTCGGCGACGTCCACCGCCTCGGCGAGGTGGGGCGTGCGGTAGTGGAGGTCGAGGGTTTCGAGGGCGTAGCGGTGTTCGGGCTGGTGCTCGCGCAGGCGGTCGGCGAGCGGGGCGAGGTCGTAGCGGACGCCGGTGAAGTGCGCGGCCATCCGCATGCAGGGGCTCTCCGGGTTCTGGAGCACGACCAGGAGGGTGCCGCCGGGGGCCGTCCAGTCCAGGGCGCGGGTGACGGTGCCGAACCAGTCCGTCTCGGGCACGTAGTAGAGGACGTGGGAGAGGTGGACGAGGTCGGCCCGCTCGGGCGGGTCGGCCTTGTCGAGCGGGTCCGGGAGGACGAGGGCCTCGGGGCAGGTGGCGGTGAGCTTCTCGCGCATCGCGGCGCTGGGTTCGACCGCGATGGTGCGGTCGAAGGAGCGGCTGAGGTAGGCGGTGGTGCGGCCGTCGCCCGCGCCGAGGTCGAGCAGGACCCGGCGGTGCGGCAGGGCGGTCACGATCTCGCCGAGCCGGGCGTGGGTGATCGGCTTCTCGTCCGTTCCGGCGAGGAAGAGTTCGAACGCCCGGCGGTAGTCGGCGCTCGTCACGTCCAGCACCCGGACCGGGTCCGCGTCCTTCGTCCTCGTCTCCACCGGTGGGCCTCCCCTGTTGACGACGTGTCGGGTCGCGCCATTGGATCCCAAGGGCGCGGCGAGGCGGTGCAGGGACGTTCCTGCCCGCGTGGCGTTCAGGTCTTTCGGCAACCCGAGGCCCACCTTTCAGCCCCACCTTCAGACCCGCCTTAAATCGGTGGCCCGGGCCTCGCGGCCGCTCCTACAGTGTCGGCCGGATCAAGAACGCCCAGGGAGCCGGACATGCGTGTGCACTACCCCAGGACGCCGCATCTGCCCTGGTCACCGGGCGCGGCGGCGGACGACGTACGGACGGGGGACCTGTCCGGGCTGGCCGGCGTCGAGGTCGTCGTCACCGAGAAGCTCGACGGCGAGAACACCACGCTCTACCGCGACGGCCTGCACGCCCGCTCGCTGGATTCCGCCCACCACCCCTCCCGCGCCTGGGTGAAGGGACTCCAGGGCCGGATCGCCCCGCGCATCCCGGCGGGCTGGCGGATCTGCGGCGAGAACCTGTTCGCCCGGCACTCGATCCCGTACACCGACCTGGAGAGCTGGTTCTACGGCTTCTCGGTCTGGACGGGCGGCAAGCACGACGGCCGGAGCCACGGCGGGAACGACGGACCGGACAACGCCCGGAACGACGGCCGGGACCACTGCCTGGACTGGGACGACACCGTCCGCTTCCTGCGCCGCCTCGGCATCCCCACCCCCCGGGTGCTGTGGCGCGGCCGGTACGACGAACGGGCCCTGCGTGCCCTGCGGTTGGACCTCGACCGGCAGGAGGGGTACGTGGTGCGGACGGTCCGGGGCTTCCCCCGGGACGAGTTCGGCGAGCGGGTCGCCAAGTGGGTGCGCCCGCGGCACGTGCGCACCGACACCCACTGGATGCACGCCGCCGTGGTGGAGAACGGGCTCGGCCCGAGCGCCGCGCTCTGGGCCGTACGCTCCGGCGCGCTGCCCGAACCCGCCGCCCTCGCGGCCGCTCTGGACCTCCCCGAACTCACCTGCCCGACCGAGGAGTTGGCCGAGGTTTCGGCCCGGCTGGACGAACTCGGCCGGGGCGGGGACGCCCGGCTGGCCGGCGTGCTCGCCACCGCGCTGCGCACCGCCCGCCGGCAGTCGCTGGCGCCCCGGCTGGCCGGCCCGCTCGGGCTGCCGCTGGCCCGGCGGGTCGCCGACCTGGTCGGGCTGCATCCGGCGCTCCAGCAGCCGTACCCGGACGAGGAGCGCCGCGCCGGGCTGGTCCGGCTCTCGGCCGCCGCCGACCTCGGGGTGCTGCACGCCGTCGCCGCGACCGCCGCCCCCGGGCGGGTGGAGCGCGAGCAGGTCGCCTGGTCGGCGCTGTACGCCGAGGACGCCGGGCTGCTCGACGGGGCGCCGCTCGCCCGGCTGCGGACCGGGCTGCGCGAGGCGCTGGCCGGTCTGGACCGCGACGCCGCCGACCGCTGCTGGGCCCAGGCCCGCGAGGCGTACGCCCTCGGCCGGATCGCCACCGCCGAGGAGGCCGTGGCGGCCACCTGGCGCTGGCGCCACGGCCGCTTCCCCCGACTGGTCCACCTGTGCGGCCCTTCCGGCAGCGGCAAGAGCAGCTTCGCCGCCGGGCTCGCCGGGGTGACCGCCCGGATCAGCCTGGACGACCTGCGCGCCGCCCGGGGCTCGCGCGCCGACCAGCGCGACAACGCCGAGGTGCTGCGTGAGGGGCTGGCCCGGCTGGACGCCGCCCTGGCCGCCCCGGGCACCCTGGGCACCCCGGGCTACGGCGAGGCGGCCGCGGTCACGGAGGCGGCTGCCGGGACGGCCGCGAAGGCGGCCACCGTGGTCTGGGACGCGACCTCGCTCAACCGCCTCCAGCGCTCCCACGTCCACGCCGTCGCGCAGCGCCGCGGCGCCCTGGTCACCCAGGTGGTGCTGGTGGTAGGCGAGGACGAGCTGGTACGGCGCAACGCCGTCCGGCCGCACCCGGTGCCCGCCGAGGTGCTCACCGCGCAACTGCACCGCTTCGGCCCGCCCTACCCGGGCCAGGCGCACCGCACCTGGTACGTCGGCCCCGGTGGCACCGTGGAGGACACGGCGGGCACGCTCGACGAGAGGGACGAGGAGGAGTGATGCGCCCCATCGAACAGATCTGCCAGCGCATCCGCTGGGACGCCCGCTTCGACCCGGCCCGCTTCACCCTGGGTGTGCGCCAGCGCGACGACCGCACCAAGCGCGTCCCGCTGGAGGCCTTCGCCGCCTCCGGCGAGATCCCCTGGCACCGGGTGCACTGGGTCGAGGCGGACGGCGTACGGGTCTGGGACCGCGCCTCGGGCGTGGACCTGCTCGACACCACCGAGGCCGGGCGTCGCACCGACCCTGCCCGGCTGCCCTCGCCCTTCTTCACCGCGACCACCCCGCACGCCTGGCACCCGGGCGGCGGCTGGCGGCCCGCCGGCACCGGCCCGGACGCCACGGCTGCCCTCGACTTGCACGTGGCCACTGGCCCACGCGTCGCCACCGGCCTGAACGTGGCCACCGGCCTGCGCGTGGTCACCTGGAACACCCTGTGGGACCGCTACGACGCCGACCGGATCGCCACCGCCCGCCGCAGGCCCCTGCTGCTCGCCGCGCTGGAGGCCGCCGACACCGACGTCATCGCCCTCCAGGAGGTCGAGCCCGCCCTGGTCGCCCTGCTGCTGGCGGCCCCCTGGGTCCGCGCCGGGTACACCCTGGGCGCCGACCCGCTCGGGCCGGACGTCGACGACCACGGCCTGCTGCTGCTCAGCCGGCTGCCGGTGCTGGCGGCCGGACGGCACGCGCTGGGCCCGCACAAGGCCGTCACCGCCCTCTCGGTACGGACGAACGGCGGCACGCCGCTGACCGTCGCCGCCGTCCACCTCAGCAGCGACCACTCGCCGGACGGCGCCGCCCGCCGCCAGGCCGAACTCGCCCGACTCGCCGAGGGATTGGCCGGTGTCGAGGGCGAGCTGCTGCTGCTCGGGGACTTCAACGACGGCCGCTCCGGCCCGTCCGGCCCGGCCGCAGCGCTCGGCCTGCGGGACGCCTGGACGCAGGTGCACGGACCGTCCGACGACACCCCCACCTTCGACCCGACGGCCAACCCGCTCGCCGCGGTCTCCTCGCTGACCGGCCGCCCGGGCCGCCTGGACCGCGTCCTGCACCGCGGCGACGGCACCCGCGCCACCGCGGCCGTCCTGCTCGGCGACCGCCCCGACGAGGACGGGCTCCTCCCCTCCGACCACTACGGCGTGGCCGTGGACCTCCTGCTCGACGGCGAGGACCTCGGCACCGGCTCACCGGACGTCCTCGACGCCGCGCCCACCGCCCGCACCGCCGTCGCCTGGCTGCCACCCGAGGAGCTGTGGCCGCCGATCCAGCGACTGCGCGAGGCGTACGACCCGCAGCTGCGCCGCTGGCCCCCGCACGTCAACCTGCTGTTCGGCTTCGTTCCGGAGGCCGACTTCGACCGCGCACTGCCGCTGCTGGCCGCGGCCGCCGCCGAGGTGGTGCCGTTCACCGCGCGACTGGAGGGCGTGCGCACCTTCGGCCACCGCGAGGACGCCACCGTCTGGCTGGACCCGGCCGCCGACTCCCCCACGCCCTGGGCGACGCTGCGGCAAGCGCTGGAACGGCGCTTCCCCCGCTGCCACGGCCGGGCTCGGGGCTTCACTCCGCACCTGAGCCTCGGGCGCAGCGACGACCCGCAGCGCGTGGCCGCCGACTGCGCGGCCCGGCTCACCGGGGTCTCGGCCCGGGTCGGCGAGCTGGTGGTGCTCTCCCGTCGGGGCGCCGAGCCGATGCGGCCACGCGCGATCGTCTCGCTGGGGACGGGTGAGGTGCGGCCGGCGCCCGAGCAGCCACTCGCCTCCCCGTCCCGCGAGTCGGCTCAACGCACCTCCACCGCACGGGCGTTGGCCGAGCGCGTCGCGGAAGCCCTGCCCGAGGGCGTGGTGCACACCGTCGGCTCCCGGCGGCTCGGCTGCCAGCTCGACGGGGCCGACCTGGACCTGGTGGCGGCGCTGCCCGGCCCCGCCGACCTGCCCGCCGTCCGCGCCCGACTGGCGGCCGCGCTGCCGGGGGCCCGGGGGCTGCGCGAGGTGCGCGGCGCCCGGGTGCCGGGGCTGCGGCTGACCGCCGACGGCCTGGCGGTGGACCTCGTGGTGGTCTTCACCGGCGCTCTCGATCCGGCCCAGGCCGTCGGCCGCCGCACGGAGTTGGGCGAGGCCGAAGCCGTCGCGCTGAGCGCGGTCACGGACGCCGAGGCGATCCTGACGGCGCTCGGCGACCGGCACGCCCGCTTCGTCCGGCTGGCGCGCCAGGTCAAGGCCTGGGCCCGGGCGCGCGGCCTGGACTCCGCGCCGTTCGGCCAACTCCCCTCACTCGCCTGGTCGGTGCTGGTCGCCCGGACGGTCCTGGAGGCGGCCGAAAGCCCCGAGGAGGACCTCTTCCGGCGCTTCACCGAGACCTGGGCGAGCTGGGACTGGCGCCGGCCCGTCGCCCTCACCGGCGACCCGACACCCGCCGGCCCGGGCCCGGGCCCGCTCACCGTCCTCACTCCCTCCGCCCCGGTCCGCAGCTGCACCACCCAGGTCGGCGCCGACACCCGCGACCTGGTCACCGAGGAGCTCTACCGCGCCTGGGAGCTGACCACCGAGGCCGCCGAGGCGAACGAGGCAGGCCAGGCAGGCACCGAACCCCCGTGGCGCACCCTGCTCGCCGCTCCCCCGCTGCACCGCCGGCACGCCGCCTGGGCCGTGGTCAGCACCGACGAGGAGTCACTGGGCCTCGTCCGGGGCCGCATCCGCGCCCTGCTGGCCGCCCTGGAGGAGGCGGGGGCCACCCGGCTGCACGCCTGGCCCCACCCGTACCGGACGGCCGACGGCCGCGCCCACCTCCCGATCGGCCTCGGCCCCGCACCGCTCTCCGCCGCCCGGCTCGCCCCGCTCACCGAGGCCTGGTCCCGCACCCTGCCCGGCGTCCGGGTCGAGCACCTCGACGGCGGCGGCGCCCCCACCCCGACCCGCTGAACCGCACCGCGCCACCGCCCAACCACCCAACCGATCCATCCCGATCGGCCGGACCACGCTCACCCACGGGACAGCCCCCACCCACCGAACCACCCCCCACCCCCGAACCACCAGGATCAGCCGAACCAGCCCTGCCCATCGGTCTCTTCTGGACAATCACCCCCGAAATTTGCCACGGTGAGGACCAGCGGCCCAGCCATCGATCATGCGGCCGAAGCCCCATGGGAGTTCCCCCGTGCCCTCCGCCGACTTCCCCGCCTTCTATCTCGGGCAGAGCGCCTTCTCCGACCCCGGAACCCACCTCCCCCGTTACACCGAGCTCCCCAAGGACCCCCGCCAACTGTCCCGGATCGCCCGGAACCTGATCATCCATCGCCTCGAAGGCCGGCTGTTCCACCACCACATCCCGACCAGCCGGCTCCACCACGACGCCGAGACCCGCTACCTCGACGACATCCTGCACCTGATCACCGAGCGCGACCCGGCCCCGCTCAGCCACCCCCGGGCACCCGCCGACCGCTTCGTCGGCGTCTGCCGGGACCTGGCGCTGCTTCACTGCTCCTTCCTCCGCCACGTCGGCATCCCGGCCCGGTTGCGCTGCGGCTTCGCCGACTACCTCGGCCCGGACGGCTTCCACGGCGACCACGTGGCCACCGAGTACTGGGACGACCGGAGGGGCTGGCTGCTCGCCGATCCGCAGCTGGCCGACCCGAGGGTCGCCGCCGCCTGGCGGGTGGACTTCGACCCGATGGACGTCCCGCGCGACCGCTTCCTGGTCGCCGGCCGTGCCTGGCGCACGATCCGCGCGGACCGGGCCGCCGCCGGCTCCTTCGGCGTCCACCCGCCCGAGGAGGGCCCGCTCAACGGCGCGTGGTTCGTCGCCCACTCCACCCGGCTCGACCTCGCGGCGCTGAACAAGGTCGAGACGCTCCTCTGGGACACCTGGGGCACCGGCTCCACCAACACGCCCCACGCCCCGTACGACGAGGTCGCCCACCTGACCGTCGGCCCGGTCGACCTCCCCGCCGTCCGCCGCCTCTTCGCCGAGCACGACGCCCTGCGCACCCCGAAGACGGTCCTGTCCCTGGCCCCCTTCAATGGCCCCCGCGAGGTCACCCTGCGCTGACGCCACCCACCGCCACCATCGACGACGAGCCCTCCACGAGCGAACCCGACGAACCGGCCGGACGGGCCATATCGAGATCTGAAATTTTTATTGCGCAACTTTTCCTTCAGATCTATCGTCGAGGCATGCCCGAGAAGCCCCGGCCCGACCGGATCACCGACCTGTCCCGCTTGAAGGCGTTCACCAACCCGCTGCGGATGCAGCTCTACCGCCTGCTCTACGCCGCCGGGAGCGCGACCGCCTCGCAGCTCGCCGAGCAGGTCGACCAGGCGCCGTCCCTGGTCAGCTACCACCTGCGCAAGCTCGCCGAGCAGGGCTTCGTCACCGAGGCGAGCACCCGGAGCACCGACGGCCGGGAGCGGTGGTGGCAGGTCGCCTCCGAGGAGGGCTGGGGCTTCCGGGAGTCCGACCTCGCCAGCACGCCCGAGGGCGCGGCCGTCGTCGGCGCGGTGACCAAGGGCCTGGTCGACTCCCGGGCCGCCCAGTACCGCGCCTACCTCGACCAGAGCTCCGCCTGGGGCAAGGAGTGGACCGACGCGGCCTTCACCTCGGAGTGGCTGCTCGACCTCACGGCGGCCGAACTCGCCGAGCTGGAGCAGGAGTTGCAGGCCCTCGGCCGGCGCTGGCGGGAGCGCGGCAAGGCTGCCGGGGCGGCCGGCGACTCCGCGGGCCGCGAGCACGTGTCCGTCCACCTGTACGGGTTCCCCTTCCGCCCCTGACACCGGCGCCGCCGTGTCCCCGACCGCCGGAGTCCCCCATGGCCCTCGCGGAACCGCCCCTCCCCCACCGAGCCTCCGTGCCGCCCGCCCACCGCGACGCCAACGTGCTGCGCTGGCTCACCGCGTACACCGCCTCGCTGATCGGCGACAGCGTCTACTTCGCCGCCCTCGCCTGGTCCGCCCAGCGCTCCGCCGGCCCCACCGAGGTCGGCCTGGTGATGGCCGCCGGCGCCGCGCCGCGCGCCCTGCTCATGCTCGGCGGCGGTGTCCTGGCCGACCGGCTCGACCCGCGCAGGGTGATCCTCGGCAGCGACGCCGTGCGCTGTCTGCTCATCCTCGCGGTGGCCGCCGCCATCGCCCTGACCGCGCCCGCACTCTGGCTGCTGGTCGCGGTGGCGCTCGTCTTCGGTGCCGTGGACGCCCTGTTCGTTCCCGCCGTCGGCGCTCTCCCGCCCCGGATCACCAGCCCCGACCAGCTGGCGCGGGTCACCGGCCTGCGCTCGCTGTCGATGCGCCTGGGCCAGATCGCCGGACCGCCGCTCGGCGGCCTGGCCATGGGGCTGGGCGGCCCGGCCGCCGCCTTCGCCACCGCCGGCCTGCTGTTCGCGTTCTCCCTGCCGCTCCTGCTCTCGGTGCGGATCAGCCCGCTCGAAGCACCCGCAGGTGACCTTCCCTCGAACGGCGCGCCCTCGAACGGCGCGCCCTCGAACGGCGCCCCGAACAACAGGACCTCGGGCACCGCGCGCGCCGACCTCCTCGACGGGCTGCGCTACCTGCGCCGCCACCGCCTGATCGGCCCGCTGGTGGTGGCCGGTGCGGTCTGCGAACTCGGCCTCACCGGCACCCTCAACGTCGGCATGGTGCTGCTCAACGCCGAGCGCGGCTGGGGCCCGTCCGGCTACGGCTGGATCGTCGGCTGCTTCGGCGCCGGGGCCGCCGCGAGCGCCGCGCTGCTCGCCGTCGCCGGGCGGCTTCCCCGGGCCGGGCTGACCATGGCCTGTACCCTGCTGGTGGGCAGCGTCGGCGCGGCGGCCATGGCGCTCGTGCCGCAGCTGTGGACCGCCGCCGTCCTCGCCTCCCTGGTCGGCCTGAGCGCAGGCGTCTTCGGGAGCCTGGACAGCGCCCTGATCCAGACTTCCGCCGACCCCGCCTACCTGGGCCGGGTCACCTCCGTCACGATGCTCACCATGGTCGGCCTCGCCCCGCTCAGTTACCCGCTGGTCGGCGCCGCCATCGGGGCCTGGGGCAGTGCCCCGGTCTTCGTCGGCTGCGGCGCCCTCTCCTGTCTGGGCGCCGCCCTCGCCCTCGCCTCTCCCGCCGTCCGACAAGCCGAACTCCCCCGCGCGGAACCGCCCCGCGCGGCCGCCCGCCGGACGTCCTCCACCGGGCGCGGTCGCCGCCCCGGCAGCCCGGTCACCAGGTGACCGGGAGCGCCTCGACGCCGTAGACCGTCGAGCCCTCGCGGAAGCGCAGTTCGGCCTCGGGCACGGCGAGCCGCAGGGTCGGGAAGCGGCGCAGCAGGGCCGGCAGGGCCACCTTCAGTTCCAGCCGGGCCAGTTGCTGACCGAGGCACTGGTGGGCGCCGAAGCCGAAGGACAGCTGGGCGACCGGGCGGCGGTGCAGGTCGAGGTCGTCCGGGCGCTCGGGCACGAGCTCGGGGTCGCGGTTCGCGGTCAGCGGGGAGAGCAGGACGTGCTCGCCGTCGGCGATCCGGTGGCCGTTGACCTCGACGTCGGCCACGGCGGTGCGCAGCAGCGGCGCGGGGATGGCGAGGTGGCGCAGCAGTTCCTCCACCGCCGTGCCGGTGACCTCGGGGTCGTCGCGGAGGGCGGCGAGCTGGTCCGGGTGGCGGAGCAGTGCGAGCACGCTCAGGGCGAGCTGGGTCGCGGTGGTCTCGTGTCCTCCGACCAGGAGGGTGGTGCCGAAGCCGATGAGCTCCTCGTCGGTGAGCTCGGCACCGTGCCGGCGCACGACCGCGCCCAGCACGCCGGCTCCGGGGGTGGCCCGGTTGCGGGCGACGATGTCCGCCATCGCGGCGTTCAACTCGGCCGAGGCGGCCACCAGTTGTGCGGCGTCGGCGGTCCCGTCCATGATCACCTGCGAGCAGCGCTGGAACATCGCCCGGGTGCCGTACGGGACGTCGAGCAGTTCGCAGATCGCCAGCGAGGGGATGGGCAGGGCGAAGGCCTCGACCAGGTCGACGACCGGCCCCCGCTCCGCCATGGCGTCGAGGTGCTCGGAGACGATCGTCTCGATCGCGGGCCGCAGCCCCTCGACCTGGCGGACGGTGAAGCTGCCGGTGAGCATCCGGCGCAGGCGGGCGTGGTCCGCGCCGCTGTAGGCGGGCAGGAAGCCCGGGTGGTTGAAGAGGGTGCGCGGCAGCATCGGGTCGATGCCGTTGCCCGTCACCAGGCGGTCGTCCGCGAAGGCGGCCCGGACGTCGGCGTCGCGGGTGAGGACGACGGCCTCGATCTCGCCGCGCACCGGGTGGGTGACGCGCAGCCGCGGCAGGCCGTCCTCCTCGCGCATCCGGCGGAGGTCCGGCGACGGGTCGAACGGGCAGGTCCGGTCCCGTTCGGAGGCGACGAAGGACGCCGAGCGGCGGTCGGGCATGGTGCGGGCTCCTCAGCTGGATCGGTCCGGGTCCGGTCCGGATGCGGTCCGGGCACGCGGTCAGGCGGTGGGAGGCGGGAGGCGTCGGCCTACCCGTGGTACCGGGTGGAGGCGTGGTGCCAGTCGTAGGCGCCGCGGATGGTGGTCTGCAGCGCCTCGGTGCAGTAGCGCCGCAGCAGGTCGCGTTCGGCCGGGTCGAGGTGGCCCGTCGCCGTGCTGTCGAGCAGGGCCCGGTGGGCGCCGGTGAACAGCTCCAGGGCTTCGCCGCGGCGGCGCAGGGCCCGGTCGAGTGCTTGCGCCCGGGTGAGTCCGTGTTCGCGTTCCAGGCAGAGCACCAGGTTGTTCTGCTCCCCCTGGGCCGCGTCCTTCTCCAGGGAGACGATGTCGTTGTCGCAGATGATGAAGGTCTTGGTCATCTCGCGCATGACGGACAGGTGCGGCAGCGCGTACAGGTGGTCGGGCAGGACGCAGGAGGACAGCCGCTCGGCGAGGTCGACGACCGGTGCCACCCCGATGGTGTGGCGCCGGACGCGCAGGTAGGTGCTCAGCGGCATGGGCGCGCCGGACTGCCGGCTGCGCGCCTCGTGGACGTGGTGGTCGAGGTAGGAGGACCAGTGGACGGCCGATCGCCGGATCCAGTCCTCGGGCATGCCCTGGCAGCTGCGGCGTCGCATGTCGGCGAAGGCGGCGGCCAGCGGCAGCGGGGACGCCTGGCCGGTGACGCCCTCCCGGACGAGTCCGACGAGGTGGCGGACCCGCTCCGGCGTGCCGCCCCACTGTTCGTCGAGCGCGTCGTCGAAGAGGAAGTACCAGCTCTGCTGGTCGACGCCGAGGTCCAGTTCGCTCCCGGTGGCGTTGGGGTAGAACATGGCCGCGATCAGCGGGAACTGGCCCTTGAGGTGGTGGGCCCGCTCCGCTTCCGTGGCGAGGAAGCCGAAGGAGCGCGGCCAGTCGAGGTGGCGGTCGTGGGCGGCCCGGAAGTCCGGGCTGATCCGGCGCGGGAAGGGGAGCGGGTCGAGGGCCGGGGTGTCGGGGCCCGGGGAGAGGATCTCTGCCGTGGTCGTCATGGTGGGGCGCACCTCCGGGGACGGGGCCGGTTCAGGGCCGCGTGGGACGGGGCCCGGGTCAGGGCCGTGCCGAACGGGGCCGGGGGTCAGTCGGCCGGGGCCGGGGGCCGGTCGGCCGGGGCCGGGGGCCGGTCGGCCGGCCAGGGTGAGACGCGCATGGGCAGCGCGTCGGGCCGGATCAGCGCGTGGACCACCGGCCGGACCCGGTGCCCCCCGACCGGTCGCGGCCGCCACCGGGAGACGATCGAGCGCAGCACGACCAGCATCTCGGTCATCGCGAAGTGGTCCCCGATGCACTTCCGGTTGCCGAGGGCGAAGGGGACGTAGGCGCCCGGCGGGAGGTCCTTCTCGGTGCGGTCGAGCCACCGGTCCGGGTGGAACCGCAGCGGGTCCGGGTAGTAGGCCGGGTCCCGGTGCATCGTCAGCGCGCTGTAGATCAGCTCGGCGCCCTGCGGGAGGTCGACTCCGCAGACCCGCACCGGTTCCAGGGCCCGCCGCATCAGCAGCCAGCTGGGCTGGTGCAGCCGGAGCACCTCGCGCAGGAACCGTTCGGTGAACGGGAGGTTGGCCGCGCCGGGCAGGGCGCCGGCGGGCAGGGCGTCGCACTCGGCCTTGATCCGTTCGGTGAGCTCCGGGCGCCGTCCGATCTCGTGGAGCGCCCAGGCCAGGGTGGTGGCCGTGGTCTCGGCGCCGGCCATGAGCAGGGAGAGCAGTTCGTCGCGGGCTTCCACGTCGGTCATCCCGCGCGGGTTGCCCGGGGTGCCGGCGAACATGATGGACAGCAGGTCGCCGCGGTCGGTCGGGTCCTGGCGGGCCTGCCGGACGGCGGAGTCCGCGAGTTCGCGCAGCGCCGCGGCCGCGGCCAGGTACCGGCGGTGCCCCAGCGCGGGTGAGGTCGCGAGGGGAGCGGGCAGCAGGGTGCCCACGAAGACCCCGCGCATCACCGTGTCGAGGTGCTCGGCGACGCGCTCGCCCAGTTCGGCGACGGCCGCGGCGCCGTCCGGGCGTTCGGTGCTGAACAGCGTCGCCACGAGCATGGCCGTCATCGTCCGGCGCAGCACGAGGTCCATGGCGATCACCTCGCCGGGGCGCCAGGCCGATGCCTGTTCCTCGGCGATGGCGGTCATGGTGGCGACGCCGGCGGCGATGGCGTCCCGGCGGAAGGCCGGCTGGAGCGCGCGCCGTTGACGGAGGTGGACGTCGTGCTCGGAGGTGATGATGCCGTTCCCGATGAAAGGCCGTGCGACGTCGAACAGCAGGCCTTTGCCGAACTTCCGGCTCTGCGTCAGCAGAACCTCGTGGACGGCCTCCGGCGAGTTCAGGACGAACACCGGCCGATTGCCCAGGAATATCCTGACGATCCCGCCCTGCGCCCGGATCGACTGCAGGAACTCCACGCGTTTGAGGGCGAGCTGCGGCAGGTGGCCGAGCAGCGGAAGGCGTCCCCGTGCCACGGGTGCCGCCACGGAAGCGGTGATGGAACGCACGGCCCTGCACCTCCCCCGAAGTCGCGGATCGAAAATCCGCCCGACCTTTGGAACATTCACTCGCTCGCGGTGCACGGTGATCATCATCCGACGGATCGAGAGAGGTCAAGGGACCGGCCGAAATTGCACCACCGGGGTGCTTTTGAGCCGAACGGCGTGAATTCCCCCACCTGCCCGCGCGTTTCAGGCCACCCGTCCCCGATTGGACCGGGACTCCGTCCGCCCCCGCCACTAGCCTCGGGCGCACCGCACAGTCGATCGATGGAGAAGCGCCATGCACCCCGAACTCGCCGCCGATCTCGGACAGTTACCCGAACTCCTGGAGGAGACCCGGCAGCGCGCGCTCGCCTTCCTGGAGGCCCTCGACGAACGGCCCGTCCTACCGTCCGCCGCCGGCGCGGCCGCCGTCATCGAGCCCGCCGTCATCGAGCCCGCCGTCATCGAGCCCGCCGGCGCGCCGCTCGCCGAGGAGGGCGGCGGTGCGCGGGCCGCGCTGGCCGAGTTCGCGCAGCGCTGGGAGCCGCGGCTGTCCGCGAGTGCCGGGCCGCGCTACTTCGGGTTCGTGACCGGCGGGGCAACGCCGGCTGCGCTCGCGGGCGACTGGCTGACCTCGGCCGTGGACCAGAACTCCAACTCCTCCCTGGACCCGGCCGGTCAGCAGCTGGAGCGGGAGACGGTCGGGTGGCTGCGCAAGCTGTTCGGGCTCTCGGCGGCGCACCGCGGCACCTTCGTGAGCGGCGCGACGATGTCGAACACGGTGGGGCTGGCGATCGCCCGCGAGTGGCTGGGCGAGCGGCTCGGCGTGGACGTCGCCGAGGACGGGGTCGGCGCGCTGGGGCCGGTCCGGGTGCTGTCGGGCAGTGCGCACTCCAGCGTCGCCAAGGCGCTGTCGGTCCTGGGCCTGGGCCGGACGGCGCTGCGGACGGTGCCCGTCCTGCCGGGCCGGGAGGCGGTGGACGTGGCCGCGCTGGAGCGGGCGCTGGCCGAGGCCCAGGGGCCGTGCGTCGTGGTGGCCAACGCCGGGACGGTCAACACCGTCGACTTCGACGACCTGCGCGCGATCGCCGCGCTGCGCGAGCGGTACGGGTTCTGGCTGCACGTGGACGCCGCGTTCGGCGCCTTCGCCGCGCTGTCCCCGGAGCACGCGGAGCTGGTGGCCGGGCTGGACCTCGCCGACTCGGTCTGCGTCGACCTGCACAAGTGGCTCAACGTGCCCTACGACAGCGCCGTGCAGTTCACCCGCCGCCCGGACCTCCAGGCCCGGGTCTTCCAGAACGCCGCCGCCTATCTGGGCCCTCTCAGCGAGCACCCGGACCTGGTCCACCTCACACCGGAGAACTCCCACCGGCTGCGCGCCCTCGCCGCCTGGTTCACCCTGCGCGCGTACGGCCGCTCCGGGCACCGGGAGATCGTGGAGCGCTGCATCGCCGGTGCCCGGACGCTCGGCGCGGAGGTGGCCGGGATCAATGGTCTGGAGCTGCTCGCCCCGGTGCGGCTGAACGTCGTCTGCTTCTCGCTGACGGCGGACCCGACCCCGGAGCGGCTGGCCGCGCTCGCCGCCGAGCTGGCCGACGAGGCCTTCCTCACCCCCACCCGCTACGCGGGGCGGCCCGCCCTGCGCGCGGCGTTCAGCAACTGGCGCACCACCGAGGCGGACGTCCGGCGCACGGCGGAGGCGCTGGCCCGGGCGGTCCGGAAGCTGACGCCCTGAGGCCCTCGGCCCACGGACGGGCCCGGCGCCGGACTCGGAACGGGACCGGACTCGGAACGGGACCGGCGGCGGCACCGTCCTGGGTCAGCGCCGGTTGTGGTCCCCCGTCCCCCCGTCGATCAGCTCGCGCACGATGTCCAGGTGCCCGGCGTGCCGCGCCGTCTCCGTGGTCATGTGGATCAGCACCCAGCGCAGCGAGACGGTGTTCCCCGACCAGGAGGTGCCGAGGTCGTCCAGGGCAAGCTCCCGGATCGTCTCGTCGGAGTCGGCCCGGGCCCGCGCGTAGAAGGCCAGGACGTCCGCCGTCGACTCGTGCGGCTCCACCCGCATGTCGGAGGAGTCGTCGGCGTCGATGTCGAACGGCAGCGGGCCGGTCTCCCGGCCGAACGTCTCCCGGAACCAGCCGAGTTCGGCGCCGCCGAGGTGCTTCACCAGCCCGAGCAGGTTGGTCCCGCTGGGCGTCATCGGCCGGCGCAGCTGCTCGTCGTCCAGCCCCTCCAGCTTCCACAGCACCGCATCGCGGTGCCGGTCCAGCGCCGCGTGAAGGCTTTCCTTCTCCCCACCCGTGTAGGGCACATGGTTGCTCATGCGCCGGACGGTACCAGCCACCTCCGACAGCCACCTCCGACAGTCACCTCCGACAGCCGCCTCCGACAGCCGGGCCCCTACGGCCACTGCCCCCAGCCGTCCGGGATCACGGGTGCGCCCCGTCCCCGTACACGCCGCCCGCCCGGTCGGTCAGGCTCGCCATGAGCTCCGCGTGCGCGAGGTTCATGAAGTGCAGCGGGCGCCAGCGGGAGTGGTGGTCGGGGTGGTCGCGGAACTGGTCGGCCGTCTCGCACAGCCGCTCCCACCAGATCATGGCGTCCTGGCGCATCCGCTGCGTCCAGCCGGGCTCATCGTTGCGGCCCTCCAGGACCACCTCCTCCCAGGCCACCAGGATGTCCGAGAGGAAGACGCAGTCGCAGGCGGTGACCTCCGCCAGCCGCTCGGCCGCGAACCGGGCACTGGTGCCCTCGGGTTGGGCCTGGACCAGCTCGCGCATCCGGGCGGCCAGGAAGGCCTGCAGCGGGGTGACGTCGTCGGTGTGGAGGTCGTCGGAGAACTCCAGCAGCTCCACCGGCTTGCGTTCGCGTGCCATCGTGCGGTGCCCCCTCGGCTCGGACGGTACGCGCTCGCTGACGCACCGTCACCGTTATCGCGACCGACACCCTAGCGGCTGGCGCCGGACGGCACGGCGGATTCCCGAACCTTCCACCCCCGCTCCTCGCCGAGCGGCACCACCTGCGGAGCCTCCCCCGCCCCACCGGCCCGACGGACCTCGACCCTCCTGCCGGACGGCCCACCCCGCCTGCCCGGCGAACTCGCCCAACACGCGTGGCGGATCTCGCCCGCACCCCGGCGCGCAAGGCCGATGATGTCCCCCATGACCGCCATCGCTTTCGACCCGTACGCCCTCCTGGAACAGAGCCGCCTCGGCATCCTCGCCACCATCAAGGCGGACGGCCGCCCGCAGCTCTCCCCCGTCCTGCCGTTCTACGACCGGGCCGCGAACGCCCTCCTGATCTCCACCCGGGACGGGCTGGCCAAGACCGTCAACCTGCGCCGGGACCCCCGGGCCAGTCTGGAGGTGACCGGGCCGGACGGCCGCTCCTGGGCCACCGCCGAGGGCGTGGCCACCCTGACCGGGCCGGGCACCGACCCCGAGGGGCCGGAGGTCGAGGCACTGGTGGACTACTACCGCCGCGCCGCCGGGGAGCACCCGGACTGGGCGGAGTACCGCGAGGCGATGGTCTCCGACCGCCGGGTGCTCCTCACCATCCCGGTCGACCACGTCTACGGCACCCACATCTGACCGACTCCGGCCCGGCCGCCGTCCCGGAGCGGCGGCGGCCGGGCCACGACCCTTCGGCCTGAGCGAACTCCCCCGTCAGCAGAGCGGTTCAGCGCAGCGTCGCGGTGACCACCGTGGCGTCCAGGTCCTCCTCCCGGCTCTCCGCCGCCTCCAGCCCGGCCGCCCGGGTCACCGCGAGGGCCGCCGGCGCCTGCCGCTCACTGGTCTCGAACAGCAGCGACCCGCCGGGCGCCAGCCACCGCGGCACCTCGGCGACCACCCGCCGCAGCACGTCCAGCCCGTCCGCCCCGCCGTCCAGGGCGGGCAGCGCCTCGTGCAGCCGCGCCTCGGGCGGCAGCAGGCCGATGTCGCCGGTCGGGACGTACGGGACGTTGGCGATCAGCACGTCCACCCGGCCGGCCAGCTCCGCGGGCACGGCGGCGAACAGGTCGCCCTCGAAGACGCGTGCCGCGGTGCCGGCCAGGTTGCGGCGGGCGCAGCGGACCGCGTCCGGATCGATGTCGGCGGCGTACAGCTCGACCGGGTGCGCGGCCGCGGACGCCACCGCGGCGCCCAGCGCGCCGCTGCCGCAGCACAGGTCGAGCACCACCGCGCCCGGGGTGGTCAGCGCGGTGGCGGCGGCGACCAGGAACTCGCTGCGGCGGCGCGGGACGAAGACGCCCGGGTCGACGGCGATCCGCAGCCCGGCGAACTCGGCCCAGCCGACGACGTGTTCGAGCGGTCTCCCGTCGGCGCGGGAGCTGACCATGGCGGCCAGGTCGGCGGGCGAGGCGGCGGCGGAGAGCAGGATCCGCGCCTCGTCCTCGGCGAACACGCAGCCGGCGGCGCGCAGTCGGGAGACCACGGAGGAACGGAGGGAGGCGGAGGAGTGGACGGGCAAGAGAACCCCTTGGGGAGGACGGGAGGGCTGACGATTCCGTCAGGGCTCCCGCAGGGGCCGACACCGCGTCGGCGCGCCGGCCGCGCTACGCGCGCGGGGCGCCCGCACGGCCGCGCTCCGGGAGCACCCGCTCGGACATTCCGGTAATGGGTCTCACCTCCCTGAGTCGCGGTCATACTCGGCGTCGGCCACCCTACCGCACCGGTTGAGTGGGAATCATGGGAATGATCCAGGAGAGCACTGCCATCCCAGCGACAACCCGGGAAGCACCTGACACCCCCTCTCCCCCTCCCCCGTCCGGGCGATTCGATGACTCCACTGACAGTACTTCAGCCATGACGGACCGTAGCGGCCGCGCATAGTACCCGTATGACGAGACAAGCCCGCGGACCGTCACGGCTTCGCGCCCGAACGGCCCGCTTCATCAGCGCCGCGGCCACCCTGGGTCTGCTCGGTGCCGGCCTCACCGCCCCCCTCGCCCAGGCCGCCACCCCCGACCGCCACCCGGCCGCGCCGCTGCCGGAGCGTGTCCGGGCCGTCGGCACGCCCCTGGTCGAGGAGGACTTCACCGGCGCCACCGCCGACCCCCGCTTCATCGCCGTCGGCTCCGCCTGCCTCACCGGCGCGGCCCCCGGGACACCCGGGTCGGGCGACCACCCGCTGGGCGGCTGCCCCACCGCCGAGACCGGCCCGGTGCCGCCGCTGAACAGCGCACCGCTCGGCTACCTGCGGATCACCGACGCCGGCAACGACCAGAGCGGCGCGGTGCTCTTCGACCAGGCCCTGCCGGCCGGCAACGGCCTGGACGTGACCTTCGACCAGTGGCAGTACGGCAGCACCACGCCGAACACCCCGGCCGACGGCATCTCCTTCTTCCTGGTCAACGGCGACGTCTCGCTCACCCACCCCGGGGCCTTCGGCGGCAGCCTCGGCTACGCCCAGAAGCTGCCCGACGACAACCCGAACCTCGCCTTCCTGCCCGGCGTCGACCGCGGCTACCTGGGCGTCGGGCTCGACGTCCTCGGCAACTACTTCGGCGACTGGGAGCAGCGCGGTAGCGGCTGCGCCCAGCGCTCCCCCGCCGGCACGTCCTTCCGCATCCCCGCGCCCGGCTCCAACATGGTCACCGTCCGAGGCCCCGGCGACGGCACCACCGGCTACTGCTTCCTGACCGCGACGACCAGCAACTTCACCACCAGCAGCCCGTGGCCCTCCACCCTGCCCGGCAAGCTCCAGGGCCCCCTCACCTCGCTGCCGCCCGGCGTCACCCCGGACCAGGCGCAGACCCTGCTGGAGCCCTCGCGCCGCCGGGTCAACGTCCACCTGACCCCGGCGCCCTCCCCGGTGCTCACGGTCTCCGTCGACTTCAACGACGGCACCGGCTCGCACCAGGTGTTGCAGACCCCGGCGCCCCAACCGGTGCCCTCCACCTACAAGTTCGGCTTCGCCGGGTCGACCGGCCTGTTCACCGACGTGCACCTGATCCGCAACGTCGTGATCCACACCGACCAGCCGCTGCCCGAGCTGAACCTGGTCAAGCAGGCGCACCAGCCGCTGCCCGGGCTGATCACCGTGGGCACCCCGGTCCCGTACGACTTCGTGGTGACCAACTCCGGGAACGTGCCGATCACCAACCTGGGCGTCGAGGACCCGAAGGTCGGGCCGGTCGACTGCCCGGTGAGCACCTTGGCCCCCGGCGAGACGGTGACGTGTACGGCGACCTACCGGGTCACCGCCGAGGACGCCGCGCTGGGCCAGGTCGCCAACACCGCCCAGGCCACCGGGACCACCGACGAGGGCCCGGTCACCTCGCCACCGGCCTCGGAGAACGTGCCGGTGATCGCGCCGCCGGGGCTCGACGTCGTCAAGCACGTCGACGCCGCCGAGCCGTTCCACGTCGGGGACACCGTCCCGTACACCTACGTGGTCACCAACACCGGCGGGACCCAGATCACCGGTCTCGCGGTGACGGACGACAAGGTCACGGGGATCACCTGTGACTCCACCACGCTGGCCCCGGCCGGCAGCGCCGGGGACCGCACGCAGTGCCACGGCAGCTACGTCGTGACGGCGGCCGACGCGCAGGCCGGGCAGGTCACCAACCACGCCCACGCCACCGGAAGCTCGAACGGCCAGCCGGTCACCTCGCCGGAGGCCGACGCCACCGTCACCGTGGTCGGCCCGTCCTCGCTCGGTCTGACCAAGCAGGCGGACACCGCCGGACCGGTCCACGTCGGGGACGTCGTGCACTACACCTACACGGTCACCAACACCGGGACGACCACGCTGACCGACGCGCTCGTCCTCGACGACCACGTCTCCCCGGTGACCTGCGACCAGACCACCCTGACCTCCGGCCAGAGCACCACCTGCCGCGGCACCTACACCGTGACCGACGCCGACCTGCGGCTCGGCCACGTCACCAACACGGCCCAGGCGGCCGCCACCGGCCCGCAGGGGCAGGAGGTGGTGAGCCCGATCGACCAGGTGACGCTGCCGGTGGTGGGCGTCGCGAAGCTCGACCTGACGAAGCGGGCCGACAGCGCCGGCCCGTACCACGTCGGGGACACGGTGCACTACAGCTACACGGTGACCAACTCCGGGACGACGGTGGTCGACAACGTCACCGTCACCGACGACCACGTCACGTCCGTCAGCTGCGACCGGACCACCCTCGACCCCGGCCAGAACACCACCTGCCACGGCACCTACACCGTGACAGCCGCCGACGCCCAGGCCGGACACGTCACCAACACCGCCCACGCCGACGGCACCGACCCCCAGGGCCGACCCGTCCAGAGCCCACCCGCCGACGCCACCGTCAACGTCGTCGCCCCGGTGACCTCACTGGCCATCACCAAGCGGTCCGACGCCGCCGGGACGGTGCATCCGGGTGACACCGTCACCTACACCTACACCGTCACCAACACCGGCAACACCGTCGTCGACAACGTCACCGTCACCGACGACCACGTCACGTCCGTCAGCTGCGACCGGACCACCCTCGACCCCGGCCAGAACACCACCTGCCACGGCACCTACACCGTGACAGCCCCCGACGCCCAGGCCGGACACGTCACCAACACCGCCCACGCCGACGGCACCGACCCCCAGGGCCGACCCGTCCAGAGCCCACCCGCCGACGCCACCGTCAACGTCGTCACCCCGGTGACCTCACTGGCCATCACCAAGCGGTCCGACGCCGCCGGGACGGTGTATCCGGGTGACACCGTCACCTACACGTACACGGTGACCAACACCGGGACCACCACGCTGAGCGACGTCGCCGTCAACGACGACCGGGTGCGGCAGGTGACCTGCGAGGAGAGCACCCTCGACCCCGGGGAGAGCACCACCTGCGAGGGCACCTACACGGTGACCGAGGAGGACGGACGGGCGGGCAGCGTCACCAACACCGCCCGGGCCTCCGCCCGCGACCCGCAGGGGGAACTCGTGGAGAGCCCGCCGGCCGAGCTCTGCATCACCGTCGAGCCCTGCCCGCCGAAGGGGCACGACCACAAGGGCGGCGGGGGCCACGGCTGCCCGAGCCGCCCGGACCACGGCCACCACCCGGTTCCGCCGCAGGGCGGCGGCTCGGGCGGGCTGCCGGCGACCGGCGTATCGACCGGCGCCGTCAGCGCGGGCCTGGCCGGGGGCGGGCTGGTGACCCTCGGCGGTCTGGTGCTCTACCGGGCCCGCCGCCGCGCGACCGCCGACCGGTACGTCGCCTGACGAACACCCGCGATTCCGCCGTGCGACGGCGGTCGGGCCGCCCCCGGTGCCTTCGGGTACCGGGGGCGGCCCGCTGTCCGGCCGGCAGATCCGGATGCGTACGGACCCGGATTCGGACGGACCCGGATTCGGACGGGCCCGGCCTCAGGCCGGCCGCGGGGCCGGCGGCCCGGTGCGGTAGCCGGCGGCCGTGCCCGGGGGCACCAGGCAGGGCAGCAGCCAGTCCCAGAGGGCCCCGACCCTACGGGACCGCTCCTCCGCGGGGCAGCCGTCGGCGAACACGACCTCCAGGCCGCAGGCGGCGGTCACCAGCAGGGTCTCCGCGCCGAGGCCGCCCGAGCGGTCGCGCAGTTCGCCCGCGCGGCGGGCGCCGGCCAGCAGGTCGCGCACCAGCCCGGCCCAGACGCCGTGGAAGCCGCGCATGTCGGCGAAGGCCGGCTGCCCGGCGTCGGCTACGGCGGGCCCCGCCGTAGCCGACGTGGTCTGCCAGCCGGTGTCCTCGCGGCCGAGGCGGAAGGCCGCCCGGATCACCGGATCCGCCCCGAGGGCGTCGACCAGCCAGTACCCCGCGTCGATCAACCCCTGGAGCGGGGAGGACGCGGCGCGCAGCTCCGCACACACCGACCGCAGCGAGCCCTCCGCCTGCCAGAACACCTCCCTGGCCAGCTCCTCCTTGGAGGCGAAGTGGAAGTACAGCGCCCCTTTCGTCACCCCGGCGGCCGCGGCGATCTCGCCCAAGGTGGCGCCGGCGTAGCCGCGGCGGTCGAACAGTGCCGCTCCCGCCGCCACCAGCCGCCCGCGCGTCCGTTCCGACCTCTCCTGGACCACCCGTCCCCAACTCCTCACCACGACAAGCAGGTTCCCACCGGACCGCGGCCGGCCGCCCCGGACGGCCGGTCGGTTTCACCCGACCCGGCTGAACCGGGCCACCCCCAGCGACCCGGCGGCCGCGCCCGCACCGGCGGGCACGCGCTCCACCGGACGTTCCGTCGCACGCTCCGTCACGTGCTCCGGCCCGGCGAGCAGGATGGAGCGCTGGAGGCGCCGCAGTCCGGCCGAGGGCTCCATGCCCAACTCCCGTACCAGCGTGTTGCGCAGGCACTGGAACGCCTCCAGCGCCTCGCCCCGGCGGCCGGAGCGGTGCAGGGCGACCATGTACTGGCCGTGCAGGCTCTCGTGGGTGCGGTAGCGGTCCACGAGCACGGTGAGTTCGGCCAGCAGCACCCGGTGCCGACCGAGGCGTAGATCGGCCTCGATCCGCTGGTCCAGCGCGCAGAGCCTGGTCTCCTCCAAGCGCCTGGCTTCGACCGTGAGTTGGCCGCCGACCGGGACGTCGGCGAAGGCCGGTCCGCGCCACAGCGCCAGCGCCTCGCCGAGCAGCCGGGCCGCCGCCGGGTAATCCTCGCCGTCCATCGCCCGGTAGCCCGTTCCGGACAGCCGCTCGAACTCCCGCAGGTCCGTCGGTCCTCCGCCGCTGTCGAGCAGGTAGCCGCCCGACGAGGTCACCAGGACGTCCTTCGCGCAGGACGCCTCCCTGGCCGAACCGGCCGCGGTGAGCGCCCGGTCGATGAGTTCGCGCAGCTGGAGCACGTACGTCTGCACGGTGGTGCGCGCGCTGCGCGGCGGACGGCCGGACCACAGCTCGTCGGCCAGCGCTTCGGCCGGGACCACCTGGTCCGCCCGAAGCGCCAACAGGCCCAGCACCTGCCGCGGCTTGGGCGCCGACGGCACCACCGACACTCCGCCCACTCGGACGTCCAGCGTCCCGAGCACCCGGATCTCCACGATGACCACCCCAATCACACGGAACGCCGCGGCCGCCTTCGCCACGGCCGGCACCCGGGTCGACACCCTGGGTCAGCTGTCACCCAGTCAAAAACAGGACGCGCGGTTTGTCAATACAAAACCGAACGTGCTGTTTGTTTTGTCGAGCCATCACGATCCCCACCCCGAGAGGACCTCCGCCGCGCTGCGCGACCGGGTCCGGACAAACCAAAGGCGGCGCCGGAACCCCGTGGTCCCGTCGCCGCCGGTTTCGCCGCTCCCGGCCGGACTCCCGCTGACGGGAGGGCTGGTGAGGAGCCGTCAGCCCACGCCGACCCCCGTCTGCGCTTCGGCGCGCGCGACATCGGCTACGTCGCCGTCCGCGGCCGCACGGGCCGCCTCGGCCTCGGCGACCACCTCGGCACCGCGGTTCGGCCCCATCTGCAGAGAGCCGAGCACGCCCGGCACCGCGATGCTCGGCATCAGGTGCTGGTAGAGACCGGACACCCGCAGCTCCAAGTCGGCCCGGCCGCACAGCTTCTGGGACTGGATCTGCACCCCCGTCCACGCCCCGACCAGCAGCCACGCGGTGTCGGCCGGCACGACGTGCGGGAGCAGCTCGCCGCGCTCGCCGGCCGCGACCAGCAGCGCCTCGAACCGGCTGATCCAGCCGGGGGTGGCACCGCCGCCGAGGTCGTCGAAGAGGTCCTGCCCGAGCGACAGCCGGGCTCCCGCGCTGAGCAGCGGGTCACGCGGCATCAGGTACGCCACCACCATTCCGGTGTCCACGAACTCCTGGAGCTTGCAGCTCCGTTCGGGAACTCCGTCCTGGACGAACTGCTCCTCCACCACGCCCTGCGCCAGATCCCGCTTCGAGGCGAAATGGAAATACACCGCACCGCGCGTCACACCGGCCCGGGAGACCACCTCACCGATGGTCGCGCCCTCGTACCCGAACTCGTCGAAGACCGAGGCCGCCGCCTCCAGGATCAGCCGACGTGTCCGGAGCGCCCGCTCCTGCCGTACCACCGAAACCACCCCGCCCTGGGCTCCCGGAAAACAAAACCAAACACCCCGTATCTTAGCTTCGCCTCACCCGCGACCGACAAGACGATGTCGATGAATGGATCCCGCCGAGCGCTCCCCCTCTCCCCACGATCCGTCAGACCGCACCGCTCCGTTGACGAGTACACATCTCGATCACTCCGGTGCTTCGGCGGCCGGCCCGCCGCCCCGTCCCCCGAAAACCGAACGAACGGTTTCATCCGGTGCGGTTCGCCGCCTCATCGGCTTCCGGGTCGCGGACGGGACCGCTCGGAAGACCGAGGGGCTCAGCCCTCGCCTCCCCGGTCGGCGTGATCGCCGGCCGGGTCGTCGAGGGGCCAGGAGTCGCGGTCGCGGACGTGGTCGTAGGCGGGGAGTTCGGCCGCCAGGACGTCGAAGTGGAGCAGTGGGGCCCACAGCGCGCGGTCGCCGACGACGTAGAGGCGCCGTTTGGCGCGGCTGGCCGCGACGTTCAGCAGGTGCGGGGTCGCGGCGGCCCAGGCGCGGGCGCCGGGGCGGCCCGCGCCGAGCAGCAGGATGACGACGTCGGCCTCCTTGCCCTGGGCCTTGTGGACGGTGGCGCAGCGCTCGTCGAGGAGTTCGGCGGTCCAGCCGGGGAGCCTGCGGCAGGTCTCCCGGGCCTCGGAGACGAGCGCGCGGAACGGGGCGATGATCCGCAGGCGTTCGACGCCGACACCGTGACGGTCGAGTCGGCCCAGGAGGAAGGTGAGGGCGCGGCGGTCGCGCTCGCCCCAAGGGGCGTCGGCCGGGCGGTCGGGGTCCGGGGTGTCGAGCCAGCGGCTGGGCAGCAGGCCGTCGTGGTCCGGGTCGGGGAAGGGCTGGGGGTGGGTGCCGTGGACCATCAGGCCGCCGTAGGCGACCTCGTTGCTGACGGTGAACATCGGCTCCTCGCAGCGGCGGTGGACGCGCAGCGGTGAGCCCACCCAGACCGTGTCGTCCTCCCCGCCGGTGGGGGCGGGCAGGTAGGTGCCGTAGCGGTTGACCCGGTCGGCGACGGCCTGCGCGGAGGTGGCGGAGGGCAGCCACTCCTCGTCGACGCCGTAGGCCAGCAGGAGCCGGCGCTGCAGGGCGGTCGGCATGGTGACGACGGGTTCCAGCTGGAGCGGGTCGCCGACGAGGACGGCGCGGCGGGCCCGCCAGAGGGCGCCGACGGCGGCCTGCGGGGTGGCCTGGCCTGCCTCGTCGACGAGGAGCCAGCCGATGGAGCCCTGGCCGAGGCGGGCGAACATGCTGCCGATCGAGGAGAAGGTGGTGGACACGACCGGGACGAGGAGGAAGAGGGTCTGCCAGGCCTGGAGGACCTGCTCGTCGGGGACCGGGCCGCCGCTTCCGGCCATCAGCTCCACCAGGACCTGGAGGTTGCCGCGGATCCGCTTGGCCGTGTTGGCGACGAGGGCCCGGTGCAGGTCGAGGGCGCGCAGGAAGAGGTCGCTGCGGGCGGTGCTCCAGGCCTCGTCGGACCAGGGGGCGCCGAGTTCCTGCTCGTGGTCGTCGAGCTGCGGCCAGTCCAGGGGAAGGGAGGGCAGTCCGGCGGCGGCCGCGCGCAGGGCCCGGTGGGCGGCGCCGAGTTCGGCGTCGGCGGCCGCCAGGTCGCTCCGGGCGGCCCGGGCGGCCTGCCGGGCCCGCTCGACGTCCGCCCCGGCGGCGGACTCCGCGCCGCGGGCGGCGTCCTGGTGGACGCGGGCACGGGCGGCGACCGTCTCGGCCTCGGTGACGGCGGTGGCGGTGCGGGCGGTCAGGTCGGCCGCGAGGTCCTCGGCGCGGGTGTAGCGGGAGACGTGGTCGTGGGCCTCCTCCAGAGCGGTGCGCTGCTGGACGAGCTGGGCGAGGAGGTCGCTCCGGCTGCGTTCGCGGTGCTCTTCGGCGGCCTGGCGTTCGGCGCCGCTCTGGAGCAGGCGGCGCAGCCCGGCGCGCAGGCCCGGCTGCGCGCCGGGCGGCTCGTCGTGGAGGGCCGTCAGCACCTCGACCTGTCGGCGGTGCTGGTCGGCGCGTTCGCGGGCGGTGGCCAGGGCGGCCCGGGCGTCGGCGAGGGCCTCGCGGGCCCGGGGCACGTGCGCGGCGGCGGCCCGGTGGGCGGCTTCGGCGCTGTGGGTGGCGGTGCGGGCGGTCTCGGCGGCCGCCGCCGCGGCGGCGTGGCGGGCCTCGGCGGCCGCCACGCGCTCGTCGGCGCGGGCGATGGCGGCGCGCAGGGCGTCGAGGCGGGGCTGGACCCGCTCCGCCCGGGTCTCCGCCAGGGCGGCGGCGAGGCGGACGCGTTCGGCGCGCAGGCGTTCGACCTCGGCCTGGGCGGCCTTGAAGGCGCCGACGGCCTCGAACCAGGAGGGGACGGGCTGGGCGGGGGCCGGGGCCTGTTCGGGAGCGGTAGCGGCCGTGGCCGCCGCGGTCTGACGGTCGCGCGGGGTACGGGCGGGCCTGGGCGCGCTGGGCGGGACCCAGTCGCCGAGGACGGCGTTCATGCCGCGCAGCGGCGGGAGCCCGGCGGCGTCGCGGGCGGCGGTCTCGTCCTCGGGCAGGCGGCCCCACCAGAAGCGCTCGGTGAACTTGGTCCGGTTGGTCTTGTTGCCGAGGACGGCGGCGACCAGCCCCCAGGCGGGCGCGCCGCCGAGCAGGGCGGAGGCGAGGTCGGAGAAGTGGTCGGGGCCGTCGTGCCAGTGCGCGTCGAGGGCGTCGGCGCCGGGCAGTTCGGCGGTGATGTTCTCCACGGCGCCGTTGTTGGAGGAGGTGACCACGATCTCGCGGCCGGTGAGCCGCGGGTCGAGGGCGGAGACGAAGCGCGGGTGGACGCCCTGGCGGTCCTTGCCCCGCCAGGCGCGGCCGACGAACGCCTCCTCGGGCCGCCGGTAGCCGGCCATGACGGCGGCCCGTTCGACGACGAGGGCGGCGACCAGGTCGCGCAGCATGGTGGTCTTGCCGGTGCCGGGCGGGCCGTTGACGGAGAACAGGCCGCCGGGGTCGGTGCTCGCGGTGGCGGCGTCCGTCTTCCCGGCCGTCGTACCCGCCGTCGTCCCGGCCGTCGTTCCCGGCGCCGTTCCCAGCGCGGCGCGGTCGGCGAGCATCCGGTTGACCGCGAACTGCTGGCTGAGCGCCAACGGGTAGCGCGCCTTGGCGGGCCAGCGTCCGGCGGGGACGAGGGCCGGATCGACGCCCGCGAGGACGGTGGTGCGGTCCTCGCGCAGGTCGGTGCGGGCGTCGACCGGGATGTCCCCGCGGCCGGTCAGGTAGGCCTCCAGGGCGGGGCCGAGGCCGTCCTTGAGGGCGCCACGGACCCGGGCGAGGTCGGGCGGCAGGAGGCTGTTGAGGAACGGCTGCGCGGCGGCGGGCTTGGCCTTCGGGTCGCGCGGACGGTGCACCAGCCGGCTCTGGACCCGGATCACCCGCGGGTCCAGGTGCGTCTCGACACCGCAGAGATGGGCGATCTGGGCGGTCAGGGCGACGAGGTCGGCGAGCGTGACCGGGCGCGGGCCGGTGTCCTCCGCCGTCCCGTCCGCCTCCGTCCCGTCGGCAGCCCCCTCGGCCGGGTGCGTGGCCCCGTCTGCCGAACGCGTGGCCGCCCCGGCCTGGTCCGGGCGGCGGGCCGCCGCCCACTCGGCGACGCGCCGCACCAGCGGGTCCGTCGCCCCCTGCACCGCGGCCCCGGCGACCTCGCCGAACAGCGCGCCGACCGCCGCCACCGCCGCGCCGCCCAGGATCTCCGCGAGCAGCTGGCGCCAGCCCCGGGCGGTCTCCTCCCCCACCGGCGTCGGCTCCGGCAGGAACCCGGGCCCCGGCGCGTACGGAACCGGCGTCGCGGTCAGCCGCCCCACCGCGACCTCGAACGCCTCGCCCAGCTCCTCGAAGCCGTCCAGCCAACCGGCCGCCGACGGCCCCGGGTCGAAGAGCCGGCCCGTCGCCCAGCCGCACGCGGAGACCACCGAGGTGTCCTGGACCGGCCGCCCGTGCTCGTCCAGGACGAGGGCGAACATCGCGCTCTTCCCCGACAGCACCAGCTCCTCGTCCGGCACCCCCGGATCCGGGTCGGTTCCCTTCGGCAGGACGGCGATCATCGCCTGCCGCAACAGCTCCAGGTCGAACACCCCGCCGTACACCTCGTGCCGCCACACCATCCCGCGCGGCGCCCGCCGGGCCGCCGTCTCCGGATGCTCCGGCGCCCACGGCAGCAGCGGCGCCGCACGGCCCGCCGCCGGCGTCACGTCGACGACGATCACGTCCGACGCCCGGGGGCGGCCCGTCCGGCGCTTGCGCGGCACCTCCGGAATCGACGGCGGACTGAACAGCTCGACCGCCCGCCAGCACTCCAGCAGGTCCCCGACCCGCCCGTCCCTACCCCGCACCCCGTAGCCCCCTGATCCGAACCAGCGGCCCGCAGCCGCTTCGTGTGCCGATCAACCGGCGGCAGAATCTACCGGACGGCGGGCGGGTACGCCGAGTGCCCGGGTCGGATCCGGCGGCGGGCACCGCACCCACCCGGCTCGGCCGGGGTACGGCGGAGCCGCCGCGCCACACCGCCTTCGCGCAGGATCCACCCCGCGTACGACGGGTGGCCCGGAACGACGGGTGGCCGGCCGCGGGGTCGATCCCGCGGCCGGCGTCGGGCCGTGGCACGGTGCGAGCCGTACCATCGGCGCCCGGTCAGGCCGGGATGCCGCAGTACTGCTGCTGCTTGCCGATCGCGCGGTAGACGCAGTCGGCCGTCTCCACCAGGCGCAGGACCGCTTCGCGGTTGCGGCTGGTCTCGCGGCCGATCACCTCGTCGGGCGGGTAGAAGCCGCCGCCGCCGGTCTCTCCGGGGTACATCTCGAAGGTGTAGGCGAAGATCCGCTGCGCGCCCCACAGCCAGTCGTCGATCGCCCCGTCGGTGATGTAGAGGTCGCTCGACTGCTCGGGCGTGTAGCCGTTGGTGGCGGCCATGCCCCGGCCGAGGGCGGCGAAGGTGTTGTACTCGTCGGCGGTCATGCCGGTGGCGGTGTCGGCGGTGGTCCAGCCGAACGGCCAGAGCACCAGTTCGCTGTAGGTGTGGAAGTCGATGGCGGCGGTGATCTGCTGCTTGCCGTCGACGATCCGGCTGCGGACGAAGTCGGCGACCACCTTGGTCTCCTTGGCGGACTCCGGGGCGCTGCCGCGGTAGGTCTCGCTGGAGGTGGAGCCGGAGGAGCCGCCGCAGCAGCCCCACTTGTAGTTCCAGTTGCGGTTGAGGTCGGTGCCGACGCTGCCGCTGCCGGCGTTCGGCTGGCGGTCCTTGCGCCAGCTGCGGTAGCGGCCGGTCGCGATGTCGTACTCGCCGCCGTCCGGGTTGAGGTCGGGGATCACCCAGATCTCGCGGCTGTTGACGGCGTTGGCGATGCGGCTGTCGGTGGCGTACTTGTCGCCGAACTCGTGCAGCAGGTAGAGCGCCATCTCGACGGTGAGGTGCTCGCGGGCGTGCTGGTGGGCGGTGAACAGCACCTCGGGCTCGTTCTCGTCGGTGCCGACGTTGTCGCTGATCTTCACCGCGACGATCGGGCGGCCCTCGTAGGAGGTGCCGATGACGCGCTTGCTCATGATGTCCGGGTGCGCGGCGACCACCGCGTCGATGTCGGCGGTGGCCTCGGCGTAGTTGTGGTAGCCGGAGTCGGCCTGCGGGAAGTCGTACACCGGGCCGGCCAGGGCCTCGTCGCCGGGTTCGGCGCCGTAGCGCGGGCCGGGCAGGGCGACCGGCGACCAGCCGAGCGCCCGCACCCGGGTGGCCTCGGCCGGGGTGGCGGTGATCACCACCGCGTCGGGCAGGACGGCGTCGACGGAGGCTCCGGTGGCGGCGACGGCGGTGCGTTCGGCGACGGTGCGGGGACCGTCGATCCGGTACTGCCGTGAGGTGTCGACACCGAAGTCGGCACCGAAGTCGACGCGGATGTCCGTGGCACGGTCGGCGGTGACGGGCGTGGGTGCCGGCAGGCGGTCGGGGGCGGCGGCCTGGGCGGTGAGCGGGGTGGCGAGGGCGAGGGCCAGCAGCACGGCGGTGGCCGCGGCGGGCTTCCCTCGGCGGGGCAGTCGCATGACTGTCCTCCTGTGGGGGTCCGTGGAGGCGGAACGGTGGAGGAGGTGAGGCGCGCGCCAGCTTGATGGTGCGTCAGTGTCATGGGTTCGTCAAGGCGTTGGAAAGGCCGGGTCCGGCGCGGGCCGGACGCGAGTCGCGCGTGGGCCCTGCCGAACCGCGTCCCGGTCTCCGTGCTTCCGGCCACACGGGGATCGGTTCGGGCCAGCTCCACGGGATCGCGGGGATCCGGCAGGTGGGCTCTGCCTACTGTCGAAGGGGCCCTTGGCAGCTGTCCCCGGGCGGCGCGCGGCCTCGATGAACCCGTACGGCGCCGGCCCTCGGCCGAACCTTCGCCGCCCACATCGTGCGTACCGCCGAGGTAGCCACATCGCGTGTACCGCCGAGGCAGGGAGTCCGCGCTGTGCCGTCCTTGATGCACGCGACCTCCGCGCGGAGAAGTCCCCGCCGGACGCGGACCGGGCCGACGATCCCCTCACCCCGACGTGGGAACTGGAGGTTCCGTGGGATACACCGTCCTGAGCACGACCAGTGTGCCGGCCGAGCAGCGCTTCGACTGGTGGTGCGACCTGATAGGCCGTTCCGTCGCCCCCGTACGGATCCGGAGCGGCCACACCTCCGACTTCCTGGCCGACACCGGCGCCCTGGACCTGGGGGCCGTCCGGTTGACCACGATGTCTTTTCCGCCGATCCACTCCTTGCGCACGCCCGCGCTGATCAGGAATTCCGACCCCGAGGGCTATGAACTGGCGCTCATCCTGGACAGCGAGATGTCGATATCGCAGTCCCGGCAGGACAGCCGCCTGTCGACGGGCGACTTCGCCCTGTGGAACACGTCGCTGCCGTACGAGGGAAAGGGGCTGGGCGGGACGGCCGGACCACTGCTGCGCGGGATCGTGCTGCATCTGCCGCGTTCCGGGTTCCCGCTGCCGGGCGGCAGGATGGACCGCCTCCTGGCACGGGCCCTGCCGGGCCGGAGCGGTGCCGGCGCGGTGCTCGCGGCCTTCCTGCGCAGCGTCGTCGACCAGGCACCGTCGCTGGAGGGGCCGGCGCTGGACCGGATGGGCACGGTGGCCCTGGAACTGACCGCCGCCTTCCTCGCCCACCACCTCGACGCCCACGACCGCCTGCCGCCGGAGGCCCGCAACCGCATGCTGCTGGCCCGGATCAACGCCTTCATCGAGGACAACCTGGCCGAGCCCGCGCTGTCCCCCGCGTCCGTCGCCGCCCACCACGGCATCTCGGTACGGACGCTCCACTACCTCTTCCGGCAGCAGCGGGAGACCGTCTCGGCGACCATCCGCAGCCGCCGACTGGCGCGCTGCCACGCGGCCCTGAGCGACCCCGCCCTGCGTGCGCTGCCCGTCCACGCCATCGGCGCGCGCTGGGGCATCGCCGACGCCGCCACCTTCAGCCGCTCCTTCCGCGGCGCCTACGGCATCACCCCCGCCGAGCACCGGCGATCGACGCTTCCCGCTCCGCCGGCCACCCGTCCCGCCCGCGCCGGCTCCGGCCGCCCTGCGCGCAGCGTCAAGGAAGGCTGCGCCCCCGGGCAATGACGCCACCGCACGGTCCGACGGAGACTTCTCGCACGGGACGGTCGCGACCCGTCCCCCAACGGAGGAGCGAACATGCGACGAACGAAGACGCGAGGACGCAGTCTGCTACTGGCGGCACTGGCCGCGGCGGGCCTCACGGCCGGCACCGTGGCCGCGGCCGCTCCGGCGAGCGCGGACAGCTGCGTCAACGGATGGTTCTGTCTCTACTACAACTCCAACGGAGGCGGAGCGTTCGTCAGGATCGGCGGGAACATCCCCAACCTGACGGACGTCAAGTTCAACGCCTGCGGCACCAACTGCAACGGGATCGGTCAGAGCGTCTGGAACAACGCCGCCTCGGCGCGGAACACCAACGACTTCTACGCCGCCACCGTCTTCTACCGGTTCAACTACCTGGGCCCGAGCGACTTCATTCCGACCAACGCCCTTCGCAACCTCGGCAACACGTACAACGAGGACGCCTCCGTGCAGTTCGGGCCGTGAACAGGCGGACCGCACTGACGGCGTGCGCGGTCGCCGTCTGCGTCGCGGCCGGCGGGGCGGTGGGCTACACGACCACCGCCGGCCGCGGCACGGACGGCACCGGGACCACACGGGCGGAGCTCCCCGTGCAGGCGTACCTGCTGACCTACCAGCAGCGCGAAGACCTGAACAGCGCGTACGAACGGCTGGTGGAGCGCTGCATGCGCGAACGGGGCGCGCCGATCCAGCCGCTGGTGCACGTGCGCCCGCCCCTGAAGGACTTCCTGGAACGGCGCTACGGCCTGACCGACCTGGAACAGGCCGAGCGGTACGGCTACGGGCTCCCTCCGTCCAGGGAGGCCGCCCCGGCACCGGCCCCGCCGGAGCTGACGGACGCTCAACGCCTCGTCTACGAGGGAACGCCGGGCGGGGAGCAGCCGCAGGGCTGCGTGGGCCGGGCCGTCGAGCAGCTCGGCGACGCCGCCAGGGTGCGGGAGACACCGGTCGCCATGGAACTGCAGCGGAAGTCGTGGGACGCGTCGGCCAAGGATCCCCGGGTCGTCGCGGCGACGGCCAGGTGGTCGTCGTGCATGAACGCGCTCGGCTACCACGCCTCCTCGCCCGTGGACACGAGCGACCGGAAGGCCGCCGACCTGGCGGCGGAGCGGGCACAGGCCGCCTCGGAAGTACGGTGCAACCGCTCGTCCGGCGTCGTCCGCGAGTGGTTCGCGGTCGAGGCCGCGTACCAGGACGAGATGATCGAGCGGAACAAGGACGCCCTGTCGGCCGAACGGTCCGCCGCGCAGCGGGTCGTCGACCGGGCACGCGCGGTGCTCGACGGCTGACAGGGGACGGCTGACGAGCCACCGCGTCCGCCGACCGTGGCGAGCGCTCGACCGGGGCTCCGGTACGTGGGTGACCATGCGAGGCCGCTCCCGTACCGGAGCCCCGTCGTGCCAGGAGGCGAGCCCGTGGGCACCCCGCCCGACCCACGGGTCACGAGCGAGTTCCGTGGCATCCTGATCCAGGATCCTGCGAACCCGCGCCCTTCGGCCCGCCCGCCCGCACGGCCCGCACGGCCCGTACGGCCCGTACGGCTCAGGTGGCCGAACGGGTCCCACAGGTCGAGAGGCTGCACCAGCGCCGCCGGCCGCTCGCGTCCAGGAAGAGCCAGCCGCAGCCGTTGCTGGGGCAGCGGCGGATGGTGAACCGGCGTGGGTCGGCGAGCAGTTCACCGGCCGCGCGGGCGGCGGCGTACAGCGGCAGCCGCAGGCCGACCGCCGGTGGCAGCCGCCAGTGCGCCAGCCCGTCCTCGCCCCGGGTGAAGACCGCCGACCGCCCCGCCTCCTGCACCACCGCGGCCACCGCGGCGAAGGCGGCGCCGTCCTGCGGGTCGGTCAGGCACGCGTGGAGGGCCGAGCGGAACGCGCGGGCGCCGGCGAGCACGGCGGCGGCCTCCTCGGGCCGCTCCGCCGCCCGGCGGAGCAGCGCCTCGACCACCAGCTCGTCGGCGAGGTCGTGGTGGCCGGCCCAGACCGCGAGCGTGGGGTAGCCGCGCAGCCAGTCCGACCCGGGCAGCGGCGGGGCCGCCGGGTCGACGCTCCAGCCGGCGTAGGTGTTGCAGAACTCCAGCGCCGGATGGCCGCCCGCGCTCCACGGCAGCCACTGCTCGCCGACCCGCACCGCGTACAGCGGCGCCGGAGGGCGGTCCAGCCGGGGGTCGGCCCGCAGGATGCGGTCGTGCAGGGCGGCGAGTTCGGCGCCCGGCTCCACGCCGAGGCCGTCCACCAGCAGGCGCCGGGTGCGGCGGTAGAGGGCGAGCGCCTCCACCTGCCGGCCGGCCCGGTAGAGCGCGGTCATCAGGGCGAGGACGAGGCGCTCGCGGGACAGCAGGTCGTCGGCGGGGAAGCCGGACGGGGCGCCGGCAGCCTCGGAACCGTCGTTGGCCGGCGTCCCGACCGAGGGCGCGGTCAGAGAGGGCGCGCTCAGAGAAGGCCCGGTCAGAGAAGGCGCGGTCAGATCGGCGAGCACCTGTTCGTGCCGGCCCATGGCGAGCAGGATCTCAGCCCGCTGCTCCAGCGCGGACAGCCGCAACTCGGCCAGTCGGCGGCCGAGGCGTCCGCGCAGTTCCTCGTCCACGACGTCGGCGAGCAGCGGTCCGCGCCAGAGCGCGAGCGCCCGGTCGTGGCAGCGCAGCCGCTCACCCGGGTCCCCGGTGGCCGCCGCCCGGGCGGTCAGGTCGAGGAACTCCCGGACGTCGACCGCGTGTTGGCCGGAAGCGAGGGCGTACCCGTCGTGCCGGGTCTCGATCACCACCCCGTACGGGCGCAGCCGGGCCCGCAGCCGCCCGACGTACGTGTGGACGGTGCCGCGGGCCGAGCCGGGCGGATTGCCGCCCCAGAGCAGGTCGATCAGCCGGTCGGTGGTGACGACCCGTCCGTCCTCCAGCAGCAGGACGGCCAGCAGGCACCGCTCCTGGCGGCGGCTGCCGGCCAGGACGGGTTCACCCTCGTGGCCGGCCTCGAACGACCCGAGCAGTCGGAACTCCATGGCGGGCCACCTTAGCGGTCGGCCCCGGAGGTCTTCGGGGGCCGGTTCCGGAACCCTTGTTGACGGCCCGTGAGTCCCCGGGCCTTAGGATCCCTTGATGATCATCAACGAGGGGAGATCAGCGATGAGGAACGCACGGGGGATCCTGGCCGCGGCCGTGGCGGTCGGCGTGCTCGCCACGGGCTGCGGGTCCGACGGCGGCGACAAGAAGGAGGCGCTGCCGAAGGCGGAGAAGCTCGCCGCCGACACCGGCGCACGGTACACGTCGATCGGCGTGCCCGCGCTGGACGGCCTGACCTGCGACAAGGGCAACGGCGGCTTCCACTTCGGCAACGACCTGGACATGCTGATCGCCGGTGACGACGACCTGCCGGAGATCAAGCAGGACTCCGGCAAGGACAAGGTCTCCTGCTTCGGCGCGACGCGCATCACCCTCGGCAAGGGCGGGATGCGGGCGACCGTGCCGCACCTCACCACCCGAACGACGTTGTACGAGAAGGTCGCGGACCCCGCCGCCTCACTGAACGCGGTCTTCTCCCACACCATGGACCTGGTGAAGGGCTACGGCCGGAACCCGGTCGGCGAGCCGAGGACCTTCACCACCAAGGAGTTGGTGGTGAAGTGCCAGCAGAACGTCAGCGACACCTTCCCCATGACGACCTGCTTCTGGGCGAACTACGGAGCGATCGGCGTCGTCGACTTCTTCCCGCCGGACGGCAAGCACGTGCCGATCGACGAAGCCGCCGCACGGACGCACCAGTTCGCCGTGGGTGCTCTCACGGCCGCCGGCACGTCCTGACCCTTCGGCGGACCGCCGGGAGGAGCCCGAGCGGTCCGCCGGCGGCGCGGCCGGGCGGTCCGTCGGCGGCGCGCCGGGCGGCGACGGCCCGGGGCTCGTGGTGAGAATCCGGTCAGGGGTGCCTGCCAGGCTGAGGCCCCTGAAGGCCCGACACCCCACCAGGAGAAGCGATCATGCGACGAATCCTGCTCAACGCCGCGTCCACCGTGCTGGCAGCCGCCACCGCCGTCGCCCTGACCGTCCTGGCGGGCACCCCGGCCGGCGCCGTGTCCGGCCCGGCCGGCTCCTCCGCCTCGTCCACCGCCTCGGACACCTCATCGGACACCTCCGGGACCGTCGCCGGTCAGGGCGGGTGGGAGCCGTGGCCGTCGCCGACGTTCGACCTCCCGGCCGGCTCCCGCTGCGACTTCCCCGTGCACATGGAGGCCGTCGTCGACGAGGTGCAGCGGCGGGTCCTGGAGTACGCCCCCGACGGCACCACCGTGCGGCGCGCCGCCTTCCGGGGAGCCCTCGTCCTGCGGCTCACCAACACCACGACCGGCGCCTCGTACGACGCGGACGCCGGCGGCCGGTCCGTCGTGGACTACCGTCCCGACAACTCCCAGACCTGGCACGCCCGCGGCCCGATCCTGCTCGGTGTCGGCGCGAACGCCGGCAACCTGCCCCGCGACCTCTACACCGTCGACGGTGTCTACACCATCGACATCAGCGCCACCGGCTACCGGACGCTGACCATCGAGCACGGCTCCGCCGAGCCCCTCTGCGCGAAGATCGCCTGACCGGGCGCCACGCGCCCGGCCTTCACCGGCGCCCCCGCCCCCACCGGGCAGGTCGGCCGGGCCGCGCCGGACAACGGCGCGCCGGGCCACGTCGGCCGGCTGCCCCGTCCGGCGCAGCGTGACGCGCGGGGCGGGCGGGTTGCTGCGATCTTCGGAGGGCACCCGGCCGCGCCCGACCGCCGGGTCCCGTCGTCCCGAGACCGTGGAGGCCCGGATGTGGCAGGCTCCCCCCGCCCCCGTCAGCCGCGAGTGGCTCCCGGTGCTGGACATGCCGGCGCCCGGCCCGCAGAACCGCTGGACGGTGCTGCTGCGCGCGCTGCTGCTGATCCCCCAGTTCGTGGTGGTGTGGGTGCTGTCGGTGGTGGCGTTCCTCGTCACCGTCGTCGGCTGGTTCGGTGCGCTGGCGCTCGGCCGACTGCCGGTCTTCGTGGCGGACTACCTCACCGTGTTCGTCCCGTACGACATCCGCGTCACCGCGTACCTGATGCTCACCGTGGACCGCTACCCGCCGTTCCGGTTCGAGGTCCCGGACTATCCGGTGCAGGTCGGGCTGCGGCCGGGTGAGCTGAACCGGCTCGCCGTGCTGTTCCGCATCTTCCTCGTCATCCCGGCCGCGATCGTGCAGGGCCTGGTGTTCGCCGGGTGGTGGGCGGTGTCGTTCGTCCTCTGGCTGGTGGTGCTGGTCCTCGGCCGGATGCCGCAGGCGCTGTACGAGGCGACGACCGCGATCCTGCGCTACCGGATGCGCTTCTACGCCTATCTGGTGATGATCTCGTCCGCCTACCCCAAGCGCCTGTTCGGCGACGAGCCGGGCAGCGAGCCGGAGGGCCCGGCCTCGGCCACCCGTCCGCTGGTCCTGAGCGGCGCGGCGCGCGGGCTGCTCGTCCTCTTCCTGATCATCGGCCTGGCCTCCTCGGCGACGGGCTCGATCACCGCCTCGGTGAACTCGGACGACGACGACAACGACGAGGGCGGCTCCGCCCCGACCCGGCGCGTCGTCGCACCCCTCGTACCGGGCCCCGCCGACCGGGCGCGCGACTCCCACCGGCCCGGCGAGTCCACCCGCGGGTCGTAGGTTCGCCCGATCAGGGGGGCGCGTGCGCACCGGCGTGCTGTCGCCGCGTACGCGCCGTCTGATCGAGAAAGCGAGGTTACCGGCCGTACGTGTACGGCTACGTTTGGCATATGACGCACTCTCGAGTCCGCCGACTCCTCGTCCGTACAGCCGGGGCGCTCGTGCTCCTGGCCGCTCCCCTCGGGGCACAGGCCGCCGCCGCGCACAGCCCGGCCGGGGACCAGAGAGCCATCATCACCGCACTCGGCGACCGCGACCGCGACGCACTGCAGCAGGCGGTGGACGCCCAGCTCGCCGCGGGCAAGGGCGGCAAGCAGACCGCCGCCAACGAGATCACCTACCCCGACGGCGCGGTGATGGTGCTCCCGCTGCCCGGCCAGGCGCAGGCACCGCCGTGGAGCGGCGACCACCACCGCCGCGCCGGTCGCAGCCCGGACTGGAAGAACTGCCCCACCCCGGCCACCGAGCCGTCGTACTACTGCTTCTACACCGACAAGAACTGGGGCGGCCGCCGGCTCCAGTTCAACCTCTTCCACGAGGACGCCGCCGTGTACTTCACCGACTACGGGTTCCGCGACCAGGCGAGCAGCTGGGTGAACACGGCGCGCGGGCTGGAGGTGATCGTGGACAACGACCCGGGCGACGGCCAGTGGCAGATGCTCTGGAAGGAGCCGGCGGTGTCGCTGTCCGCCTCGGTCGCGTACGACAACATGGCCGACCGGTTCTGGGCGGTCAGGCAGTAGTCCACCCCGCCCTGCCATCGGCCCTGCCATCGGCCCTGCCATCGGTCGCACACCGGCCGCGCTACCGGCCGCCGGCCGAGGCCGGGGGTGAGACCGGGGGCGAGACCGCGCCGGTGGGGACCGGCTCCGGCGTGACCGTGATGTAGGTCGGCGCCGGAGCGGTCTGCCGGGAGTCCGCCGCGTACCAGCCGGCACCGAACGCGACGATGCCCAGCAGAAGGCCCCCGAGGACCAGCGTGAGGATGTGCTGTTTCATGGCCCAAGGGTAGGGGCGGAGCGGTCAACTTCCTTGCCGCCACGGCCCGATGGGCAGCTCAACCGTCAATCAGGATTGACGTACCGCCCGGCGCCCCCCGGGTTCCGGGGAGAGCCGGGCGCGATCGTGACGGGGCACGCACGAGCCCCCGGCCGTGCGGGGGAAGCGCGGCCGGGGGCGGTCGGTAGGGCGCGGGGTGCTACGCAAGGGCGGTGTCGGGGATCCAGGAGCCGTGGATCATGGCGGGCACCCGGCGCGGCAGGTGGACGGTCGCGACCGGCGGGAGGGTCAGGTCGGAGGCGTCCAGGACGAGCAGCTTCGAGGCGTTCACGTTCAGGTCGCTGACGACGGTGAGCAGCCAGCCGGCGTCCTCGTCCGCGTCCGGGCGCTCCTCGGCGGGGACGAACACGGCCTCGCCGGGCAGCTGCCCGGTGCCGACCGGGAGCAGCTGCCGCCCGCCGGTGCGGCGGTCGTACTTGACCAGGGCGTGGTTGCCGACGCCCCGGTCGTCGGGGAAGGAGAGCGCGTACTGGTAGCGGTGCTCGCGGCCGAGGAACGCGTCGCTGATGGTCGGGAACTCCACGGTGAGGTCGTCGGTCTGCTCCTCCCGGACCCGCCCGGCCACCAGGTCCACGACCCAGCGGCGGCCGCGGGAGCCGGAGTTGGGCTCGGCGCCGCGGTCGGGGGCGCCGACCCACCAGTTCCACGAGCGCTGCCAGCCGTCCCGGCCGACCGACGGGCCCTCGACGACGATCCGCCCGGCGGCGTCCTCGTAGGCGTTGGCGAGGTGCATCGCGTAGCCGGCCTCGATCGGGAACCAGCGGACCGCGGCCGCCCCGCCCTCGCCGCGCGGCATCACACCGAGCCGCGCCGCCTGGCCGTCGCTCCAGCCGTACGGGATGCCCGAGTGGTCGGCCGGGTCGAAGGTGACCGAGCCCTCCAGGAAGACCACGTGGTGCGCGGTGATCGCGAAGTCGTGCTTGAGCGCGGCGCTCGCGCCCGGCACCTCCTGGCTGGTGAGCACGGTGCCGTCGGGCGAGGAGACGTGGTGGATCAGGTGGGGCGGGAACGGCGAGGAGGCGAAGAAGTGCAGGTCGCCGGTGAGCGGGTCCTCCTTGGGGTGGGCGGTCATCGCCGAGGTGAGCCGGCCGTTCCAGTCGTAGGCGCCGACGGTCTCCAGCTCGGCGGTCAGCTCGAAGGGGAGGGCGGACTCGCAGAGGGCGAGCAGGCGGCCGCCGTGCTCGATGACGTGGGTGCCCGCGGTGGAGGCGGTCAGGTCGGGGCCGTGCTCGGTGAGGTACGGGGCGCCGTCGAGGGCGGGGGTCCTGACCCACCGGTTGCGGTACCACTCGGCACGGCCGTCGCGGAGCCGGATGCCGTGCACCATGCCGCTGCCCTTGAACCAGTGGGAGGGGGTGATGCCGGGTTTGGGGTTGTGGCTGTTGCGGATCAGACGGCCGGTCAGCTCGGGCGGCGGGTGGCCCTCAACGGTCAGTTCGGTGGCGGTGAGCTCGTCGGCGACGGGGGCGTAGTGGCCGGCCAGGTAGGGCTTGGGGGCGGAGGCGGCGGTCATGGGAGGGTCCTTCCGTGCACGGTGCGGGCGGGTGGGGACGAGGTTCGGGAGCTCAGTCGGCGGTGGCCTGGGCGGCGGCGGTGGCGGGGCGGTGCACGGTCTCGGCGGTGGCCTTGAGGTGGTCCAGCCAGCGCTCCAGGGACTCCCGCAGCGCCTGCCCCAGCGCCTCGGGCATGGCGTCGACGGCCGGTCCGCTCCAGGACTCCTCCGTGCTGACGGTCACCCGTCCGTCGCCGGCGGGTTCGAAGGACCAGACGTGGATGCCTTCGATGCCCTCGGCGGGGCCGCCCCAGACGATCCGGCGGCCGGGGGCGAGTTCGCGGACGGTCGAGGTGATGTCCAGGCCGTGGGTGCGCCAGGTGAAGGATGTGCCCGGTCCGGTGAGCGGGGCGCCGTCGAGGCGGGCCTGCTCGATGTCGGGGTTCCAGCCCGGCCAGGCCTCGACGTCGGTGTGCAGGGCCCAGACGAGGGCGGGCGGGGCGTCGACGGTGGTGGCGAGGCGGACGACGACGGGGGCGGTGGCGTCGATGGCGTGGGTGGGGTGAGTGGTCACTTCGTGGTCTCCCGGATTGGATGAGTGGTTAACCACTCACACTTGTTCCCGAAAAAAGGGCGGCGGCGTTCGGCCCGTCGCGTGCGCGCGGACCTCCCGCCCCGCCGGGGTGGGTGGCGCCGACCGGGAATGGCCGACGGGTGCGATCAGTAGTGCGTGATGCCGGCCGCGAGGGTCCGCGTCCACGGCGCGTCGACCTCGTCCGCACCCATCGAGACCAGCAGGTGGCAGAGCATGCCGGTGGCGAAGAAGCCCTGGATCTGCGGCTCCGCCGCACCCGAGGCCCCGCGCACGTACTCGACCAGCCGGGCGTACCCCTGCCGGACCGCCTCCCGGACGGCCGGCTCGGAGACCGCCGCCGCCTGGGCGTGCAGTTGGACCAGCATCAGGTCGTTGTCGGTGATCAGCCTGGCGTAGGCGTCCCCCATGGACTGGAGGACCGCCTCCGGGGAACTCCCCCCCGCCTCCGCCGCGCCGCGCTCCAGACTCCCCCGGACCCGTACGAAGCAGTGCTCGACCACCGCCACGAACAGGGCCTCCTTGCTCGGGAAGAGCCGGTACACGTACGCCTGCGAGATGCCGGCCGCCTTCGCCACCTCCGTGGTGGTGGTGCCGAAGTACCCCCGCGCGGCGAACGCCCCGATCGCGGTGCGCAGCACCGTCTCGCGACGCTCCTCGGCGGTGGACAGCTGCCGGGGTCGTTCCTTCTGCATGTGAGTACTCAACCACTCACACTTCATCACCGTCAAGATCCGGCGCCCAGGAGCGCCGCCACCCCATGTGTCCCGGCCGGTGCGCACCGCACCGCCCCGGACCGGACGTCACCCACACGAGCGCATTGTGCGGCCCTGTGGAGTCGATCTGCTTCGTGTGCGGCAGAACCCCTCCGCAGACCTTCCGCGCCCACCCAAGGAGCCCACCATGCGACTGGCCTTGTCCCTCCGCGCCGTCCTCACCGTCCTCGCGCTGGTCGGCGCGTCGGTGATGGTCGTCGCGACGCCGGCCACCGCGGCGACGTGCCCGCACAGCGACTCGCCCAAGATCGACGGCGCGGAGGCCACCTGGACCCTGAAGTGCAAGAAGGTCGAAGGAGTCGAGTCGCTGTACGTCGACGGGTGGGTGGAGGACACCCGGGCCGACGGCATGTGCGCGACGGTCACGATCGCGCCCGACGGCGGGCGCTACCCGGAGGAGGTGCAGGCCTGCGGCTCCGGGACGCGCGAGCAGATCCACAAGTTCTACACGGGCAGGAGCGCCACGGTGAAGCTCAGCGTGCGCTGATGACCGGTTGACCGGCGGGGGCGGGCCGCCCTCGGGAACCGTACCCATCGGCGCGAGCCGACCGGCCCCGCCCCCATGCACACCGGCGAACTCCCTTCCGTTCCACCGCCCTTGCGGCCGCGATTCACCGTTGCGGGTGATGGCGGACCGGCCCGCCGGAACGGAATCCTGGTGGGTGCGCCCGGGCACCACGCCACCGGACGTCCGACACAGCCACCTCCAGCACCGGGAGGCACCGCCATGGAGCCCCAACCGTCCGGCCGCGACCAGCTCTCCGGAGTACGGCGGCGCCGCATGCTCGGCCTCGCGCTCGGGGCGGGCCTCGTCCCGGCGCTCGGCCCGGCCGCCCAGGCGGCGTCCGACACCTCGCCCGAGACGCCGCGGATCCTGCCCGCGGCCGCGCTGGGCCGCCGGGTCGCCGAGGTGGCCACGAGCCAGCTCGGCGTGCCGTACGCCTGGGGCGGCGGCGACCGGCTGGGCGCGGGCCTCGGCTTCTGCGACGAGGAGAACGGCTGGCTGAACGGCGAGTGCCTGGGTGAGAAGACGGTCGGCTTCGACTGCAGCGGCCTCTCCCTCTACTGCTGGTACCGGGCCAGCCACGGCACCGTCGAGCTCGGGCACTACACCGTCGCGCAGTTCAACCTCAGCGCCCCGGTGGCGCGCGACGCGCTCGCCCCGGGCGACCTGCTGTTCTTCTCCCGCCCCGACGCCCCCCTGCACCACGTCGGGATCCACGTCGGCGAGGGCGCGATGATCCACGCCGAGCGGACGGGCACCCTGGTCGCCCGGGTCGAGAACGTGCTCGACGTCCCGCGCTGGGCGGGCGAGTTCGCCGGCGCCCGCCGCCCGGGCCCGCCCGCGGCCTGACTCGGGGAGCGGGTGGCGGCCTGCCGCGGTCATCGCACGTGACAAACCCGGCGACGTCCGCGGTCGTCCCCGGGATACTGGTCTCCCATGGATGAGGTCGAAGTCGTCGTCGCCCATTCCGAACGCGCGACCCTGCGCGTCGGCGACGTGTTCCTGAAGGTGGACGCCGATCAGGCGCGCATCGACGTCGAGGTCGAGGCGATGGCCCTCGCGCCGGTCCCGACCCCGGAGGTCCTGTGGCGCAGGCCGCCCGTGCTCGCGATCGCCGCGCTCCCGGGGACGACGCTCGGGCGCCTCGGCGGGCCGTCGACCGGGGCACCGGCGGAGTGGGCCGCGGCGGGCGCCGCCATCCGGACGCTGCACGACGCGCCGCTGCCGCCCTGGCGCGGCCGGGCCGGCCGGAGCATCACCGCACTGGCGGCGGAACTCGACGACGAGTGCGAGACCCTCGTGACGAACGGGATCCTGCCCGCCGACCTGGTCGCCCGCAACCGCCGGGTCTCCGAGGCCGCGCTCCGGCCGTGGACTCCGGCGTTCACCCACGGCGACCTGCAGATCGCGCACCTCTTCGTCGACGGCGGCGAGGTCACCGGCATCATCGACTGGTCCGAGGCGGGCCAGGGCGACGCCCTGTACGACCTCGCCACCTTCACGCTCGGACACGGGGAGCACCTCGACGACGTCATCGCCGGCTACGGCACCGCCGTCGACCTCGACGTGATCCACGCATGGTGGTCGCTGCGAAGCCTGCTGGCGGTTCGCTGGCTGATCGAGCACGGCTTCGACCCCTTCGCACCGGGCTGTGAGGTCGACGTGCTGAGATCCCTGATGTGAACCACCGCGCGGGCCCGAGCAGCCGCACGACCTCGCCTGCCAGGAGCGCCACCATCGGCGTCGCCCCGACCACCGGCCGTCGAGGTGTCACCTCCTTCAGGGCCGGCCGCGGTCTCGCCCGGCACCGGCAGCGGAGATCCGTCGGCCCGCGGTCACAGGCCGCCGCGCCACTCCCCCGTGCCGTGGTGCACCCGCACCAGCAACTCGTGCAGCACCTGCCGCTCCCCGGCTTCCAGCGGCGCGAGCACCTCGTCCTGCACCGCCCGCGCCTGCGCCTGCAGTTCGGCGAGCAGCGCCCGTCCGGCGTCGGTGATCGAGACCGAGACCCGCCGGCGGTCGGTCTGGTCGCGGGCGCGCTCGACGTACCCGGCGGCGGCGAGCTGGTCGGCGACCTTGGCGAGGTCGCTCGGGTCGATGGCGAGCCGCCACACCAACCGCACCCTCCGCCCGCTGCCAGGAGTTCTCCCGTGGACGCCCCGTACCCCCGCCTGCTCGTCACCCGCTTCGCCGAGTGCTTCGGCTTCTACCGGGCGGTCCTGACGCCGCTCGCCGGCGCCACCCTGGCCAAGGGCACGCCCGAGGGCCCGTACGCCGGCTGGGACCTCGCCGACCGCACCTTCCTGGCCCTCTTCGACCGCTCCGCGATGGCCGCCACCCTCGGCACCGCCGACCTGCCCGCCCAGCCCGCCGCACCCTCGCAGGACACCGCGATGCTGGTCCTCCGGGTGGACGATGTGGACGGCGCACTCGCCCTCTGCCTGCGCCACGGCGGCACCCCTGTCACGCCGCCGACCGACCGTCCGGAGTGGGGCCCCACCCTGCGCAGCGCCCATCTGCGCGACCCGGACGGCCGGGTGATCGAGCTCCAGTCGTACTGAGCCGTACGGACCGACCGCGCCGCACGGAGCCCTGACCTCGTGCGGCGCGGTCGATCGCCGGCTACTCCATCGGCAGCGCGGGGCGGCCCGGCAGCCCGGCGGCCTCGAACCCGGCTCCGGCCTGCTCGAGTTGGTCGGCCCGGAAGTCCGAGGAGCAGGCCCGTCCGAGGGCCTGCGCGGCGGTGTCGGCACCCGGGACGTGCCCGAGCACCGCGGCGCAGTACTGGACGGCGGGGCTGGGCAGCGGGCGGAGCTCGGTCGAGCCCGCCGGGGTGGCGGCCACCGCCCCGGCGAGGGCGAGACAGCCGGCCAGAGCGGGAACGGCGAAGCCGCGTGGAATGCGCATCGGGGGTACCTCCGTACGGGTGGGGACAGCGGTGGCCCGGGGGGGGGGGGGGGCGGCGCCCCCCCCCCACCCGGCGGCCCCCCACCGG